>CBFGMY010000203.1:0-7152 GCA_965650055.1 uncultured Devosia sp.
GGTGAGGGGGCCTTCCCCTACCACCGATCTCCCAGTCAGCACCCTCCCTCCCCACACGCGAGACAACCGAGAAGCTGACCTAAAGCCCCAGGAACCGCACCGTGTCCGGGTCGACAGGCACGCCCGCCTGCTGGCGCTGCGCCATCTCTTCCCATTCCCGATCGCCCGGCGCCATCACCCGCTCCGCGCCGTCACGCACCGCCGCGCCGCGCAGGCTGGCGAGATACCGCGTGATCATCGCGCCAAACAGCTCGCGCCCCACAAACTTGGCCGGGTCGATCACCAGCACGAAATGCCCCATATTGCGTGGCGTCGAGATATCCCCGCCCGGCCCGCCATACATCGGGATGAAATCGCTATCGAGCGTCGTCCCGGTCAGCAGCGCCGAGAACAGCGTCGCCACCCCCGCCAGGGCCGCGCCCTTATAGCCATATTCGGCGCCGCCCAGCGGCAGCAGCATATCGGCAGCCTGCGGATCGGTGGTCACCGCCCCCTCCCGGTCAGCCGCAACGCCAGCGGGCAGTTCCAGCCCCAGCGAGCGATGCAGCAGCACCCGGTTCATCGGGATCGACGACGTCGCCATATCGAGCAGCCACGGCTTGCTGTCCGGCACCGGCGCGGCGAAAGCCAGCGGGTTGGTGCCATGAAAGCGCGAGGCTCCGTCGAACAGGGCCACCATGGAATCGGTATTGGTCGTGGCGAAGGTGACAAAGCCTCGCTCCGCCCCTGCCAGCGCATAGGCGCCCGCCGCCCCCAGATGCGAGGAATGCGCAATCCCGACCGCACCCACCCCGGCCTGCTGCGCCAGCTCGATGCCGACCTCCACCGCCTTGTAGGCCGCGTAGTGTCCCATGCCATCATCGCCATCCACCATGGCCGAGCCTGCCGCGCGAATATCGACCTTGAGTTGCGGATCCTTGTTCAGCCGTCCCCCGGCCAGCATGGTGCAATAGTGCTCCGTCAGCCGCACGCCATGGCTGTCCACACCCACCAGCGACGCATGCAGCATCGCCCGCACCGCCGCGGCAAGCGACGGCTCGCTCGCGCCTGCATTGCGGAGCGCAGACGCCACTTTTTGTTCCAAAGTCGCAGCCGGAAACCGCTGTGCCTCGTTGCCCTGCATTGCAAGTAGACCTCATGGTGAGCTTGTCGAACCACGAGGTCGTGGCAACATAGCCGTGCCCAACCTCCTGCTTCGACAAGCTCACCATGAGGTCTCAAGGGCCTCGGCGGCAACCCACCATCTCATTCCCATGCAGGGGAGATTCCCGCTTTCACGGGAATGACATGACCGACACACCGGCCTATGCTCATTCCAACAGTTGAGACCACCCCATGCCGTCCATCGATCCCACCACCCGCGACCTCTGGCAGGTCATCGCTGCCACCGACGAAATCGCGCCCGGCCTTGTCGAGACCACCCTGCTGCTCGATACCCCCATCGCCCTCACGCGCGATCGCGATGGCAATCCGGTCGTCTGGCGCCGCGCCGATGAGGAGCAGGGCGACGAGGTCGACGCCGAAACCATCCTCGATCGCCTCCCCACCATCACAGGTTACGGCTATATCTGGACCAGCTTGGGCAATCCGCCCGCCAAGCTGTTCCCCATCCCCGAATATGCCGAGCCCGATCGCAAGAACATGAGCTGCGGCTCCATCGGCATCCATGTCTCCGCCCCGCGCGCGGTCGAGAACTTTCTCGACATGGGCCACTTCCCCTATGTCCACACCGATATCCTGGGCGCCGAACCCCATACCGAGGTCAAGGAATACGACGTCGAGGTGTCCGAGGAGCGCGACGAAGTGCTGGCCACCCGCTGCAAGTTCATCCAGCCCCGCGCCGCCAAATCTGCCACCGAACCCATGGAAGTCGAATACGTCTATCGCGTGCCCCACCCCTTCTGCTCGGTGCTCTACAAATCCTGCCCCGAGGACGAGACGCGCCGCGACGTGATCGCCATTTTCCTCCAGCCGATGACCGAGGAACGCTGCCGCGCGCACCTGCTGCAGTCCATGATCGACTCGACCTCATCGATCACCGACCTGCGCCGCTTCCAGCAGACCATTTTCGGCCAGGACAAGCCCATCCTCGAAAACCAGTATCCCAAGCGGCTCCCTCTCGACCCTCGGTCCGAGACCCCGATCCGCGCCGACAAATCCGCCATCGCCTACCGCCGCTGGCTCAGCCAGAAAGGCATCACCTACGGCGTCATCCCGATGGCGGGCTGAAGATGTGGCCGGTCGCTGAACTTGCGGCTCCATTCCTCCCCTCCCCCTTGAGGGGAGGGGCCGGGGGTGGGGGTCCATCGGTGACCAACCGCACCACCCCCTCCCTCGTTCCCTCCCCTCAAGGGGGAGGGAGGCCCAAACTGCAAAATTATGCTGCCCCGTACGCCAGGGTTGCCTGTCATAGCCTTCCGATCGTGGCGCGATCCCAGTCCATCGCGGATCAACCATGACCCTCTCCCTCGCCGATCCCACCTGGTATCCCATCGCCAGCTCCGACGACCTGCCCTTTCGCCACGTCTATGCCGGACAACTGCTCGGCCGCGAGCTTGCCGTCTGGCGGGCCGATGATGGCAATGTCAACGTCTGGGAAAACCGGTGCCTCCATCGCGGCGTGCGCCTCTCGATCGGCATCAACGAAGGCGGCGAGCTCAAATGCCAATATCACGGCTGGCGCTATGCCAACCGCTCCGCCGGCTGCACCTATATCCCGGCCCACCCCGCCGACGCGCCGGCCCGCCGCATCCAGAACCGCACCTATCCGGTGCGCGAGGCCTATGGCCTGATCTGGTCCGCAGCCAATGACGAGCAGGCCTTCCGTCCCTTCGCCGGCGCCGAGGGTCCCGACTGGTTCCCCCTGCGCCCCATGCCGGTCAATGCCGCTCCCGAGGATGTGCTGGCCGCGCTCGTTCGCCTCGCGCCCGATGATCAACCCGCCGACCAGCTTCCCGGCCTCGCCGTCCGCTTCGGCGGCACCTATTACTTCGTCCAGCCCGTCGATGCCGGCCGCGCCGTCATCCGGGGCCTGCTCGCCGAACACCCCGCCGAGCCCGTAGCCACCCTCCGCCACTACAACGAAACCCTGGTCAAGCTGCGCGACCGCCTCGAACGCGCCGCCCGCAAAAAGCCCGCCCCCACGCCGCTGCAACCAGCCTTCGACAAGGTCTCGGCCGAGCTCTCGACCATGCCCGATATCGCCATTCCGCGCGGCAACACCATCACCGTGGTGGTCAAGCGCAAATGGACCAGCGCCGATGGCGTCATCGGCTTCGAACTTGCTGCCCGCGACGGCCACCTGCCCACCTTCCAGCCCGGTGCCCATATCGACATTCACCTGCCCAATGGCATGACCCGGCAATATTCCATCACCAACGGCCCGGGCGAACTGATGAGCTACATCATCGGCGTCAAGGCCGAGAGCGCCAGCAAGGGCGGCAGCAAGGTGCTCGTTGAAACCGTCCGCGAGGGCGACCTGCTCTCCATCTCCGAGCCGCGCAACAATTTCCCGCTGCGCCGCGACGCGACCCGCACCGTGCTCATCGCCGGCGGCATCGGCATCACGCCGCTGCTGTCGATGGCCCGCTTCCTCGACAAGTCCGCCCTGCCCTATGAGCTGCACTATTTCACCCGCGCCGGCGAAACCGTCGCCTTCCGCTCCGAGCTGGAAGCCCTGCATGGCAAGGTGATCTTCCACACCGGCCTGCCCCGGGCCGAAATCGGCACCACCATCGCGTCGGCCCTCGGCCAGTGGAGCATGGCCCAGCATGTCTATGTCTGCGGCCCCGGCCCCATGCTCGAAACCGTGCGAGACACCGCCGCCGCCCAGGGCTGGCCGGAAGAGGCGATCCACTTCGAATACTTCAAGAACGACAAGGTCATCGACAACTCCTCATCCTTCGAGGTCGAACTGGCTCGCTCCGCCATGACGCTGCATGTGCCCGCGGGCAAGACGATCATGGAAGTCATGCGCGACGCCGGCCTCACCGTCCCCAGCTCCTGCGAACAGGGCGCCTGCGGCACCTGCCTCACCACGGTCATCGAAGGCGAAGTCGATCACCAGGACGTCTATCTCAACAATTCCGAAAAGGCGTCCAACAGCTGCATGATGACCTGCGTGAGCCGGGCAAAATCGGCGCGCCTGGTGCTGGATATTTGATGATGGAAATCCTCCCAGCAGACCTCATGGTGAGCCTGTCGAACCACGAGGTCGTGGCACCGGTCTCGCAGATATCGCCTCCCTCCCCCTTGAGGGGAGGGAACGAGGGTGGGGGTCCATCGGTGGCCCATAGAACCACCCCCTCCCTCAATCCCTCCCCTCAAGGGGGAGGGAGGCGCAAACTTTGGGCCTCTCGACCATGATCACCCTCTACGACTTCGAACTCTCCGGGAACTGCTACAAGCTCCGCCTGCTGATGAGCATCCTCAAGCTGCGCTATGACATCGTGCCCGTCGATTTTTATCCCGGCCGCCAGCACAAGGCCGACTGGTTCCTGCGCCTCAATCCCTTCGGCCAGCTTCCGGTGCTGCAGGACGGTGACCTGACCCTCTCGGATTCGGGCGCCATCCTCGCCTACCTGGCCAGGAAATATGATGAGACCGGCCTGTGGTTCCCCGATGATCCCGCGATCACATCAGAAATCCTGCGCTGGCATGCCGTTGCCGACGACATCACCTCCACCGCCTCGGCGGCGCGCCTGGCCCTGGGCTTCTTCTACGATTTCGACATCCCCAAGGCCCAGGCCGGCGCCCACCGCATCTTCCGGCTGATGGACGAGCATCTGTGGTTCGGCGAGCGCGAGGGCCGCGACTGGCTCTGCTCGCCCGCGCACCCCACCACCGCCGATATCGCCTGCTTCCCCTATGTCATGCTCAGCGAAGAGGGCGGCATTTCGCGCCAGGATTATCCCGCCCTCCGCCGCTGGACCGACCGCGTCCGGCGCATTCCCGGCTTCACCGTCATGTCCGGCATCTTTCCGGCCGGACGGGCGCTGGAACCGCTCTAGGACTTGGTCTTGGTGGTCGCCGTCTTCCAGCTCGTATAGTCGTCGGCCGTGCAACCATAGGGTGCCCTTCCGTCGCCAAAGCGGGCCTCGAGCTGCTCGCAACCCCACAGGTTCAGCGGCTCGGGCATCATGTTGTTGATCTCCATGCCCAGCGATTCAAACGCATCGCCGCCGCTGGTGACGTAATAGACCCAATAGCCCACGAGGCCCCCGATCATCAGCACCAGCACGCCCACGCCGGCCAATAGTCCGCGCAGCGCCCTGCGTCCGGCCGATGGCTTGGCCGGGGCGTTGGCGGCGAGGCCCCCGCGCCCTTCCTGCTCCACATCGAACGTCGAAAGCGCCAGCTGCCGCTCCGCATCGTTCAATTCGAGCCGCTCCAGCCCGCTGTCGAGCAGCACCGGCAGCCAGATATGCTCGGATTTGACCGCCACGCCAAATGTCTTGCCCTTGGCATCGCGCGCCATGAGCGGCGCCTGCCCGGCAGCAAAGCGGGTGCGCACGACATTGCCCTTGCGCTTGCCGTTCTCGGTCGAAAAATAGCTCACGAAACCGGCGCCGCGCTTCTTGTCGACCCCGGCCACCTCGACCGGAACCACGCTCAACCGCCCCGGTGTCGCGGCCGCCCGGTTGGCCCGCCCGGCCTGCCACGCGCCCCAGATCACGGCCACCAGGCCGCCGACGAACACCAGCATGAACACGGCGAACACGGCCAGCCGGTTCCACAGCATGTCCAGCCCCAGGCTGATCGTTGCCAGCTCCGGCTTGCCGCGGGAAATCACCACATCGACTTCATAGTCGCTGCTCGAAAAGTCGAGGAAGGCAAGGGACACATGCGTGTCATAGCTCTGCCCGTTATAGTCATAGACCAGTCGCGCCTCGCAATCGGTCAGGCCGCGCCGCGTATTGCACTCGCCATCCAGCACCTGGCCATTGGGCAGGGGCATCGGATTCTGGCTGATCTGCAGATCGCGCCACAGGCCCGGCCCCTGCCAGATGCCAAGGCCGATCGCCAAGGCCGCCAGCATGACGATGGTGAACAGCATGGCCGCCGGGGCTGCAACAGGGCGCCCCGCCAGCGCGATTGACCGGTTGGGGAGGGGGAGATCCACAAAACTCATGGGAGACAGACTCGCAGTGCCAATGGTGGCCAAACTCATACGCAACGCCTCGCGATCACGCAAACGCGAGTGCGCTCAACCCGCTATCGCCACCCGGCTAGCCTTGCGCGTCCATTCCGGCTATTGCCTTGAACAAAATCGAGGAGTCTTCCCATGATCATCGAACCCAAGATCCGCGGCTTCATCTGCACCACCGCCCATCCGGTGGGCTGCGCCACCAATGTGCAGCGCCAGATTGATCATGTCGTGGTCAAGGGCCCCGTCCCCTCCAACAGCAAGCGGGTCCTGGTCCTGGGCTGCTCGACCGGCTATGGCCTCGCCTCGCGCATCGTCACCACCTTTGGCAGCGATGCCGACACGGTGGGCGTCTCCTTCGAGCGCCCGCCCGCCGAGGGCAAGACGGCCTCCGCCGGCTGGTACAACAATCGTGCCTTCGAAAATCGCGCCCGCGCCGCCGGCCGCAAGGCCGTCACCATCGAAGGCGATGCCTTCTCCGATGCCGTCAAGGCCGAAGCGATCGAGGCCATCAAGGCAAACCTCGGCCAGGTCGATCTCATCGTCTATTCCGTCGCCTCCCCGGTTCGCACCGATCCCAAGGATGGCGTCACCTACCGCTCCGCCATCAAGCCCTATGGCAGCACCGTCACCTCCAAGACCCTCAATACCGGTACCGGCGAAGTCTCCGAGATTTCGGTCGAGCCCGCGACCGAGGAAGAGGCCGCCGCGACCGTCAAGGTCATGGGCGGCGAGGATTGGGAACTGTGGATCAAGGCGCTGTCCGATGCCGGCGTGCTGGCGGAGGGCTTCCTGTCGCTCAACTACACCTACCTGGGTAGCGAGCTGACCTGGCCCATCTACCACAAGGGCACCCTGGGCAAGGCAAAGGCGGACCTCGATCGCGCCGCCGCTGCCATCCGCGCCCAGCATGGCAAGCATGCCGCCCACGTCGTCGCCCTCAAGGCCGTGGTGACCCAGGCGAGCTCCGCCATTCCAGTCGTGCCGCTCTACGGCACCCTGCTCAT
>CBFGMY010000204.1:0-7134 GCA_965650055.1 uncultured Devosia sp.
CGCGACGCACCCAGGTCAGAATCTCTTGCTGCTCAGCCTTTGACCGGCTCAGGAAGTCATCTGGCAGGTGCCACGCAAGTCGACGCCGTTCTTGAGCGGAGATTCCCTCGAGGCCATGCCCGTAGGTAGCCCGCCCGCGGTTCGGCATCTTCGACTTGAAATAACCGTCAGGCAGTCGATAGCGGCGTTCCACCTTCGCCAAGACCGCCAAGCTCTGAACGGTGCGCGGGACCAGCTGGCCGGTGCACCATTTCATCAGGGTTCGCTGGTCTCGGGCGTCGCCTTTCGCATCGAGCGCGAGGAACAAGTGGCGCACGCTGTCGCCGTGCCGCCGCATGTGCAGGTTGAGGGCCTCGGAAAGGGTCTCCGGCTCCTCCCACTCGGTCCACAGTGGTTCGGGATATTCAACGATCAGCTTGGGCTTTGGCCCTCGCTTACGCTGCGTTGTTGCCTCGACCGGCGAAGACTCGGTCCGGCGCGAACGTCCAGATTGGACGGCTGGTCTATCGGCTGACACGATGTCCTTGGGCGGAGTTCTCAGCGCGGGAGCCACATCCTGCAGGGCAACCGCGCGGGACACGGCATCGAACACCGGCTGTAGCCTGTGACGGGCCCCCTGCAGCCGCTCCTTCTCAATCCCCGCGACAATGGCGACCTCGGCCCAATCGATCCACCTGCCCCGATAAGGCGGAAACGCGAGGAGTTCGAGGAGATCGGTTAGGTACCGGCACACCGCAGACCGTTCGCTTTCCTCGAGGACATCCACCAAGCGTAGGCGGCAGAAGTCAGAAATCATTCGAGGGGTCAGGGCGGCTTTTGGCATCGGCGTCTCGCGTCCAGGATTTGGGGGGCGCACCGAATGGACGAGTCGACTTTACAAAAACCTAAAGCGCCATTGCCTTCCGGGGTACCGCTCCCCGGGGTCACCGATCGCGACTGCGCGTTGGCGAGACAGGCACCCTACCCGCCCCCACCGGCCTTTGATCTCATCTGCCAATGTGGAGAAGCCGGTGCCGCCGCCAAAAAGTAGCTTGAGGCGAATTGTTGCCTTCCATTTTCCAAGTGAGGCGAACTGTTGAGTGTTTCGCTGCCAAGTTGAGGCGAACTAGATTCTTAGTCCTTTGATTTAACAAACGAATTTTCGTGTCCCAAGGCAAACCTGAGCGCTGGCGATACCACCCACCACCGTAGTCGGCTCACGCTGACATTTGAAGGCCCGGGATAACCCGGGCCTTTCTTCATACCAATCTTGCAAAATGCAAAAATTCATGATCTAAATCCGTCTTAGTGCAACATATGGGTACGTCATGTCCGATCTCGACCGTAGTGAAGAACTGCTGGCAGGCATTCGCAATGACATCCGTCGCGAGTTCTTTTTGGACCTGCAGGAGCGGTTGCCACTGGCGGCCGCTCAAGCGAAAAAATCGGTGCTAGAACCCGCCGTATCGACGGAGATGATCCGGCTGAGTTTAGCGCGCGGTCACAAGGCGGCTGGTTTGGTACGGCACCAGGTTTATGATGAGGTTTTCGACCAGACCGCGGTGAAGCACGGCGGCGAACTGGTGGGCACCATTTCGGTGACGAGTGCCGACGGCAAAACTGCCGACAGGCGTCTGTTCATAACAGTTGCTCGCTTCGGGAATACCGACATCGGGTTCGCGTCGCACCGGAGCGGTAATGATCTTCCGAGCCCGAACCAATCCCGACGGCTCTTGTGCGCTATGAATCGTGGACTCGGCCCAGACCTTTTGGACCATCTGGAAGGCTTCTCGACAAGGCGGCGCTTCGCCCTCGTAATGATTCAGCGCGACGTTTGGGATATCGGCAAAATCGCGTCAATCACGGTTGCCATGACTGACCCGATCATTAGCGAGTACTTGGCACAAGTGGAAATTAATCAATTCCTGGAAGGATATGGGGCGCGCAAGGGGCAAGACGTGCCAATCCGGCTCAAGGACAATGTGGTGTCATTTAGGAACCGCAAAGACCTGGGAGCGAAAGACGAAAGCGGCGAGTAGTCGCCGCCTGATAGTAAGGAGTAGCAGGTGAGAACAGGGGTTTCGGAGTTCATTGGTTCAAAGCTAGCGGAAGGCCGGTTAGCTCGTGGAATCACGTCTCGAAAAGCTCTGGCAGACATGCTCTCGAGAGCGCCCAGCACCGTAGGGCGCTGGGAGGACGGTGAGTCCTGGCCAGAGCCGGCGGCGGTCAGCGAACTCGCTAGGGCGTTGTCCCTCCCCTTAGAATACTTTCTGACCCCGCGCTCGGCTGTGCCGACAACGGGCTTCTTTCGATCTTTTGCCTCTGCATTGGTTGCAGACAGAGAACGGCAATCCGTCCGACTCCGCTGGCTAATGGACGTGACGGAAGTGGCTGAGCATTACGCACACCTACCTACACTCTCACTCCCGGACATCGCGAACGGCGTCGGCTTCAAATCGCTTCGTGAAGAAGACATCGAAGGTGTCGCCGCCCAGCTCCGCCACCACTGGGGGATTGGCCTAAAGCCGGTACCCAACATGATTACGCTACTGGAAAGTAACGGTATCGTGGTTGCGACTGAGATAATGGACACAACGCGTCTAGACGGGATCAGCACGTGGGACGCCAGTGCTGGTCGGCCCTACATGCTAATTGCCGATGACAAGCAGTCGTTTGCTCGCCGCCAGTTCGACTGCGCGCACGAACTCGGACATATCGTTCTTCATCGCCACGTGAGCGAAGCAGAGCTAGCGGCAAATTTCGAGGTTATCGAGAGCCAGGCCAATCGGTTTGCGTCCGCCTTCCTACTTCCTGGAGCACAATTTCCGTTGGACGTCACTGACACTACCATGTGGGGTCTAGAGCGACTGAAAACCCGTTGGAAAGTATCTATGAAGGCGCAGATCATGCGTCTCCGCCAGCTCGAAATTATCTCCTCAGAGACTGCGACCAGGCTGTTTAAGTCATACAGTGCTAAGGGCTATTCCAAGGGAGAGCCGTATGATGATGTATGGCCGCTCCAAAAGCCCTCATTACTAGCCGATATTTTCCGGGCGCTGATTGAGAGTGGGATGTCGAAGGCAGAACTTGCTCGGGACATAGTGCTGTCGCCGAACGACGTCGAATCTCTTAGCGGCTTACCTAGCGGTTGGTTCAGCTTGCCGGATGTTCAAGTGTTTGAATTGAAACGCAGAGCTCAATCGACCGTTCGGCTTCAAGGCCCGTCTGCTCAGGTGATTGATATCACGCGCGCCGTTCCACCGGGCAAGCGGTAGCCTAGTCCAGCTTGCCAGAAACCCCGCGCAGCACCATGTATCTTCAGCGCCCTCCGCGCCTGGGGAAAACAAAATGCGCTTCGCTGGCAACATCATCTGGTTCGTCCTCGGCGGCTGGTACATCGCGCTGCTCTGGCTGATTGGCGCAGCCCTCTTCGCCCTGTCCATTGTCGGCATTCCCCTCACCATAGCGGCCCTGCAGATGGCGTCGCTCTCGGCCTGGCCGTTCGGTCGGACGGTGGTTCACGTCCGGGAGCTTGATGACAAGGGACTGACGGCAACGACCGCCGTCACCGGCACCATCGGCTTCATCGTCAACGTGATCTGGGCCTGCACTTTCGGCATCGTGCTGTTCCTGGCCTACCTGTTCGCAGGCATCCTCTGCTGCCTCACGCTGATCGGCATTCCGTTTGGCCTCCAGGCGTTCAAACTGGCCGCCCTGTCGTTCTGGCCGGTCGGACGCCGTGTCGTCCCCATCGAAGTGGCAAACCTCGCCCGCAACGAGAATGCCACCGCCACCCTCGCGAGGTATCGCGGGGCAAGCGCCTGACACCGGTCACTCGATGTCCTTTTCCTGCGAAGGGACACGGGTGACCCAACCCTTGATCAGGCGAGCGACGGCGCAGCAAACGATCGACGCACAGCGCGGCGTGTAACTGCCCCCTGCGGGCGTGAGTATCGGTGGTCCGCCGACGAGAAGTCAGAGCGGCTGCGCGGCGCCTCCGAGCGTGCTCATACGCTCCAGGCCCGAGGCCATTCCGTTGAGCGGGACAGAGAACTTGGTCTCCTGGCCGCTGTCGTCGATCGTCGCGGTAACCGTCATGATCTTGCCCGACTTTATCACGGCCAGGACTCCGGCGTCGAAACTCAGCGGCACGATGCAGCCCACCGGCAGGCAGGTGGAGAAGCGGGCGGCGTGCTGCGCCTGCTCGTCGACCGCGATGGTGATCCCGGCGTCGAGCCGCAGGCCGAAGGGCAGGACCATGGCTCCCCTGATTGCCCCATCCGGATCGACCGCCGCCAGTTCGATGCCGAGGATCCGGCTGCGGTTGGCATCATTGCTCAACTGGCTGTGGGTGAGCGCACAGCGCACCGTCTGGGCCTCGGTAGCGCAGGCGACCGCCCAGTCACCATGCACTTCGTTGAGCGCGCTTGCGCCCCCCGGAAGGCTCTGCGCCCCTGCTGGCATCGAGAAGAGCGCCAGGAGCGCAACAGGCAACAGGCTCGTCTTGGAAGTGCTCAATCGGACCGTCCTTCAGAAAAATCAGGATGAGAGAAATGTGGGAGCGTCTCGGGGGACGCCAGATCAAGAGCCGGTCCGTTGCCGGTTGGCGGGGAGGCAGGCGGCTGCGCGGCGCCAACGCCACGTTCGGCCAGATCGCGCTCCATCCGAGCCCGGCTCCACCAGGACAGGATCACCAGCCCAAGATCGAGAACCGGCACCCGGCGCGCCATTTCGTCCGAGCGCAGGTGCGACCGCGGCTTGATCTTGAGGGTGCCGCGGGGAAGTTTGATGTAGAGCCATGCCATGCGTGTTGTCTCGCGCGTTGCGGCGGCGGAACCCGCCGCCGCTGCCAAAATCAGAACTGAACCCCGATGGACGCACTGGCCTTGTGGACCTGTTCGCTGGCGGAGAAGCCGCCGTCATAGTTGAGGTCCATCATGAGGCCGTCACTGGCGTCGAAGGAGAGGCCGGCGCCGAGGTGCAGACGGTCGCTGCCCGCCGAGGGCCCCTGGATGGCGAAGGGCGTGGTGCCGCCGGCAAAGGTCATCGACTGGCCAGGTGTTTCGGCAAAGCTATGTTCCCAGGCCGCACGGGCCGAGACGGTCAGCGCGCCGTCTTCCATCTCGATCACATGGCTGAGGCCCAGCCCGATCCCGGCATCGAGGTAGATTGCGCCCTTGGCGGCAGCGGTGAGGTTGAAGGCGCCTGCCCCGGTCTCGGTGAAACCGCCATGGCCGGACCAGCCGAGGTCGAGCGTGGCGAGCGGCGTCAGGGTCGTGCCACTGCCCAGGTCGAGGTCATGCGAGGCCTCGAGCGACAGACCGACCGACTGGGTCCAGTATTCGGCGCGGGCTTCGTTGCTCAGGCCGCCGACCGTCACCGTGCGGCTGGTCGAGACGTGGCTGGTGCCCAGGGTAAGGGCGCCGGCGAGAGCACTGGGACCATCCGTCAGGGCGCCATAGGTGCCCAACATGAAACTGTCGAGCGCGGTCTGGGACTGACGGGCCGCCACCGAAGCCGAACCGTGCTGGTAGCCGAAGGCCAGGCCAGCCAGGACATTCTCGCCAGTAACCTCATAGCCGCCGGTAAGGCCGCCATGCCACCAATCGAGCGCCGCCGCATTGGCATCGGCAGCCACATGGCCCCGACCGCCCAGCGGCGTCAGCCAGGCAGAGGCCAGGACGGGCGAGAGCATGGCGCCGTTGATGGCGGCAGCACCTGCGCCGGAGGGGCTCGCCGCATAGCCAAGCGGCTGCATGGCAGCCTTCAATGCCACCACGCCATCTGAGCCGCGGCCCGCCAGCGTCCGGCCAAGCTGGGCGAAGGTCTGGTCGATGACCGATTGTACCGAGGCATGGGCCTCGTCCGAAATCGACGCCAGCGCCCCCGCCACATCGTCATGGCCCAGACCCAGCATGGCGTCGAACACGCCATTGCCTGAGCCCAGGGCAAAGGCGGCGTCGCCCGCTCCACACTGGTTGGCGCCCGAACCGGCCTGGCAGAAGGTCGTCGCCAACAGTCTGCTGGTCAGATACAGGTTCTGGTTATCGTGGCTGCCGGTGAAGTTGAGGAAGGCGAAGCTGTCGGTCACGTCCAGCGCGCCATTGAAGGTCAGGTCACCCGGCGCCGTCGTCTTCAGCACCGTATAGATCGTACCCGGCACATAGGTGTTGCCATTGTCGGTACCGTTCTCGGGCGTGACGCGAATGGTAAGACCGGAATTGAAGGTCGCGACACCCGTGACGTTGATCAGGTCGTTATGAACCCCTGGCGTATTGCCGCCATTGGCCAGCTCGACATCGTAGAAGGCCCCAGCCCCGACATTGAGCGTGGCGATGGTAACCGAGCCAATGGAATTGCCCGGCGAGAGAATGCCGCCATTGCCGACATTGACCGTGCCCAGCGTGCCATTGCCGCCGACCTTGCCGCCGGACAAAATGTCCAGGGTTCCCGCAAGCGTGCCGGTGACCTTGAGCCGGCCACCGAGAACGGTGGTCGAACCGGTATAGGTGTTGGCGCCGGACAGGGTCAGCGTGCCCGTGCCGATCTTGACCAGTGAGCCGCCGGCGCCGGAGATCACGCCACTTACCTCGGTCGAGAGATTATTCGAGCCGACCGTCAGTTCATTGGCGCCGAGGAGATAGTTGCCGGCCCCGGCGATCGATCCCGCGCTCAGTTTGCCATCGCCGTTCGGGCCGGTGCTGCCCGAGAAATCGACCGTTCCACCGGCATTGTTGATGAGGGTGGCGCTTCCGGCCGTGCTGGCGTCGTCAAATCTCAGGGTGCTGTTGTTGGTGATGACAGCGCTGCCCGCCGTGCTGGTGTCGTAGAATTCAAGGGTGGCATTGTTGGTGATGGCGGCGCTGCCCGCCGTGCCGGTGTGGTAGAACCGCATGGTGCCGGCGTTAGCGATAGCGGCGTTGCCGGCCGTGCTGGTGTTGGCGAACCTCAGGAAACCGCTGTTGGTGATGGAGGCATTGCCGGCGGTGCTGGCGTACTCGAAATACAGGGTGTTGGCGTTGGTGACAGTGGCGCTGCCGGCCGTGCTGGTGTGGGAGAAATACAGAGAGGCGTTGTTGGTGATCGAGGCATTGCCGGCGGTGCTGGGGTCAAGGAAAATCATGGAGAAGACGATGGTGATGGTGGCGATTCCGG
>CBFGMY010000205.1:0-7077 GCA_965650055.1 uncultured Devosia sp.
GGCCGTCACCACCTTCGATTCTGAGACGTCGGCAACCATTTCCTCGACGCTGAAGAAGTCCGGCTACCTGCTCGATCCGCATACCGCTGTTTGTTCGCACGTTGCGCGGACCCATCTGGGCGCCACGCCGATGGTGACGCTGGCAACGGCGCATCCCGCCAAATTCCCGGCTGCCGTCAAGGACGCCGCGGGCATCGAGCCGGCATTGCCTGCCTGGCTGTCCGATCTCCACTCCCGCGAGGAGCGCCTGAGCGTTCTCGCCAACGACCAGGTTGCGGTCGAAAACTTCATTTCAGCGCGTACGCGCGCTGCCTGACGATACGGGGGCCAAGCGGTCGCTCGACCGCCGGGCCTCCAGGAGGAGCCTAGCGTGAGCGTACAATCGACGACCCTTGATAACGGCATGGTGGTGCTCACCGATGACATGCCGCACCTCGAAAGTGCCTCCCTCGGTGTCTGGGTCAAAGCCGGGGCGCGCAGCGAGCGCAAGGCCGAGCATGGCATTTCACACCTGCTCGAGCACATGGCGTTCAAGGGCACGACCTCTCGCTCGGCCTTGCAGATCGCTGAGGCCATCGAGAATGTGGGCGGCGACCTCAACGCCGCGACCTCGATCGAGCATACCGGCTACTTCGCTCGTGTGCTCAAGGAAGACGTAGGGCTTGCCGCCGACATTCTGTCGGACATCCTGCAAAATTCGCGCTTCGAAGACGACGAGCTGACCCGCGAGAAGCAGGTCATCGTTCAGGAAATCGGCGCCGCTCGGGACAATCCCGACGATCACGTTTTCGACCTGTTCCAGGCCGCCGCCTTTCCCACCCAGCCGATTGGCCGCACCATTCTGGGCACGGTGGATTCGGTGCGCGAATTTACCCCCGACACCGTTCGCAAGTATATGAACCGCAATTATGTCGGCGACCACATGGTCATCGCCGCGGCGGGCAATGTCGACCACGAGGGGCTGGTGGATGTCGCCAGGGAGCGTTTCGCCACGCTTAAGCCCAATGGCGCTCCGGCGCCGCAGCGGGCGGAATACCAGGGTGGCGAGGAGCGGCTCGTCTCAGACCACGAACAGGCGCATATCGTCATCGGCTTTGAAGGCCGTGCCTACAACGCCGACGGCTTTTACGCGGCGCAGGTCCTCGCCTCGATCCTGGGCGGCGGCATGAGCTCGCGCCTGTTCCAGGAGGTCCGCGAAAAGCGCGGCCTTTGCTATTCGGTCTATTCGTTCCACTGGGCTTTCGCCGATAGCGGCGTGTTCGGCGTGGCCGCGGCCACCGGCGAGGACGAGGTCGCCGAGCTGGTGCCAGTGGTGCTCGACGAGCTCAAGCGCGCCACCGAGAGCATCACCGAAGACGAGGTGATCCGCGTCCGCAACCAGATCCGGGCGGGCCTTCTGATGTCTCTGGAAAGCCCCTCGGCCCGCGCCGGGCAGCTGGCGCGCCAGCAGATATTGTGGGGCAGGCCCATTCACATGCAGGAAACGGTTGATCGCATCAATGCCATCACCGCCAAGCGCGTGCAGGATGTTGCTGCCCAGATATTCGCAGGCGGCTCGCCGACCCTGGCCGGCATTGGCCCCATCGGCAATCTGGCCGATGTCGGCTCCATTGGTGACCACCTCAAACGCTGAGACCGCTAACGCCATGCTCTGGCCCTGGTCATCCCCCGCTCCCCTGATCGCCATTCGCGGCCCGCGCATTGTGCTGCGCCTGCCACAAATGGACGATTATGAACCTTGGTATGCCCTGCGCCACGCCAGCCGCGATTTCCTGCGACCCTTCGAGCCGCGCTGGACCGAGGCCGATCTCGGTCGCCGCGTCTTCACCTCCCGGGTCAAGCGGGCCCGCGAAGAAGCCGAGCAGGGGACCGACTACTCGTTCTTCATCTTTCTCACCGGCGGACGACAGGACACCCTGGTTGGCGGCATCACCCTCTCGAATGTGCGGCGCAGGGCGGCGCAATTCGTCAATCTGGGTTACTGGATGGGCCAGCAGTTCTCCGGCAAGGGTCTGATGAGCGAAGCCGTTGGCCTCAGCCTGCCGTTCGTCTTCGACACGCTCGACCTGCATCGCATCCACGCCGCCTTCCTTCCTGGAAACACGGCATCGCGCCGGGTGCTGGAAAAGAACGGCTTCGTCGAGGAAGGCTTCGCCGAAAAATACCTGCAGATCAACGGGCGCTGGGAAGACCACGTGCTGATGGGGCTGACCAAGGAACGCTACGAGATGGGCCGCTTCTCGCGGCGTGTCTAGGGCTCGACAGGCTCCGCCGCCCAAACTATCTATAAAACCATGCCCCAGCCCAAAGAAGAGACCATCGCCGCACGCATCAGTCGCGTTCTGGCCGAGCGTATCATTGCCGGAGCCATCGAGCCCGGATCGCGCCTGCGCCAGGATCACGTCGCGGCCGAATTCAGCGCCAGTCACGTGCCGGTGCGCGAAGCGTTCCGGCGGCTCGAGGCGCAGGGGTTGGCAGTGAGTGAACCGCGCCGCGGCGTTCGTGTTGCGGCCTTCGATCTGGCCGAGGTGCGCGAAGTGGCCGAAATGCGCGCCGCGCTGGAAGTGCTGGCGCTGCAACACGCGGCGCCCAACCTCACCAAGGTTATCCTGGATCGTGCCGAAGCGGCGACCCGGGCCGGCGATAACTCGGCCGACGTCACGATGTGGGAAGCTGCCAACCGCCTCTTTCACAATACCCTGATAGCGCCATGCAACATGCCGCGCCTGCTTGCGGCTATCGATGACTTGCATGCCAAGAGTGCCCGGTTTCTCTTTGCATCCTGGCGGTCGACCTGGGAAGTGCGCACCGACCACGACCACCTGGCGATCCTTGCCGCCCTTCGGTCGGGCAATGTCGAAGAGGCCTGCGCCGTGCTGGGCCGTCACGCGCGCTGGATCGGCCAGCGCCCGGTGCGAACCTCCTCCGGACAGACCCGCAAGATGTTCAATATCGTCGGTTAGGGCTTGCGGTGCCGTGCAGATCGAGTCTTTAGTAGATTGTCGTATGAAATTATCTATAATTCCTGAGGATGATCATGGCGCAAGCTGATACCCGTCTTTCCTATAGCCCGCTTCACATCGAAGGGCGCTCCCTGCAGTGGCAAGTCGCTGCCGTTGCCTTGGGCACGCTGTTCCTCGCCGCCTCGTCTTATGTCGAGGTGCCGATGGTGCCGGTGCCCATGACCATGCAGACATTTGCCGTGGCCATGGTCGGAGCCCTCTATGGCTGGCGCTTGGGCGGCCTCACCATTGTCGCCTGGCTGATCGAAGGGGCCATGGGTCTGCCGGTTCTGGCGGGCGGCGCTGCCGGCCTTGCGCATTTTGCCGGCCCGACCGCCGGCTACCTGTTTGCCTTCCCTTTGTGTGGTGCGCTCGTTGGCTGGCTGGCCGAACGCGGCTGGAATGGCGGTCGCCCCGTCATGGCTTTCCTCGCCGCGCTGGCGGGCAATGTGGCCTGCCTGGCGCTGGGCGGCGCCTGGCTGGCGGTGATGATCGGCGCTGAGGCGGCTTTCATCCACGGCGTCGCGCCGTTTCTGGTCGGTGCCGTACTGAAGTCGGTGCTTGGTGCCGCAGCCCTGGCCGTGCTTCATCGCCGGGCCAAGGCGTGACCGTTCGCCTGCGCGCACATCATCTGCTGTGCATGCTGACCTATGTGGGCAGGGGATATACCCCTGCCTTCGTCGACAATTATGATGGCATCGTCGCGCGGCTTTCACAGGGCGAGCCGATCGTCCTGGTGGACGGACCCGACGATATCTGCGCGCCGATCCAGGACATTGCCAGCGCCCATTGCCACAATGAAAGCGTTGTGGAGCGTGATCGGCTGGCGCTCGACGCGGTGCGTGCCTTGCTCGGCAAGACCGTCGATCTCGATAGGGAATTCAGTCTCGACGCGCCCATGCTCACCGGGTTTCGCGAGGCCTTTGGGCGGGGGCAGACGCGCGCCGCCTGCACGGGCTGCGAATGGTCGGGCCTCTGCGATCACGTCGCCGGAGCAGGCTATTCCGGTGCAGTATTGCAGCGCCCTGGCGGCTGACCCGCAAAGCGTTGCTATTTGGCAACAGGGCGCTAACCTTGTCGCAAGCGTCAATCCCCGCTACCAAAGGGCGCTCCCGCCAAGAGGATGCCGTCCGTGAGCTCGGTCGCGCTAGCGCGCTCCCGCCGGGACGCTGCCACAATGAAGCCTACCGCAGGATATAATCGGCCCTGATGCGTCACCTCTTTGCACTCGCGATGTGTCTTGCGTTCGCGCTGGCCGCTCTTGCCCCAGTGGCCGCCTTCGAAGTCATTTCGGTTCCGGAAGACGTCAACGCCGTCAATCTCAGCGACGTGGTCGAAGTCCAGCCTGGCACCGAAGGCCGCGTACAGCTTTCCACTGCGCCGGGCGAGGATGGCATCATCCGCCGCATCGAGGTCTTGGCGACCGAGCAGGGCACCAACCCGAATTTCGCACTTTTCGCGCTGCGCAACGAAAGCGACCAGCAGATCGAGCGCCTGCTCGTGGCGCCGTTCTTCCGCCTACCGGGCTCCGGCATCGTTCAACCCGATCTGGGCGATGATCGACTGACGGCATTGACGCCCAGCGCCGGCATCCGCCCGGTCCGATTGACCGACAGCGAAGCCGACGTGTTCGAGGTCACGCTCGACCCGGGCGCCACGGTGACCTTCGTCGCCGAACTGTCGGGCCGACAATTGCCCGAGCTCTACCTGTGGCAGCCCAACGCCTACCGCGACTATGTGAACTCCTTCACCCTCTTCCGTGGCGTGGTGCTCGGCGTCGCCTCGCTCGCGGCCGTGTTCCTCACCATCATGTTCGTGGTCAAGGGACGCGGCATCTTCCCGGCCACGGCGGCCTTCGCCTGGGCGGTGCTGATCTACCTGCTGATCGATTTCGGCGTGCTTGGTCGTATCCTGGGCCTGCCGGCCGGCGGCATGCAGCCCCTGCGGGCCGCGGCGGAGGCGGGCATAGCCACAACGCTGGCGGGTTTCCTGTTCATTTATCTGAACCTCCATCGGTGGCACCTGCGCTTCATCCACTTGGCGCTGGGGCTGGCGGCCCTGTTCCTGGCGCTGTTTGCCTTTGCCTTCTTCCAGCCCGCCATTGCCGCGACCATTGCGCGGCTGGTGCTGGCGCTGCTGGGTGTTTCGGGTTTCTTCCTCATCCTGCTGCTGGCCTTGCGGGGCTATGACCGCGCCGTACTGCTGGTGCCGACCTGGATCATCCTGATCTCGTGGCTGTTCTATTCCTGGCTCGTGGTGACCGGGCAGGTTTCCAATGACGTTGCCCAGCCGGCCGTTGGGGGAGGATTGGTGCTCATTGTCATGCTGCTCGGCTTTACGGCGGTGCAACACGCCTTTTCCGAAGGGCAGGTGTCGATCGGGACGCTCAGTGAGGTAGAGAGGCGGGCGCTGGCGCTGACCGGCTCGGGCGATTTCGTCTTCGACTGGAACATCGAGCGCGACCGCGTATCGGTCAGTGACGAGCTGGCCACACGCCTGGGCGAGAAGCGCGGTGCCCTGCGTGGCGCGATCAAGCGCTGGCTCGATCGCGTCCACCCTGACGATCGCGACCGCTTCCGCACGGCCTTCGACACGCTGGTCGAACTGCGCCGCGGCAAGGTCTCGGCCGATATGCGCATTGCCGGCCACGACGGCAGCTATCGCAGCTTCCGCATGCGGGTGAAGCCGGTGCTGGGCGGCGATGGCCAGGTCAACCGCATTGTCGGTACGCTTCAGGATGTCACCGAGGACCGCGCCGCCCGCGAGCGCCTGCTGCATGATGCCGTGCATGACAGCCTGACCGGCCTGCCCAACCGACAGCTGTTCCTCGATCGCCTTGAGCGCGCCCTGGTGCGCGCCCGCACGCCGGGCGGCACCAAGCCGGCAGTATTTTTGATCGACATCGACCGCTTCATGGAGCTCGAAGAGCGCATCGGCCATTCGGCCGCGGATTCGGTTCTGCTCGCCATCTCGCGACGCATCGCCCGCATCATGCGCCCGCTCGATACTGTGGCCCGCGTCACCGGCGACCAGTTTGCGGTGATTCTCGCCTCGGAACAGGCCGCCGGCAAGATCGCCGAAACGGCCGAGCAGATTCGCAAGGCGCTCAAGGCACCGTTCAATTTTGGCGACCGCGATCTCTCTCTGTCAGCTTCGATCGGCGTCACCATCTACGACAGCAACCCGGCCACTGCTACCGATGTGCTGCGTGATGCTGAACTGGCCATGTACTACGCCAAGCGGCTGGGCGGCGACCGCATCGAGGCCTATCGCGCCTCGGCCCGCTCCATCGCGGCCTATAACAGGGCCAGCGAGGAAGACCTCGAACGCGGCATGAAACAGGGCGAGCTGCATGTGCAGTTCCAGCCGGTCACCGACATCCAGACCGGGCAGATTGCCGGCGCCGAGGCGCTGATGCGCTGGGTCCACCCGACCCGCGGCGTGGTCAGCCCCGACGAGTTTGTCCCGCTGGCCGAGCGGTCCGGTCAGATCGAGAAGCTGGGGCGCCTGGCTTTCGAGCAATCGGCCGCCCAGGCCAAGGATTGGATGACAGCTTTCGGCTTGCCCGAAGATTTCTTCATTTCGGTCAACCTCTCGCCGACCCAATTAGCCACCGAGACGCTGCTCAACGACATGCGGAGCCTCGTCAGCCAGGACAAGGAACTGGCCAGCCACCTCAAGCTGGAGATCACCGAGGGCCAGGTGATGACCAATCCGGAGCACTCCGCCTATATGCTGCAGGCGCTGCGCAATCTTGGGCTGGGCCTCGCTCTCGACGATTTCGGCACCGGCCACTCTTCCCTGAGCTACCTGCACCGCTTCCCGTTTGACACGATCAAGATACCCGCGCCCTTCGTGAAGATGGGCGAGGCCAATGGCATGGCCCACACCCAGGGCCCGATCATCCGGGCGGTGATGTCGCTTGCCATCGATCTCGACCTGATGGTGATCGCCGAAGGCGTCGAAACGCTCGACGAGATCGAGCGGCTGCGCCAGCTCAACTGCCGCTACGCCCAGGGTTTCGCCTTTGGCGCGGCCATGCCCGGCGCCGCGCTCGGCAAGAAACTTGTGGCAC
>CBFGMY010000206.1:0-7001 GCA_965650055.1 uncultured Devosia sp.
CACCCACATGGTCACCCGCCTCAAGCTGGCACCTGCCGCCGAAGACGATGCCGCCACGGCCGCCGAGCTCGCCGTCCTCATCGGCGAACGTGGCCTTGGCGGCGACGGCACCGATCTGAGCCACCGCCTCGATCGCTTCCGCACTGACCGCTCCAAACGCGCCGACGATGCCCGCGCCCTCGCCCGCCGCTGGGCCGCGCAGGCAAGCAGCAAGAAAACTGCAAGCAATCTTGCAGCAGGCCACCACCTCGCCCGCGCCTATCCCGACCGCGTCGCCCAGGCCGCCGGGCCGCGCGGCAAGTTCCGCCTCGCCAATGGCCGCCAGGCCAGCCTCGATGAAACCGACGCTCTGGCCGCGGCCCCCTTCCTCGTCGTGTCAGACATCACGGGTGCCGCAGCCAGCGGCCGCATTCGCGCCGCCGCCATCCTCGATCGGGCCGATCTCGAAGCCCTCTTCGCCCACCGCATCAGCCAGTCCACCGTTCTGAGCTTCGACGCCGCCTCGTCCAGCGTCCGCGCGCGCCGCATCCGCCAGCTCGATGCCCTCAGGCTCGCCGATGAACCCGTGCCCGTCGAGGACCCGGAGGCCGCAGCAATGCTCCTCGCCGAAGCCGCCGCCCGCCGCGGCCTCGATCTCCTGCCCTGGAGCCGCGAGCAGAGGGCCTGGCGCGCCCGCGCCAATTTCCTGCGGGTGACCCTTGGCGATGATTGGCCCGATCTCAATGCCGACGCCCTGGCGCCCACGGTCGCCGACTGGCTTGCTCCGGCCCTCTTCGGCCTTACCAAACTCTCCGACATATCAGGCGAGCACCTGCGCACCGCCCTCGACCTGCTGCTGCCCTATCCGCGCCGGCAGGAGATCGAAGCGCTGCTGCCCAGCCACTTCACCGCCCCCACGGGCAATGCCGTGCCCATCGACTATACCGCCGAAGGGGGCCCGGCGATCGAGATCCGCGTGCAGGAACTGTTCGGCCTGACGCGCCATCCCACCATCGCCAATGGCCGCATCCGCCTGCTGCTGGTGCTGCTCTCCCCGGCCCACCGCCCGATCCAGACCACCCGCGATCTCGTGGGCTTCTGGACCGGTTCCTGGGCCGATGTCGCCAAAGACCTCAAAGGCCGCTATCCCCGCCACCCCTGGCCCGACGAGCCGGCCAAGGCGCCGCCGACGGCAAGGGCCAAGCCGCGGGGAACTTAGGGGCCGCGACCTCCTCCTTCGACAAGCTCAGGATGAGGTCGGTGCGGCGTTCGGTGTTTCAGTAGACCTCATGGTGAGCCTGTCGAACCACGAGGTCGTGCCTCAAAGCCCGCGCATCCACCCCAGCCCCTCACGCGTCCCCGCAACCGGCCGATACTCCGCACCCACCCAGCCGGCATACCCCGATCGCTCGATCGCGCGGAACACTTCCGCATAGCCCACACTGCCCGTACCCGGCTCATGCCGCCCCGGCATATCGGCAATCTGCACATGCGCAATGACAGGCAGCAGCCGGGAGAAATTCTCGACCGGCGCCTCGCCTGTCATCGCCATGTGATAGAAATCATACTGCAGCCAGAGATTGTCGTGCCCCACTGCCGCCAGCATCCGCTCGGCCTGCTCAAGCGAACTCAATCCATAGCCCGGCATATCGACCGCATTGATCGGCTCGATCAGCGCCCTGACCCCGAGCCGCCCCAGTTGCTCGGCCGCATGCCGCAGATTGCCCACCAGCACCGCCTCGGCCGCGTCGGGATCGACACCCTCAGGCACGATCCCCGCCATCACATGCACCATGCGGCAACCCAACGCCTCGGCATACCGGCCGGCCTGGTCGATGCTGGCCTCAAACGCCGCTTCGCGACCGGGGTGGCAGGCCATCCCGCGCTCGCCGGCCGCCCAGTCCCCCGCCGGCGCGTTGAACAACACCTGCTCCAGCCCGTGCTGGCGCAACTGCTCGGCAATGGCCTCGGCTTCGAATTCATAGGGCGAAACAAACTCGACGCCGCGGAAACCATCGGCCGCCGCGGCGCCAAATCGCTCGAGAAATCCATGCTCTGGATAGAGCATGGAGAGATTGGCCGAGAAATTCATCTGGTCGCACCTGACTGGTCGAGATTCTGGTTCGCATGAGTCGAAATGCCCGCTTCCGAGAACCCGACCGCAGCGTACTTGAGTACGTGAGGACCGGAAGCGCAGGAAGCGGGCATTTACAGGCCATGTGGGCCAGAAGATCGGCTAGTTAGGCGTGAAGTTCAGCGCCACGCCATTGATGCAATAGCGCAGCCCGGTCGGCGGCGGACCATCGGGGAACACATGGCCCAGATGGCTGCCGCAGGTGGCGCAATGCACTTCGGTCCGCACCATGCCATGGCTGCGATCGACCGTATCTTCCACCGAGCCGGGCACCGGGTCGTTGAAGCTCGGCCAGCCGGTGCCGCTCTCGAATTTCAGCTTGGATTCGAACAGCGGGCTGTCGCAGCCGGCGCAGGAGAACGTCCCGGCGCGCTTTTCATAGAGCAGTGCACACGATCCGGGCCGTTCCGTCCCGTGATTGCGCATCACCTGATACTGCTCCGGCGTGAGCTTGGCGCGCCATTCGGCGTCGGTGCGGGTCACCTTGAAGGCATGGGTGTCCATGGCTTTACTCCTTTTGTCGCCTTGTCATTCGTTGACGATATAGGATCAGTTACATCCCGCCCATAGCGCCCGAGTGATCACGTCGGGCTGACTGTCCGCCAAAGGCCGATCATGACCGTCATCACCTCCGTCGCGCAGCTCGAAGCGCTCTATACCCCTGCTCCCGTCGCCGCCTCGACGGTCAAGGTCGCCCAGCGCATGACGCCGCAATATCGGCGGCTGATCGAAGCCAGCCCCTTCGCCGCCCTCGCCACCGTCGGCCCCGAGGGCATCGATTGCTCGCCGCGCGGCGATCAGCCCGGCTTCGTCCGGGTGCATGATGACGAGACGCTGATGATGCCCGATCGGCGCGGCAATAACCGCATCGATTCGCTGCGCAACATCGTCCGCGATCCGCGCGTCGCCTTCCTCTTCCTGCTGCCCGGCTCGGGCACCACCTTCCGCGCCAATGGCCGCGCCCATCTCAGCATCGATCCGGACCTCCTGGCCAGCTTCGAAGTCGAGGGCAAGGCGCCGCGCTCGGTGATCGTCATGCGGATCGACGAACTCTATTTCCAGTGCGCCCGCGCCATCGTCCGCTCCGAACTGTGGAACCCCGAGCGCCACATCGATACCGCCACCCTGCCCACGCCGGGCCAGATCCTCGCCGCCATGACTGAAAACCAGGTCGGCGGCGAGGCCTATGATCAGGCCTGGCCCGAGCGCGCCAAACAAACCATGTGGTGAACCGTCGCCGCCTGTGGCGTCACCTGTCGGTCATGCGCTAGCGTTAGAAGACGCGGGAAATCAGCACGCATGGGCGGAAAATGACCCTCAAATTCGTCGTCATGAGCGACCTGCATGTCATGCCGCCGGGCGAGCTGTCGATGACGCTCGATACCGGCGCCCGCCTGGAGCAGGCGGTGGATGCCGTCATCGCCCGCTATGGCGATGCCGATTTCTGCGTCCTGGCCGGCGATCTCGCCGATCTGGGCCAGCCATCAGCCTATCAGCACCTCAAATCCATCATCGCGCGACTGCCCATCCCGGTGCATATCACCCTGGGCAATCACGACGACCGTCCCGTCTTCCTCGATGTCTTCGGCTCAGATTTCGTCGCCGAAACCGGCAAGGTCGACAAATCAATCGACATCAAAGGCCATCGCATCATCCTGCTCGATTCCTCCGAGCCCGGCCGCGTCGATGGCGTGCTGTCCGGCATCCAGATCGACTGGCTCAGGGCCCGGCTGGCCGAGGCCATCGACCGCCCGGTCATCGTCATCCTCCACCACAATGCCAATGCGCTGCATATCGAGTCGGACGATATCCGCATCCTTGAGCCCGATGCCTTCATTGCCGCGCTCAAGACCCATCCCGATATCCGCCAGGTCATTACCGGCCACGTGCACCTGACGTCGACGGCCACCTGGCGCGGCCTGCCCTTCACGACGCTGTCAGGCAGCCACTATTCCTGCAGCGTCGACCAGCCCCACGTTCCCATGCGCCGCCTCGCCGGCCCCGGACAGATGGCCTTCGTCATCGCCGATGCCGAAGGCACCACCGTCCTGTTCGACGATTTCATCGATGGCAATGCCGAGATTTTCGTCGAAGACTGACGGCACCTCGTTGCCACACCCACCAATGTCATCCCGGCCTTGAGCCGGGATCCATCTTGAGATCTCAGGGCAGACCCCGGCTCAAGGCCGGGGTGACACCGAGCGTATGGCGTCTAGGCCGCTTCGCTTTGCGCCACTTGATCCCGCCCGGTCTTGAGGGTCCTCGCATACCAGGCCAGCTCGTCCAGCATCGTCGCGACCGTCGGCGCCAGATGCGGGAAATCGGCGAAGTCCTTGCCGTCGCGCATCAGGCCGATCATCGGCTCCATCCCGATATGCACGCCGCTCTTGGTCACCACCATGCCCAGCTCCACGGCCATCAGCCGCAATTGCTCGACCGCCCGCGCGCCGCCGACCGAGCCATAGCCCACAAAGGCCGCCGGCTTGCGCTCGGCTTCAAGGGCGAGATAGTCGAGCGCATTTTTGAGCGCGCCAGTGATCGAACGGTTGTATTCGGCCGTGACGAACACATAGCCATCAAAGCCCGCCACCCTCTTGGCCCAGGCCTGTGCATTGGCGCCCTCCACCGGCGCCCAGCGCGGCGACATCTCGGCATCGAAGAACTCCAGCGGATGGTCGCGCAGGTCGACGATTTCGAACGCAAGGTCCGGGCGCTGCTGCCCCAGATCGCGCACCCAATGGGCGATGCGCTCGCCCAGGCGGCCCTTGCGGGTGGTGGAAATGATGATGCCGATCTTTGGCTTGCTCATGGGAGCGCTCTCTTTTAATGACTGAGGAACGATTCGATAGCTAGTCACTTAGCGTAACTCACACTATGTTGGTGACTGTTCGCGAACCGCGCAAGACGGCACTATTTCCTCCCAGAGGCACCAGATGGGAACTGCACTCACCCCCTTGGAACCACCCCGCACCCACGCCGAATGCACGCGCGTCGCCGTTCCCATGATCGAGGTCCTGGCTGCCATGAGCGGTCGGTGGTCGCTTTATGTCATCATGGCGCTGATGCAGGGCCCGATGCGCTTTTCCGAGCTGCGCCGGCACCTGCAGGGCATTTCGCAGAAGATGCTGACCCAGACGCTGCGCGAACTGGAGGCGGACGGCATCGTGCACCGCACGGTCACCCCCATCATTCCGCCGCGCGTCGATTACGAACTCACCGACATGGGTCGCGAGCTGCAGGAACCCCTGGCGGCCATCAACGCATGGACCAGGCGCAACGCCGACCGTGTCGCCCAGGCCCGCCAACGCTATGCCGCCTCCCGCCTCGCCTAGAGTGCCAATCTCGCGGTCATCGGCCAAATCGAAAAATGGTGCTGGCTGGCACCATCGGTCTTCCAGCCGGTCAAGGCGAGGCGAAAGCGCCCGTTGCCGAGAACCGGAGCGGAGCGTGGATCAGCCTGCCTCGATCACGCAGTCGGGCTTTTTCGTCAGGCCGAGTCGAAAACGGTGATCGGCGAGAACCGGAGCGGAGCGTACGCTTTGGTACGTGAGCACCGGAAGCGCAGACGATTGCCGTTTGCAGACCGGCATCACGAAAAAGGAATGGTGGGAGTAACAAGGATTGAACTTGTGACCCTTCGCGTGTGAAGCGAATGCTCTCCCGCTGAGCTATACTCCCATCGCCATCAGGCGAAAGTCTTTAGAGAGATGGTGGGCGTAACAAGGATCGAACTTGTGACCCCCTCGATGTCAACGAGGTGCTCTCCCGCTGAGCTATACGCCCATCTCTCCGGGATGGAAGAGCCGCGAGGCCCGTCCAGTGGCGCGGATAGACCATAAAACCCACTTTGGGGTCAAGGGGTCAGATCGAAGTTCTGAGACCATGTGGAAATTCGCTGCGGCGAGTCGATTGGTGTGGTCTTCGAGAACCGGAGCGGAGCGTACTTCCAGTACGTGAGCACCGGAAGCGCAGAAGACCGCGTCAAGCGGCCGCCGCAGTAGAATTAGCGCGTGGCCTCACGCAGCCAGCAGCCGCTCGACCTCGTTGACCAGATCCTTGAGATGGAACGGCTTTGAGAGCACCGAGGCATCCTTGGGCGCGTCGCTGTCGGGGTTCAGCGCCACCGCGGCAAAGCCGGTGATGAACATCACCTTGAGGTCGGGGTCGAGTTCGGTGGCGCGGCGCGCCAGCTCGATGCCGTCCATTTCCGGCATCACGATATCGCTGAGCAGCAGCGAGAATGGCTCCTCGCGCAGCCGTTCATAGGCCGAAAGCCCGTTGTCGAACGACACGACCTCGTAGCCCGCGTTCTTGAGCGCACGCGTCAGGAAAGACCGCATGTCGTTATCGTCTTCTGCGAGCAGAATTCGCTTCATCTAGGGCTCCGGCCGTTCGACTGGCGCATCCGGATATCTCATCCGGCTTGGGCGCATGGCACAACTGATTGATGCGCCACACGGCGCCTCATGAGTCGGACTATAGGGAATCATGTTTAAGCGAAGTTTGCCGTCCTGCAAACCTTGGGCGAAGGACGCCAGCATTTGTGCGCGCAACGCTGCGATAATCTGGACAAGCCGGCCGCAAAGCGCGAAACTATCAGGCAAATCAGTGTGGCGTCGGCTCAAGACGCCTGTTGGGAGGCATCTTGCGGTCCGACTATTGGGATCAGCCGGCATTCGAAACCATCCGGCCACGCCGGCTGGTTGCTCCTCTGGTGTTCAATTCCGCCCATTCCGGACGCGTCTATCCCGAACGTTTCCTCGCCATGACCCGGCTCGATCATCTGTCGATCCGCCAGTCCGAGGATGCCTGGGTCGATGAACTCTTCGCCCGCGCGCCCCATCTGGGGGCTCTCATGCTCCGCGCGCATTTCCCCCGCGCCTATCTC
>CBFGMY010000207.1:0-6955 GCA_965650055.1 uncultured Devosia sp.
CCGTCAAGGACGACTGTGAACGTACCCGGGTGCGCGTCGGCCGCCGTGAAGGCGCCGAACAGGAATGGGCCGCCCGAACGCGCCAGCAGGTCGCCCCACAACGTCTCAAGGCGATGCAGGTCCTTGAGCACGGTATCGATATTGACCTTGCCCGGATGAGACGCCCGCAGGTTCATCGGCGCGTGGCTGCGCAAGGACTGGAAGGCCGAGTGCATCTCGGCCGAGGCAGCCCGCGCCAGGGCGCGCTGCCCGATGTCCGCAGGCCAGATGGCCTTTTCGGGGAAGCGGTCTGCCAGATATTCGATAATGGCGATGGTTTCGACGATCACCAGGTCGCCATCCTGCAACACCGGCACCTTGGCGGTCGGCGAGCGCTGCGCCAGCACGTCGCGGAACCCCTCGCCCTGCAATTGCAGGACCTCGTCTTCGAACGGAATATCGAAGTGCCTGAGCACCAGCCAGGGGCGCAACGACCACGACGAATAGTTCCGGTTGCCGATCAAGAGCTTCAAGGTCTGTCTCCCGGGAAAGAAGAAGGGCGCCCCAGTGGCCCGGGCGCCCTTCCGAATTGCTGTTAGTGAAGAACTCTAGCGTTTCAAACTAAACGCCAGCAACGACGGAGAAAACCAGTCCCATTGAGAGCAGGCAGACCAAAGTCCAGGTCGCTGCTCGCCACATCGTGGCGGTGGTCTTCGGTTGACTTCGCATGATCGCTCCTTGTCAGCCGTTCACTCCGGGTCTTGAGGTGTAGCCCACCTGCCGCACCCGGTAGCAAATCGTTAACCGCGTCATAAATGCTTTGCAAGCGGCGAAGTTGCCACAGTCCACAGACACTGAGGACGGCTGGTAAAGGCCATCACAGCGTTCCCGAACGCATTTGCCTCAAATACAAATCCAGTCCCTGCTAGCATTTGCCGATGAGTCCCGACCCGCAAATCGTCGTGCGCCGAGCCTTTCCGGACGCCGAACACATTTTTCTGATCGGCCCGGGCGGCGTCGGAAAATCGACGCTCGCGACGGCGATCGCCCCGCGGCTCAATCGACCGCTGATCGATCTCGATCTCGAATTTTGCGACCGTATTGGCACCATCGGCCCCTATATCGCAGCAAAGGGCTACCCGGCCTACCGGCTGGCCAATCTCGATCTGGCCCTGGAATTGGTTGGCGCGCTGACCGACCCCACGATTTTTGTCACGGCGTCCGGGTTCCTGGCCGCCCAGCCGCAGTCAGACGACTACCAGACCGCCTCGGCCCTGGTTGCCACCGGCTATACCATCACCCTGCTGCCCACGCTGGATTTGGCGCTGGCTACCGATATCGTCGTCGAACGCCAGATGCAGCGCGGCTTCACCTTTGATCGGGCCGGCGAAACCGAGAAATTCCGCCATCGCTTCCATCTCTATCGCGACAAGGGCGATATGCTGGTCGTCTCCACCCAACCCGCCAGCCAGATGGCGACGGCTGTCGTCGCGGCCTTGCACGGCCATCCTGCCTGACAGCGCGTCGCGCGTCAGGCTCTCGCCAGCGCAGCGAAGGCCGACGGCCCCACCCGGTGTTTCCAGGCCTCGATGATGCGCAGGACATTTTCCGCGGGGTCCTGGTCCGTATGGACCTCGAAATCGTAGCGCATGCCGCTGTGGATCGTGTGGAAGTCCTGCTCGGCGCTGCCGACGGGTCGGTCGCCGCGGGCTTGCTCACGCTCGATCAGCAGCGGTAGCGGACAATGCACGCCGACGAAAAACACATCGAACGGGGCGAGAAGGCGGACCAGGTCCTCAAACCAACCGGCAGTGTCGAGGATATGCTCGATCACCAGATTGTTCCCGGCGGCCGCATAGGCTGCCAGCGAGCGGTGAAAGCCGTCGAAGAATGGCGCCCGCGCTGCCGTCCAGTCGAACTCGCCCGACTTGAACCGCTCCATGGGCAGCACGCCTGCGTCGCGGAGGTGATCGATGGAAATGTGCCAGAACGGCTCCTCGATACGGGCCTGCAGCCCGCGCGCCAGGGTCGACTTGCCGCTGCTGGAGGCGCCGTGCAGAAAGATGATCCTGCCCTGCTCCATGTCAGAACAACCCGAACCACAGCCCCGCTATCCCGAGGAAGGCGAAGAAGCCCACCATGTCGGTGATGGTGGTCACGAACACCGCCGAGGCGATGGCCGGATCGGCCTTGAACTTGTCGAGCATAACGGGGATCAGGATGCCGGCCGTACCGGCCACGATCAGGTTGATGACCATAGCCAGCGCAATCACGATACCCAGTTGCAGGTCGTTGAAGCGCGCCCAGGTGACGAGGCCGATCAGAATGGCGAAGATCACGCCATTGGCCATCCCCACCACCATTTCGCGGCCGACCAGCCGGCGCAGGCGGCGCCCGTCCAGCTCGCGCATGGCCAGTGCGCGCACGGTCACCGTCATGGTCTGCGTACCGGCATTGCCGCCCATCGAGGCGACGATCGGCATGAGCACCGCCAAAGCCACCATCTGGTCGATCGTGGCGCCAAACAGGCCGATAACGAACGACACGGCCACGGCCGTGATCAGGTTGATCACCAGCCAGGGCACGCGGCTGCGCACCGTATCGACGGTTGAGTCGGAAATGTCCTCGTCGCCCACGCCGGCCAGCAGCTTGATATCCTCGTCGGCCTCTTCATGGATGACGTCGACGATGTCGTCGATGGTGAGCACGCCGACCAGCCGCCGGCTCTCATCCACCACGCCCACCTCGACAAGGTCATAGCGCTCGAAGTCGCGCGCGGCCTCTTCCTGGTCCTCGTTGGCGTCGACCAACACGAAATTGGTGTTCATCAGCGCTTCGATGGCGGTGGCGCGCTGGGTCCGCAGCAGTTTGTCCAGCGGAATGGTGCCGAGCACCTGGTAGGACGCGTCCACCACATAGATCTGGTAGAATTCGTCCGGCAGGTCCGGCTCGCGGCGCAGATAGTCGATGGTCTGCCCCACCGTCCAGAAGGGCGGAATGGCAATGAAGTCGGTCTGCATCCGCCGGCCGGCGGAGTCTTCGGGGAAATCGAGGCTTCGCTTGAGGCTGAGCCGCTCGAAGGTGGGCAGCTTGGCCAGAACCTCGTCGCGGTCCTCCTGCTCGAGATCCTCAAGGATCGCCACGGCGTCGTCGTTGTCGAGGCCGCTGACGCCGCGGGCAATTTCCGAATTGGGCAATTCGTCCATCAGCTCGACGCGGACGGATTCGTCGACCTCGGTCAGCGCCGAGTAGTCGAAGCGGTCGCCCAGCAGCCGCACCAGGTGCAGGCGTTCCTCGGCATCGATCGATTCGAGCACGTCGCCCACGTCGGCCGCGTGCAGCGGCGCCATCACCGTGGCGACATCTTCATCCCGTCCGGCGGCCAGATAGGCGCGCAGGCGCTCCAGCCACAGCGGACTGATGCGGTCCTCTGCGTCGCGCAGCGCATTGACGTCTATCCCGGCGTCTTGGCCGGGCACGGTCTCGGGATCTGTGCTCATCGGGAGCCCTTTGTGTGTCCGGGTTTCGGGGGCGGCCAAGCTGTAGCCAATCGGGTCGGGATGCGCCAGACTGGCAATCGGGATTTGCGTTGATTAGGCACACAAGATGGCGACCGATCTCGACCAGATATTCAGCCGTATCGAGCAGTTGGCGGCCGCGCGCGGTCTGCCCGAGGTGACGCGTGCGACCAAGCTTGGTACGCCCGCACTCAAGGTGCGCGACGAGTCCTTTGTCCGGCTCAAGGATGCTGACACGCTGGTGCTGCTCTGTCCGTCCGAGCAGAAGGCCCTGCTGATGGAAATCTCGCCCGATATCTATTTCGAAACCGACCACTATGTCGGCTATCCGGCCGTGCTCATTCAGCTGGCAGTCATCTCCGATGAGGAATTATCGCTGCGTCTTGAAGACGCCTGGCGCTTCAAGGCTCCCAAAAAGCTCGCCGCCCAGCGACCGACGGCCATTCCGGAACCCGACTGATCCCATGCGTATCACTTTCGCCCTGCCCCTGCTGCTCGCGCTGGCAATGCCAGCTTTTGCCCAGAACACCAGCATCGAGCTCAACGATGCCGTACCGGGCTTCGCCGACCTGACATATTTTGACCTCGCCCGCGCCATTGCGCCGGACCTGCAGCAGGTCGAAGGGCGCTATGAGGGCATTGTGACGATGCCGGTGCGCAATCTGGCCTATGCCGATGAGAACCCGATCACCGGCCTCCCCCTCGCCTTCTACGGCGCCAGCGTCCTGACCTTCACCAGCGGCGGCACCGAGCTGGTCGCCCTGCTGCTCGAAGCCGACGCCGAGGCGGCCGGCGCCCTGGGCTCCTCGGTCCTCGCCATCTTCGATCCGGCCCACCCCGACCAGGCCCTCGACCTGGCCGACGTGGCCTCCGACCAGCATACCGGGTTCGATGAGCCCGCCGTGCTGGAGCTGGGCGCCGAGGATGATGGTCTGCGCGTTTCCAGTTATCATTTCAATTCGAGCCAGGGCTATCGCGCGACATCCGTGCTGGCTTTGGTCGATGGCAAGCTGACGGAAATGGCATCCGTCTTCACCTTCAACGAGAACTATTGCGGCATGCGGCGCCAGCAGACGCCGGCTCTCGCGCCGTTCTTCAGCGACGACGACGGCCGCTGGGCACCGTTCACGATCACCGTCACGGAGGCAACGAGCCTCCAGACCGGTGCGTGCGACGAGGTGCCCGATGTAGTGCCCGCAACCCGGGCGGTTGCGGCGACCTTCCGCTGGAATGACGCCGCCGGCGCTTACGAGCCGGATTCCCCGGCGCTCGCCGATCTATTCGCCGAAACCCAGGCCCGCTTCTGACCTGCGGCGGCGCACCAGGACCAGTCGCCATTCAGCCCAGGCTGAGCCGAAAGTGCCAGTTTTCGAGAACCGGACCGGAGCGTACGTTCGGGTACGTGAGGACCGGAAGCACAGAAAACTGGCATTTGCAGGCCAGCATCGGCTGAAGGGCGACTGGTCCTAGCCCCATCTTCGCCCCATTGCGGCGGTTAGTTCACAGCCGTTTGAAGACCAAGATCAATCAATGGACTGATCCAAAGGAGATCCCATGTCCCGAAAACTGCTCGCGCCGCTGGCCATCATCGCGGCTCTCGCTCTGACCGCTTGTGGCGGCAATCCCCCGGACAACAGCACCGCGCCCCCTGCCGACGCCGCACCCGCCGCCGACCCGGCCGCACCCGCCGATCCGGCAGCTCCCCCGGCGAGCTGAGGCCACGACCGCCGCCCGATCATCACTTCGGGCGGCGCCGCTAGGCGCACCGCGTAAACAAAAAGGCCGTCCCGAGGGACGGCCTTTTTTTGTCTCATCCAGAGGATGAATGGTGCGGTCGAGAAGACTCGAACTTCCACGTCTTGCGACACAGCGACCTCAACGCTGCGCGTCTACCAATTCCGCCACGACCGCACACTTTGGTAGAGCCACGCCCGGAGGCGAAGCGAGTGGGGATGTAGCAAAGGTCTTCTATAACCTCAAGCGCTTAAATCGCGATTTGCGAAAGCCTGTGGAGAGGGGGCCAAAGTAGCCTCATGGTTTGTCGCCTAGCCGCGGCGGAAGATCTTTTCCGAAATCACGACACGCAGGTGTCCATCCTCGACGCTCACCTCGCCATGCGCGATCAGCGTGCTATTGGCGTAGATGTTGAGCGGGTCGTTCTCGCTGGCGTCCAGTTCGATCACCGCGCCGCGGCCCATGCGCAGCAAATGGTGGATCGGCATGGTCGTCGCACCCAACTCGACCGTGATGTCCACTTCAATATTGTCTAGTGTGCTCATAGATAGATAGCGAACCCCGGCCCGGCCGACATGATGCGGCCGCTGAATCTCTCAAAGGTAACTCTCTGGCAAGCATGGTTATGGAAGCGTTAACGCCTGATGACATCGGCTGCGAAACCCGTAACAAACTGATACGGAGCGACGGCGGGCCGGTGGAATGGATCATTTCGGCCGACCCGGTGCCCTACCCGCTCGCGCTCGAGGCCATGCGCGCCCGCGCCGCTGCCATAGCCGCGGGCCAGGCGTCCGAGGCCATCTGGCTGCTCGAACATCCCCCGCTCTACACGGCGGGCACCTCTGCCCTGCCCGGTGACCTGCTGTCCGACCGCTTCCCCGTCTATGACGCTGGCCGCGGCGGGCAATATACCTATCACGGCCCCGGCCAGCGCGTAGCCTATGTCATGCTCGACCTGACGCAGCGCGGACGGGACATCCGCTGTCTGGTCAAGGGGCTGGAAGGCTGGGTGATCGATACGCTGGCGGCGCACAACATCAATGGCGAGCGCCGCGATGGCCGCATCGGCGTCTGGGTGCAACGGCCTGACAAGGGACCGAGCAAGGAAGACAAGATCGCCGCCATCGGCGTGCGCGTCTCCAAGTGGGTGACCTTTCACGGCATCTCGCTCAACGTCATGCCTGACCTCAGCCACTATGACGGCATCGTGCCTTGCGGCATCACCGATCAGGGCGTGACCAGCTTCGAGGATCTCGGGCAGCTCGTATCCATGCCGGAAGTCGATTCGGTGCTGCGAAGGGCCTTCGAAACCCGCTTCGGCCCCACCATTTCGGCATCGGAGGAAGGCCTTGTCAGCACTGGTCCGCGTGGCCAAGTTGCGTAACAATCGAATCGCGCCCTGGAGGACGAGATGACGCTGGACGATCTGAAACGCCTGTTCACCCGCCAGACCCTGTTCCGGCTCGATGCGATCCTGTCGCCGCGCCTGGTGCCGATCGTCTACGCCCTTGGCCTGGCCGCCATCCTGCTCTGGGCCGTGAGCCATCTGTTCTGGAGCTTCGGCTTCGGATTTGGCACCGGGCTCTGGGGCCTGCTCGAAATCCTCGTCTTCGGCCTTCTGTCGCTGGTGAGCCTGCGCATCGCCTGCGAGGCGCTGCTGGTCTGGTTCAAGGCGCATGAGCAGAGCGGCGGTCCCTCGTTCGAGCTCTACGGCCTTGGTTTCG
>CBFGMY010000208.1:0-6936 GCA_965650055.1 uncultured Devosia sp.
CAAATGGATCCTCGACAATGTCAAAGGTGCCCGCAAACGCGCCAATAGGGGCGAGCTTGCCTTCGGCACCATTGACAGTTTCCTGATCTGGCGGCTGACCGGCGGCAAGGTGCACGCCACCGATGCCAGCAATGCCAGCCGCACCGCGCTCTACAATCTCAAGACCGGCGACTGGGACCCGCAATTGCTGGACCTGTTCGACATTCCGGCGTCCATCCTGCCCCAGGTGCGCGACAGCGCCGATGACTACGGCCATGTGGACGCTGCGATCCTGGGTGCTGCCATTCCCATTCACGGCGTCGTCGGCGACCAGCAGGGAGCGCTGATCGGCCAGGCCTGCTTCACGCCGGGCATGGTCAAATCCACCTATGGAACGAGCTGCTTTGCCCTGCTCAATACGGGCACCGATCTGGTGCAATCGCGCAATCGCCTGCTGACCACGGTGGCCTATCGGCTGGATGGCAAGACCACCTATGCGCTTGAGGGCGCCATCTTCATGGTCGGCGGCGCCCTGCAATGGCTGCGCGATGATATCGGCATTCTCGACCAGTGGAAGGAGGCCGAGGTCCTGGCCACCGCTGCCGACCCCGATCAGCCGGTCTACATGGTGCCGGCCTTTCTGGGGCTGGGCGCGCCCTGGTGGGATAGCGAGGCCCGGGGCGCCATCTATGGCCTGACCCGCAATACCCGCCGCCCCGAACTGGTCCGCGCGGCGCTCGAGGGGGTCGGCTACCAGTCCAGCGATCTGGTCGAGGCCATGCGCAAAGATTGGCGCGGTGCCCATGATATCGTGCTGCGCGTCGATGGCGGCATGGTCGCTTCCGCCTGGACCATGCAGTTTCTCGCCGACATTCTCGATTGCCCGGTCGATTGCTCCCGCGTCGATGAAACCACCGCGCTGGGCGCGGCCTGGCTGGCCGGCTGGAAAGCCGGCGTCTGGCCCAATGCCGCAGGCTTTGCCGCCCGACGGCAGGAAGAACGCGAATTCCTGCCCCGCATGGGGGCCACCATGCGCCGGAACAAGCTTCGCGGCTGGCACGACGCCGTGCGGCGCACGCTATCGGGTACGGTCAGTCGCTAGGCAGGGTATAGGCGATGACATAGTCGCCCGGCTTGGTCCCCACCGAGCCGTGGCCGCCGGCAACGATGACCACATATTGCCTGCCGCCCGCCGTGTAGGTCATGGGCGTCGACTGGCCGCCGGCCGGCAGGCGGGCTTCCCACAACTGGGTGCCTGACGTCAGGTCATAGGCCCGCAAGAAGTCATCGACCGCAGCGCCCAGAAACGCCACGCCGCCCTTGGTGATCATCGGCCCGCCAATGCCGGGGACACCCACCTTGAAGGGCAGGGGCAGCGGGGTCATGTCGCGGACGGTGCCGTTGCGATGCTTGTAGGCGATCTCGCCCGTTCGCAGATCGGCCCCGGCGACAAAGCCCCAGCCCGGCGCCTGGCAGGGCACGCCAAGCGGGCCGAGGAACGGCCCCATGAACACGCCATAGGGCGCGCCGTCATTGCGATTGAGGCCCTGCTCGCTGCCCTTCTGATCCTGCTCCTTGGGCGGAATGTCCGACGCCGGCACCAGGCGCGAGGTGAAGGCAAGATAGGTGGGCATGCCGAACATCACCTGGCGCTCCGGATCGACCGCGACCGAGCCCCAGTTGAAGGTGCCGAAATTACCCGGATAGATGATCGAACCCTGCAGCGAGGGCGGAGTGTAGCGACCCTCGTATCGATGCTGGTGCAGGGCGATGCGGCACATCAGCTGGTCGAACATGGTGATGCCCCACATGTCCCTCTCCTCGAGCGGTTCCGGCTTGAAGCTGAGGGCCGAGGTCGGCTGGGTTGGCGCGGCGAAATCGCCCTCGATGGCCCCTTGTGGCGCAGGCTCCTCCGTCATGGCCAGCAGCGGCGCACCGGTGCGGCGGTCGAGCACGTAGATGTCGCCCTGCTTGGTGGGGCCGACAAGCGCCGGAACGGGCGCGCCGTCCGCGCCGGTAATATCGAGCAGCACCGGCTGGGCCGGCACATCCATGTCCCACAGGTCATGATGGACGAATTGCTGCACCCAGATGTCCCGGCCCGTGGCGATGTCGAGCGCCACGATGGATGAGGAGTATTTTTCGACGCTGGCGCTGCGGCCGATACCGATCTGGTCGGGCACCTGGTTGCCCAGCGGCACATAGACCATGCCCAGCGCCGCATCGACCGAGAAGACCGACCAGCTATTGGGCGAGTTGGTGGTGTACGTCTCGCCCCCGGCAATATCGATTGGCGTGGTGTCCTCGGGATTGCCCGAGTCCCAGTTCCAGACCATGGCGCCGGTGAGCGCGTCGAAGGCGCGGATGACGCCGGACTGCTCCTGGGTGGAATAGTTGTCGTTGACGGCGCCGCCGATGATCAGTTTGCCATCGACCGCCACGGGCGGCGAGGTCGAGTAATAGTAGCCGGCGGGGGAATATTTCATGCCCGCCTCGAGATGCAGCGTACCCGCATCGGCAAAGCCGGGGCACACCTGGCCATTGGCCGCGTCGAGCGCGATCAGCCTTGCATCGGCGGTGGGCAGGTAGACCCGGGTGGCGCAGGCCGACCCGGCGGCAGCGGCCGGGTCGGCCCAGTAGGTCACCCCACGGCAGGTCTGGTGCTGCCGATCGGGGTTGAGACCGGAATTGGCATCGAAGCGCCATTTTTCAATGCCGGTGGCGGCGTCCAGCGCGATCGCCAGATTATGCGGGGTGCAGATATAGAGCGTGTCGTCGATCTTGATCGGGGTAACCTGATAGGTCGTTTCACCGACATCCTCGGGCAATTTGACGTCGCCGGTCCGGTAGGTCCAGGCCGGTACCAGGTTCGCCACGTTTTGCGTGGTGATCTGGTCAAGCGGGGAATAGCGCTGGCCATAGGGCGTGCGGCCATATTGCTGCCAGTCGCCATCGTCGAAATCGGCGCCGAGGTCGGGGCTGGCGGCAACCTGCTCGGTATTGAGCGTACCCGCGATGTCCTGCGGGTCCTGGAACATGGAATAGACCGCGACCACGATGGCGATGGCATTGGCAACGGCCAGGATGACGGTGCCGCCGCGCCGTCCGGCGCCCAGCCTGTTGCGGATCCACGGCATCCACAGCCAGAGGCCGAGCAGCACGATAACTCCGCCGCGGGCCCCGAGCTGCCACCAGTCAAAGCCGACTTCCCAGAGCGCCCAGACGATGGAGCCGACAAGGATTGCCGAATAGAGCCAGAGCGCTTCGGCCCTCCGCACCGCCAGCAACCAGGCCGTGACCAGAAAGGCGATGCCGACGATCAGGTAGTACCAACTGCCGCCCAGCGTCACCAGCCAGGTGCCCAGGCCCCCCAATATGAGCCCGATGACCGCAAGGACGAGGGAGGTCAGCACAATCAGCATGGCATGTCTTTCGGGAGAGCCGGGCGCGACGCGCGTCGTCGCGCGGCGGCGAGGGCCGGTAGCCTCCCGGCAGAACGCCGCTGACCCGATCCAGTTGCCAAAGGCGTCCTATATTTGCCGCCGGCACGCCCGCTTTGGCAGGGAGTCCGGTATCAGGTCGCCGGCTGGCGGGCCTGCTCGCAGAGCCAGTCGCAGAAACTGCGGGGGCATGGGCGCCGGTCGCCTTCGCGGATCAGTGCGAAGTACCAGTCGGGGCCCTTTAGCACCGTCTCCAGAGGCGCGACGAGTTGGCCGCTCTCCAGCAGAGGCCGGAACAGGGTCGGCGACAGCAGGGCAACGCCCAGCCCGCTCACCGCCGCGTTGGCGATCAGCTCGAAGATTGAATAGTCGATGCCGGCGAAGTGCAGGTCATCAGGCATGGGCCGCTCGGCCCGGGCGAACCACTTGGCCCAGTCGGGGTGGGGCAGCAGATCGAATTTCGCCAGGTCCTCCGGCCGATCGAACGTTCTCTGGCCTAGCAGCGATGGCGCCACCATCGGCGTAACGTCGACGGGCATGAGCGGATATTCGTCGAGCCCGTCCCATCCGCCGCGCCCCGTCCGGATTGCCACGTCGAACGCGGTCGGGTCCCGCAGGTCCGACGAGATATCCAGTTCGATGGCTGCGCCCCCGGGGGGCCGATAACCGGCCAGACGCGGCGCCAGCCAGCGGCCGGCCAATGTCGGCGGCGCCGTTACCCGCAGGGGCGCGGTGGCGGCCTGGAAGGTGTCGAGCGCTTCGCTGATCCCGTCCAGCCCTTGCTTGACCCGGCCCGCCAGGGCCACTGCCCCCGGCGTGGGAACGACCCGCCGGCCGACGCGGGTAAACAGCGGCTGGCCCAGTTCGGCTTCGAGCGAGCGAATGCGCAGGCTCACCGCAGCGGGGGTGAGGGCAAGGCGATCGGCCGCGCCGGCGAAGCTGCCCACGCTGACGCACATCTCGAGTATGCGGAGGGATTCGAGCGACGGACGAATGATTAGTTTCCCTTGTCATATGGGCAAGGAATGCGCGTTTTACGACCGAAGCGCCCTGATGCACTCTCGTTCTTGTCAGAAGGATAGGAGTTATGCCGTGTCCCCGCAATCGAGCAATGCGAGCCTGGTCGCCGGACTGATCGACGTGTTCGCGGACACGCCCCTCAGCGGCAATCCACTGGCGGTCGTCGAGGGTGCCGACGCGCTGTCCGACGCCCAGATGCGCCGGATCGCCGGCGAATTCAATCAGGCCGAGACCACCTTCGTCATGCGCAGCGACCGCGCCGATCTCAAGCTGCGCTCCTTCACCGCATCAGGGGCCGAGGTGGGCGGCGCCGGCCATAACGCGCTGGGTGCCTGGCTCTGGCTGGCCGAAGACGGCAAGCTTGGCCCCATCCAGGTGCCGCGCATGTTCCGCCAGGAAATCGGCGGCGAGATTCTGCCGATCGAGCTTCGCCCGGCGGACGGACGGATCTTTGGCCGCATGAAGCAATCCTCGCTCAAGCTGGGGCCCGCCCTGACCGACATGGCGCCCCTGACCGCGGCCCTGGGGCTCGCCCCCGAGGACGTGCTGTCCGACCCCGCGCCGCGTGTGGGCGATACCGGCGTCGCGCATCTGCTTGTCCGCCTGCGCGATGTCGCCGCGGTGGATCGCGCCGAGCCCTCCGCCAAGGGACTGCTCAAGGTGCTGCATGCCGCCTCTGCCGAGGGCTGCTACGTCTACGCCTTCGACACGACGGCTCCCCACCGCGCCTATGCCCGGTTCTTCAACCCCACGGTGGGCCTGTGGGAAGATGCGGCAACCGGCACCGCGGCCGGTCCGCTCGCCGCCTATCTGGGCAGCCAGGGCATGATCGCCAACGCGCTCGATATCGAGCAGGGCACGAAAATGGGGCGGCGGAGCATTCTGCGCGTCACCCTGGCGCCCGAGCCCGAAATCTCGGGAGCCGGCATCATCGTCATGCGCGGCCGGCTCTCACTCTAGAGCAATCGACCAACTGCCAGGCGTCGCGACACTCGCTGCGCGTCCTCGGCCGCTTCCACGCCCCTGCCCAATTGAAAGGAACGACATGACCCTGTCTCGCCGTCAATTCAACAAAACCCTCGCCGCCTCGGCTTTGCTCAGCGGCTTCACCAAAACCGCTTTCTCACAGGAGACTTCTGCCATGACCACGCCGACAGCGTTCGAAATCGCCATCCCCGAGGCCCAGCTGACCGACCTGAAGTATCGCCTCGAGCACACGCGCTGGCCGGACGAACCTGCAGACGCAGGCTGGTCCATGGGAACCAATCTGGACTACATGAAGCGGCTTACCGACTACTGGCTCAATACCTACGATTGGCGCCAGGCCGAGGCAGCTTTGAATGCATTCCCCAACTTCAAGGTCGGCGTCGACGGCATCGATCTGCATTTCGTCCATCAGCCCTCGAAGAACCCGGATGCGGTACCGCTCCTGCTGCTGCATGGCTGGCCGGACTCGTTCTATCGCTACCACCGCGTGATTGCGCAGCTGTCCGAGACCTTCCATGTCGTCGTCCCGTCGATTCCCGGCACCGGCTTTTCGGGCAAGACAGCCCTGCCCATGGACAAGGTCGCCGATCTGTTCGCCCGCCTGATGACTGAGACGCTGGGCTACGGAAAGTTCATCGCTGCGGGTGGTGACGGGGGTTCCATCATCTCGATGTCGCTGGCCCAGCGCCATCCCGACGTGCTCCTCGGCTATCACGTCACCGATGTGGGCTATCCCGACCATACCACGGACTTCACTGTCCTGACCCCGCCGGAACAAGCCTATGCCGGTGCCATCCAGCAATGGTTCTTCGCCCACGGCGCCTTCAACCTGGTGCATGCGACCAAGCCGCAAAGCATCGCCTTTGCCATGAACGACTCGCCGGTCGGGCTGGCCGCCTGGATCATGAGCTTCATGGCCGGAATGGGTCATGGCGACGAAGCAGATACGCGCTTTGGCCGGGATGAACTGCTCACCAATATCATGATCTACTGGCTGACCGAGACGGCCGCCTCATCCTTCCGGATCTACAACCAGAACATGATGCAGCCGCCGACCATCATGGGCACCAATACCGGTATCCCGGTCGCAGTGGCCAGCGAACTGCCCATCCCCGGCGGTGTACGCCTGCCGCGCGAATGGGCAGATCGCCAGACATCGGGCAACGTGGTTCAGTTCCACGACATGGAAAAGGCCGGCCACTTCGCGGCCTGGGAGGATCCGGAATTCTTCGTCGGCGACCTCAAGGAATTCGCTGCGCTTCTGAAGCGCTGACCCCATCCGGCGCCTACCATGACCAGCTTGGGGGCGAGGCGTCAGCCTCGCCCCTTGGCTATGGGACCACCGGCAAGGCGCGCTTGTGCATGGTGCCGGCATGGACCTGCAGGATGCGCGTTCGCGCCGCTTCATCGATCTGCCGGCCTTCCAGGAAATCGTCGATCTGCTCATAGGTCACGCCATAGGCGTCTTCGTCGGGCCGCAGCGGCACCAGGTTTTCGAGGTCGGCCGTGG
>CBFGMY010000209.1:0-6908 GCA_965650055.1 uncultured Devosia sp.
CACGGGTCGGCTCGTCGAGAATAAGAACCTTGGGTTTGGTCAGCAGCCAGCGGCCGATCAGCACCTTCTGCTGGTTGCCGCCCGACAGGTTTTCCACCCGCTCGCTGAGGTTGGGCGTCTTGACCCGCAACTGGGCGCTCATGTCTTCACAGGCCTTGTCGAGCACACCCTGGCGCACGAAGCCCGACCGCAGATTGCTGCCCTTGAGCACGGCCATCTGCATGTTTTCCTGAATGTCGAGCGTCAGGAAGCAGCCGGTATCCTTGCGGTCTTCGGTGAGGAAAGCCATGCCGTGGCCGATAGCGACATCGGGCGCCGTGATCGACACCTGCTCGCCGAACAGGGAGATGGTTCCCGACGAGGCAGGCGTCACCCCGAACAGGGTTTCGGCCACGTTGGACCGTCCCGAGCCTACAAGCCCGGCAATGCCCAGAATTTCACCGGCCCGCACGTCGAAGGAAATGTCGGCAAACACGCCATCCAGCGCCAGGTCCTTGACCGACAGCACCACATCGCCGATCGGCACGTCTTCCTTGGGAAACATCTGGGTGATTTCGCGTCCGACCATCATGCGGATGATGTCGTCGCGGGTCACCTCGGTCGAGGCATGCGTGCCGATATAGCGCCCGTCGCGGAACACCGACACTTCATCGGCGATCTCGAACAGCTCGCTCATCTTGTGCGTGATGTAGACGATGCCTTTGCCCTGGCTGCGCAGGTCCCTGATGATGCGGAACAGATGCGCCACCTCGGTCTCGGTCAGCGCCGAGGTCGGCTCGTCCATGATCAGCACGTCGCTCTCATAGGACACTGCCTTGGCGATCTCGACCATCTGCCGGCTGGCCACCGACAGGGTCGAAACCTGCACTTCGGGGTCGATGTCGATATTGAGGCGCCTGAACAATTCTTCGGTCTGGCGGTTGAGCTGGCGGTGATCGACAAAGCCCAGCCGGGTCAGCGGCTCGCGGCGGATCCAGATATTCTCGGCCACCGTCATATAGGGCATCAGGTTGAGTTCCTGATGGATCATGGCAATGCCGTTTTCGAGCGCATCGAGCGGCGACTTGAGCTGGATATCGACGCCCCGCAGCGTCACCGTGCCGCTATCGGGCACGTAGATGCCGGCGATGATCTTCATCAGCGTCGACTTGCCGGCGCCGTTCTCGCCCATCAGCGCATGCACGGTGCCGCGCTTGAGCTGCAGCGATACGTCATCGAGCGCCACCACGCCGGGAAATTCCTTGCGGGCGTGGGCAATCTCAAGAAGGAAGGGCGCGTTGGGAACAGCCCCGCTCTCGCGGACCGCGCGCATCGTCTGCGGACTGACCATCGCTATCGCCTCCCTGCCCGCTCGGGCGTGTTTGAATGAGGATGCGCCGAATTAGCGGCGCATCCAAGAGTGCCCGACAAGAGCGACGTGCCCAAACTACCCCCACCCTTGATCCCTCCCCACAAGGGGGAGGGAGACGATGAACACGGGCAGTACAGCTGGCGCCTCCCTCCCCTCGATGGGGAGGGACCGAGGGTGGGGTGACGGGAGCCCCGAAACCCCGAGCGGCAGCGCTTAGTTCTTGCTCTGGTAGTCAGCCAGGTTGGCCGGGGTGACCAGCTCGAACGGGATCCAGACTTCACGCTCGACAGCTTCGCCGCGCGACAGGGCCAAGGCCGCGTCGAGAGCGCCCGAACCCTGACCGGCCGCGTTCTGGAACACGGTGACGTCGAGGTCGCCGGCGGCCATGGCGGCCAGTGCGTCCTGCGTCGCGTCGACACCGCCCACGATCACGGCGTCCATGGCGATACCGGCGGCCTTGAGGGCCTGGATCGCGCCAACAGCCATTTCGTCATTGTTGGCAACCACAGCATCGAAGGCGATGCCGGCGGACAGCCAGTTGGTGACGAGGTCGGCACCCTGCTGGCGCGACCAGTTACCGGTCTGCTCTTCGACGATCTTCATGAACGAGCATTCCGGGGTGGCGATCACGTCATGCACGTCCTGCGTGCGCTGGCGGGCGGCCTGGTTGCTGAGTTCACCCATCAGCACCACAATATTGGCTTCTGTCTTGCCGGCCTCGGTCAGCAGGCGGCAGACTTCCTTGGTTTCGAGCGTGCCGGAATCGACTTCGTTGGACGCCACGAAAGCCTGGTTTTCCGGCAGCGTGTCGAGGTTGACCGGCTGGCGGTTCACATAGACCAGCGGAATGCCGGCATCGGCGGCCAGGGCCGACATCGGGGCGGTCGCATCGGTATCGACCGGGTTGACGATGATGGCATCGACGCCCGAAGCGATGAAGTTCTGGATCTGGCTCATCTGCTTGGACACGTCGTTCTGCGCGTCTTCGACCTGCAGTTCGACACCATCGAGCGTGGCACCATAGTCCTGCATGCCGTTGCGCAGCACGGTCAGGAAGTTGTCGTCGAAAGCAGCCATGGAAACGCCGACCGTCTCGGCATAGGCGGCGCCGGCAAAGCCGGTGCTCAGCATGGTGGTGGCCAGTGCGGCCAGCGCGATCTTCTTCATTTTGTTCTCCTCCACAGAGCGGGCGTCCGGTTTCGCCCCGTTTTTCCGGATGTTCCCTATTCGGGAAGTGCTTGGGCCTCAGGCGGCGCGCGCCTTGAGGCCGTTGATGACGAAATTCATGGATTGCCGCAGCGCCGCGGCCGGGTCCGCCAGATGGCGCAGCTCTTCGGCAAAGGGCTCGAACGACAGTGGGCCGGCATAGCCACCACGCCGCAGCGCCGCGATCTGGCCGACATTGTCGAGTCGATCCTTCGGCCCCACCAGCACGCGATGGCTGTCGCGCATGTCGCGGACGCTGATGGCAGCGTCGTCCACACCCGAAATGTGGACCAGCCCCGTCAGCTCGGGGAAGATGTCCGGCTCACCGGCAAGGTGATGGTGGAACGTGTCATGGGTCAGCCGGAACACATCGCGACCGTTGACGCGATCGATGGCTGCCACGGCCTCTGCCTTGGAACGCAGCGAGCAGGTCTCAAAGCCCAGGCATTCGACCAGGCCAATGATACCAGCCTTGCGCAGGATGGGGATAAGTCCAGCCAGGGACTCCGCCGCATCGGCAATTCTCTTAGCGCCGTCAGGCTCTTGTCCGCCATTGTCGGCAACCAGAACCAGCGCCTTGGCGCCGCTTTCGGCGCAGTAGGCGGCCAGGGATTCGGCTTCGGCGGCACGGTCTGTCGACCAATGATTGAAATGCTGGAGCGCGTTGATGGAAATGATAGTTACATCATTCTGTTCCGCGAGCCGCTTCACCTCTGCCGCTGGCGTGCCGTCGAGGATGGCATTGCCTGAAATGTCGTTGCGGATTTCAACGCGTGGCGCGTGCAAGCTTGCAGCAAGATTGAAGAAATCTCCAAGCGTGCATTGCGGCGCGGCCATGTGATTGATCGCGAAATCGAGCGACAAGATCGGCATCTCCCCACGGTGCCAGGCAGGTTTTGTACCGCCCGGCCTTTGTTGAGATGGATGAAACACAGGTTCCGTACGCTTGTCAACGCGGAATATACATTCCAAAAATGGACGGAATGAACCGTGATATCGGCGGCGAAGCCGATCAAATATTCTCCGACACGTAGATATCGAACGGTAAAAAGCTCTGCCCGACAGACTCTTGCTCTGGATTGCCGATGGCGCCGGCCATCAGCTGCATCAGGTTGCTGGCCAAAGCCGGAAGCGGCGTTCCGATGAGTGCCGTCGCGACATTATCGGCCAGCGCGGCATGGGTGATCGGGTTCAGCTCATTGCAGACCATGGCGATTTTGCCCGCCATGCCCTCTTCCCGCAGCGCGGCGATAACGCCTTCGGTGCCGCCGCCCGCGACATAGATGGCGACGAGATCGGCGTGCCGCCGCATCAGATCGAGCGTCGCCTCATGCGCCAGGGCCGCATCCTCGAGACTCACCTGCGTGTCGATGATGGTGAGATCGGGCGCCGCCTCGCGCAGATAGGAGCGGAAGCCGATTTCCCGCATTTCATGGCCATGGAAGCGATGGCTGCCGACAAAGACGGCGACCTTGCCCGGCGCCTGGGCGGCCTTGGCGATCAGCCAGCCAGCCGTGCGACCGACCTTGCGGTTATTGGTGCCGATATAGCCACGGCGCACCCCCGGCGCGAAGTCGGACAGCAGAGCAAAGACCGGCTTGCCCATCGCCTCGACCTCGGCCACGGCGCCGGTCACCGCCGGATGATCGACGGCAACCATGGCGACCGAATCGACGCGCCTGGCCATGTCCTTGAGCCGCTGGACGATCTCGCCCGGCGTCTGCGACTGCAGGAACTCGACGCTGGCCGTAACCCGAAAACCAACGGTCGCCCCCGCCGCCTGCGCCAGCGCCTTCGCAAAGTCCTGATAGAACAACTGATCCGGCCGCTGCAGCAAAAAGCCGAGCCGGTAATGCGGCAGGCTCTGCTCCAACCGCCGCCGGATCAGCCCCGTCCCGTGATAGCCCAGCTCCTGCGCCGCATTGAACACCCGCTCCGCCGTCTCCTGCCGCACCGGCAAGCGCGCATTGAGCACCCGATCGACCGTAGCGACGCTGAGACCGGACAGGGCGGCGATATCGGCGACGGTGGGGCGGCTTGTCATGGCGGGCCTGCAAGGAACGATCATCCACACAAGCGGACGATGATGGAAATGATAGAAACCATCATGCCTGCATTGCCCCGCAACGGCAAGTTTCGTAGCAACATGCCATTCGATCCGGAGCAGCACATCCAGCCAATATGCTGACATCCGGTGTCCCGTCGGAGGCACAGATGAGCCAATCGGCCAAACGCGACTACAATCTGCTCGGCAAAAGTGCGCAGGCCGCGATCGCCAACGGCCTGGCTGCCGCCGAGTGGTATCACACCGACATCGACCGCAAGACCATGAAGGCGCTGATGCAGCGCTCAGATGGTCCAGCCATCCGCGACACCGCCATCTGGCTGGGCGCGATGCTGGTGCTGGCGATCGCCGGCACTTTGCTCTGGGGCACCTGGTGGGCCGTACCGATCTTTCTGGCCTATGGTGTGCTCTATGGCTCGGCCTCGGATTCGCGCTGGCACGAATGCGGACACGGCACCGCGTTCAAGACGCGCTGGATGAACGACGTCGTCTATCAGCTCGCCTGCTTCATGATCATGCGCAATCCGGTGACCTGGCGCTGGAGCCATGCCCGGCACCATACCGATACGGTGATCGTCGGCCGTGACCCTGAAATCGCCGTCATGCGACCGCCCGATCTGTTCCGCGTAATCCTCAACGTCTTCGGCATCCTCGACGTCGGCTACGCGATGCTCGACCTGGTGCGCAATGCCGCGGGCATGCTCAGCCAGGAGGAGCAGAGCTTCATTCCCGAGATGGAGCGGCACAAGGTGATCCGCATCGCGCGCATCTGGCTGGCCATCTATGCCGCGACGATCGCCCTCTGCCTGTGGATGGGCTCGATCCTGCCGCTGATGCTGGTTGGACTGCCCCGGCTCTACGGCGCCTGGCACATGGTGATGTGCGGCCTGCTCCAGCATGGGGGCCTCGCCGACAACGTCATCGACCATCGGCTCAATTCCCGCTCGGTGCTGATGAACCCGGTGAGCCGCTTCATCTACTGGAACATGAACTACCATGTGGAGCACCACATGTTCCCGATGGTGCCCTACCACGCGCTGCCGCAGCTGCATGAGTTGATCAAGCACGACCTGCCGGCGCCCAACCGCTCGATCATCGAGGGGTATCGCGAGATGGTGCCGGCCTTCCTGCGGCAATTGCGGAACGAGGACTACTTCCTCAAGCGTGAGCTGCCGGCAACGGCCAGGCCCTACAAGGCAGCGCTTCATGATGGCAGCGGGGCGGTCGCAGCCGAGTAGGCTCAGTCTTCCTTCTCCCCTTGAGGGAGAAGGTGCCCCCACGGGTCGCGTCGAGCCCGAGGGCAGGCTCCGGGCGGATGAGGGGTCTCTTTCTGCTCGTCTGGCATGGGCGAACGCAGCACCCCTCACCCTGATCCTCCGCTGAACGCGTCGGATCGTCCCTCTCCCTCAAGGGGAGAGGGTGTCGACTGAGATTTTGGAGAACGAACAATGGCCGAATGGATCGAAGCGTGCGGGGCGGACGATGTCGAAGAGGAGGACGTGATCCGCTTCGACCATGCGGGGAAGGCGTTTGCGATCTATCGCAGCCCCGACGACCGCTATTACGCCACCGACGGCCTCTGCACGCATGAGCAGATCAGCTTGGCCGATGGCTTGGTGATGGACGACATCATCGAGTGCCCCAAGCACAATGGCCGGTTCAACTACAAGACGGGTGAGGCCCGCGGCGCGCCGGTCTGCGTGAACCTGCGGACCTACAAGGTCAAGGTGGAAGCCGGCGCGGTGTTCATCGAGATCTGAGCCTCGGACCGGAGGGTGCAATGACACAGCATTTCGTGATCGTGGGCGCCGGCGAATGTGGCGCAAGGGCCGCCATGGCCCTGCGCGAGGAAGGTTTCGACGGCGATGTGACGCTGATCGGCGCGGAAACCCACCTGCCCTATGAGCGGCCGCCGCTCAGCAAGCAGGGCATGCTTGCCGAGGTGTTCGCCGCCACGACGATCGTCACCGCCGAGCGCCTGGCCGAAGCCAATATCACATTTGCCGGCAGCCGCCATATCGCTGGTGTCGATCGATCGGCCAAGCGGCTGCTGGATGCCGGTGGCAGCGCCCTGCCCTATGACAAGCTGCTGCTGGCAACCGGTGCATCGCCGCGCCGGCTGCCCAACACCGATGGCGTGCACATCGCCTATTTGCGCACGCTGGACGACGCGCGGCGCCTGCGCGACGCGCTGCTGCCCGGCCGGCGGCTCGCCATTGTCGGTGGCGGCTTCATCGGGCTCGAACTGGCGGCCAGCGCGCGGGCGCGCGGCTGCGACGTCGCCGT
>CBFGMY010000210.1:0-6809 GCA_965650055.1 uncultured Devosia sp.
GCGGCTGCGACGTCGCCGTCATCGAGGCGCTGCCACGCCTGTTGTCTCGGGCGGTACCCGAGCTCATCGCCGCGCGTATCCAGGACCGGCACGGGCTCGAAGGCGTCAGGTTTGTCTTTGGCGACGGCATCGCCGCAATCGAGAGCCGAGCCGGCGGGGCGGTGGTTCAGCTCAAGAGCGGCCGAAGCATCGACGCCGACCTGGTGCTGGTCGGCATTGGCGCTATACCCAATGTGACGCTCGCCGCGGCAGCCGGCCTGACGGTGGACAATGGCATCGCCGTCGACCGGCATCTGGCGACCGATGATAGCGACATTCTCGCCGCCGGCGACTGCTGTTCGTTTCCACTCGCCATCTATGGCGGGCGCCGGGTGCGGCTGGAAAGCTGGCGCAACGCCCAGGAACAGGGGACGCTGGCGGCGCGCAACATGCTGGGCGCCAACGACGCCATCGCCAGCGTGCCTTGGTTCTGGTCCGACCAATATGAGCTGACGCTCCAGATTGCCGGGCTCTCTGACGAAGGCGTTACGACCGTGCAGCGCGATCTCGGCGCCGGGGCCACCGTGCTGTTTCACCTGGCGGCCGATGGCAGGCTGGTCGCCGCCAGTGGCATCGGCGTGGGCGGCGCAGTCGCCAAGGATATTCGCCTCGCCGAAATGCTCATCGCCCGCCGGGCCAGCCCCACTGCGCGGGATCTCACCGATCCATCGGTGAAGCTGAAGTCATTGCTGGCCGCCTAACCGGCGCTCAGACCGATCGAACCCGGGCAAGTTGCTGGACGGCATGGTCGTCCTTCCAGCACACGGCAGCTTCCCAGGCCGCCGACGCCTGCTCGACAATGTCGTGCATGGCCGGATCGAAGCCGGCGGCATTGTGCGGCAAGTCCAGGTCGAGATCGGAGACATCGACATGGGACTCGTCCCAGTCGATCAGCCCGACGCGCTCGGCGGTGACCCGGATATTGCGCGGATTGGGGTCCCCGTGAACGACCGAGGTCGGATGGCCGACCAACCGGGCCCAGGCCGCCCGACACCGGACAACGGCCTCTGCCGGCATGGCGTCCAGATTGATCCCCGTTCCGGTCTCGGCCTGCAGCAGGTCCGTGGACGATCGCCAGCCCGGTCGCTGCGGCCAGCCGGCCGTCAGGCGATGCAGCTGGCGTAGCGCCTCGGCCACCCGGCGCCAATCGGCCTCCGTCTCGGGCACCCGACCCTCGACATAGGTCATGACCACGAGGCCTTCGGCAAAGAGCCGACCATCCGTCGTCGGGATCGGCACCGGCACGGCCATGCCAGAACGGTCGAGATGCTGGAGCAGCCCGGTTTCCCAGGCAAGATCTGCGTCGCCCCTGGTGCCGAGGCGACCGACCGCGATCCGGCCGCCGACGCGCAGGCGCCAGACATCGTTGGCCACGCCACCCGAAAGCGGCTCGATCCGAACCGCGTCGTTGCCCCAATGCGCAAGAGCGTCCCAACCCAATGGCGCGATCCATCCAGCGTTGAAAATTGTGGTGGGCCCACCAGGACTCGAACCTGGAACCAGACCGTTATGAGCGGTCGGCTCTAACCATTGAGCTATAGGCCCCCGCTTCGGGTCTTAGCAGGGTATCGCACGCTGGCAAGAGGGAAGTGGACGAACCTGGCGCCAGATCGTGACGAGCGGTCGGACTTCAGCGCCAGACAGGGAGCGCGAGCAGGCGTGCGCATATCGCTGTTTGTTCGCTAGCCGCCCGTGCTATCACTGCGCCATCAGCGAGAGCCTGGGAGCCGACATGCGCGAAGGCGACATTATCAACGGTCTGGTCAAGGGCCTGGCGGTCATTGAGTGTTTTGACGAGGAACATGCCAGCCAGTCGATCACCGACGTCGCCAATCGCACCGGCCTCGAGCGGGCGACGGCGCGGCGGTGCCTGCTGACTTTGGTCCACCTGGGCTATGCCAGTTATGACGGCAAGTTCTTCCGGCTGACGCCGCGTGTCCTCAACCTGGGTCACTCCTACCTCGCGGCGACACCGCTGCCGCGGCTGATCCAGCCCTTTCTCGAGGAGCTGTCGGGCCAGATCAACGAAAGCTCCTCGGCCGCGGTGCTCGACAATACCGAAATTCTCTACATTGCCCGCGCCTCCTATCGCCGGGTGATGTCGATCAATCTGGGCGCCGGGGCGCGCCTTCCGGCCTATTGCACCTCGATGGGCCGCATCCTGCTGGCCGCCCTGCCCGCTGCCGCGGCGCGCGAAGTGCTCAACCGCTCCGAACTGATCGCCTATACGGCCAAGACCAAGGCTGACCTGCCCTCGATCACCACAGAACTGGCAGTGGTTGCGGCCCAGGGCTTTGCCGTTATCGACGAAGAGCTCGAACTGGGCCTCTGCTCCATCGCCGTGCCGCTGTTCAATGCGCAGGGCCACACCGTCGCCGCGCTCAATATCGGCGCCCAGTCGGCGCGGGCCTCGACCTCGCATATGATCGCCAATTTCCTGCCGCTGATGCGCAAGGTGCAGGCCGAAGTGCGACCCCTGCTGCGCTGAGCTTGCCTTTTGTATTAGCGCTAACCTATGGTCGCCCCACCGATTCCGATGGAGCCGCACATGCAGCGCAATCAATATGGCATGCCCCTCTTGGGCCTGGGCACCTATGGCCGCCGCGGCGCCCAGGGCATTGACGCCATGCTCGCCGCGCTCGACATCGGCTACCGCCATCTCGACACGGCGCAGAGCTATGACACCGAGCGCGAATGCGGCCAAGCGCTGCGGCAATCGGGGCTGCGGCGCGAGGATGTGTTCGTCACCACCAAGATCGACATGCCCAATTTCGGCACCGGAAAGCTCGTGCCCTCGCTGCGCCGCAGCCTTGAGACGCTGGCCGTGGACTATGTCGACCTGACCCTCATCCATTGGCCGTCGCCACATGAACAGGTGCCCCTCGCCGCCTATATCGAGCAGCTCGCCGAGGCCCAGGCGCTCGGCCTGACCCGCACGATCGGGGTATCCAACTTCACGATTGACCTGTTGCAGCGCTCGCGCGCCATCCTGGGCGGCGTGCCGATCGCCAACAACCAGGTCGAGTGCCACCCCTATTTGCAAAACCGGAAGCTGGTCGACTTCTGCGATGCCGCCGGCATTCCGGTGACGGCCTATCAGCCGATCGCCCATGGCGCCCTCAAGGGCGACCCGGTGCTCGAACCTCTGGCGCAAGCCAAGGGCTGCAGCGTCGAGCAGCTCGCCATCGCCTTCGCGCTGGCACGGGGCATCGCCGCCATTCCGGCGTCCAGCAAAGTCGAGCGGATGGCCAGCAACTTTGCCGCACGGGAGGTCGTGCTGACGCCCGATGAGATGGCGATCATCGCGTCCGTCGATCGCGGTACACGCCGCATCAACCCGGCCAGCGCCCCCGCCTGGGACTGATCGCACCCGGCATTCCCAGCTGGTCCTAGGGCAGGCCGAGCCCCGGTTTTCACTATCCGTTAACGGTCACCCAACCGTCATGACCCCGTTGTCATAGCGTCATCCACCCGCCTTACCCATGCCACCACTTTGGATAGGGGTGGCGATGCTCAAGATAGCCAGTGTCTCCAGACGCTTCGGCAGCAAGCTTGCCGTCAGCGACGTCAATATCGAAATCCCCCAGGGGCAGATGGTCGGCATTATCGGTCGCTCCGGCGCCGGCAAATCCACCCTGCTGCGGATGATCAATCGCCTGGCCGACGTATCCAGCGGCTATATCGAATACAAGGGCACCAAGGTTTCTGCCCTGCGGGGCAGCGAACTGCGCGCCTGGCAGCGCGACTGCGCCATGATCTTCCAGCAGTTCAACCTGGTGCCGCGTCTCGATGTCATCACCAATGTGATGCTCGGTCGGCTCAACGGCCGCAATCCGCTGCTCAACCTGCTGCAGGTGTTCACCGCCAGCGAACAGCTCGAAGCGCTGAAGGCCCTGGAGCGCCTCGATATCGCCTCGACCGCCACGCAATGGGCGCAGACGCTATCGGGCGGCCAGCAGCAGCGCGTCGCCATCGCCCGGGCCCTGATGCAGAAACCCAAGGTCATCCTGGCCGACGAACCCATCGCCAGCCTCGATCCGCGCAACGCCCAGATCGTCATGGACAGCCTGCGCGATATCAATGCCGAGGGCATCACCGTCATCACCAACCTGCATACGCTCGATACGGCGCGCGCCTATTGCGAGCGCATCATCGGCATGGCGGCAGGCAAGGTGGTGTTCGACGGCACGCCCGATGCGCTGACCACCGACGTTGCCCGCACCATCTATGGCGCCGACGGGCTCAAGGAGGCCTTCTCGGAGGCCATGACCTCGACATCGATAGCGCCGCTGACGGCCCCAATCATCACTTCGGCGAGCACCAGCCCCGCTCCCTGATCCTCGTTCCGCTGCCGGCTCCTCCGGCACGCCGACAACCGCGTCACACAAAGGAATCCTCCATGTCCGCGATCCGCAAAATCCTCCTCGCCTCCGTGGCCCTCACCCTGTCGACCGCGGCCTTCGCCCAGGACGTCACCGTCCTGCGCATTGGCCTGGATGGCGGCGAGAACGAGAGCGACCAGCTGCGTCGTTCCGAATGCGTCGCCGAGCCGCTGAAGGCCGCCACCGGCGTCAGCGAAGTGCAGTTCTTTCCCTCGCCGGACTACAATGGCGTCATCCAGGGCCTGCTCGGCGGCACGATCGACATCGCCATCATGGGCGCTTCGTCCTACGCCGCCATCTACCTGCAGGATCCGGAAGCCGTTGACCCTGTCCTGACCACCCAGCAGGAAGACGGCTCGACCGGCTACCACTCGATCATGGTTGCCCGCAAGGATAGCGGCATCACCGACCTGGCCTCCACCAAGGGCAAGAAGCTCGGCTTCGCCGATCCGGACTCCACCTCTGGCTACCTCGTTCCCAACGTTACCCTGCCGGCCGCCATCGGCGCGCCGATCGCCGAATTCTACAGCGAAACCGGCTTTGGCGGCGGCCACGAGAACCTGGTTCTCGGCGTGCTCGACGGCACCTGGGACGTGGGCACCACGTTCGGCTCGGGCCAGGGCGAATTCTCCGAAGGCTACACCTCGGGCAACCTGCGCATCATGGTCGACAAGGGCCTTCTCGACATGGACGACCTGGTCGAAGTCTGGCAGTCGCCGATCATCCCGAACGGCCCGCTGATGGTGTCCAACAAGCTGCCGGCCGACCTCAAGGAAAAGGTCGCCGCCTTCTTCGCCGGCCTGCCGAAAGCCGACTTCGAGTGCTTCGACGCCTTCACCGCCGGCGGCTACACCAACTTCGTCCCGGCCAGCCAGGACATGTACCAGACCATCATCGACGCCCGTAAGTCGATCATCGGCGGCTGATTGCCGAGGCTGCGGCGGCTCCTTCGCCTCCCTCCCCCTTGAGGGGAGGGAATGAGGTGGGGGTCGCTCGGTTCGTCACTGATGGACCCCCACCCCCCCCCCTCCCCTCAAGGGGGAGGGGAGCCCACGCATCCGTAGCTTACAGGAACCGGAAGCCCATGGCCGATATCGCTCATTCCGACCTATCCCCCGCATCCCAGACCCTGCTGCGCCACTATCGCGGGCAGGTGCTGACGCGGCGGGTCTATTCGGTCATCGGCCTGGTACTGATCCTGCTGGCGCTGGGCGCGGCGATGAACTTCGCCAACACGGCCAACTCGGGCAAGTTCTTCGAACGCCTGCCCTTCATGTTCGACTTCATCAAGAATTTCGTGCCGAACGATCCCTTCGAGATCTTTCGCGCCATGTTCGACCTGCCCTCGCCCTATGCCGATGGCTCGCTGAAGTTCGACTACACGTCCGACCGCGTCTATCTGACCGGCGGGCTCTACATTCCCAATTTCATTTATCAGCTGATCATCACGGTCAACATCGCCATCGTCTCGACCATCATTGGCGGCGGACTGGCCTTTTGCCTGTGCTTCTTTGCCGCCACCAACCTGGTCGGCTCCGGCGCTGTGCGCTGGGTTGTGCGCCGCATCATGGAAATCATGCGCGCCTTCCCCGAAATCGTCATCGCTGGACTGCTCACCGCCGTGCTGTCGATCGGGCCGATCGCGGCAATTGCCGCCATTTCGTTCCACACCATTGGCGCCTTGGGCAAACTGTTCTTCGAAGTGGTCGAGAATGCCGACATGAAGCCCGACGACGGGCTGCGCTCGGTTGGCGCCACCTGGATCGAGCGGGTCCGCTTCGCCATCGTGCCGCAGGTGCTGCCCAATTTCGTCAGCTATGCGCTGCTGCGCACCGAAATCAATGTGCGCGCCTCCACCATTATCGGCGCCGTGGGTGGCGGCGGCATCGGCGAGGTGTTCCGCCTCTCCATCGGCCGCGACCATGCCGCCAAGACCTATGCCATCGTCATCCTGCTGCTGATCACCATCGTCTGCATCGACCAGTTTTCAGGCTGGCTGCGCCGCAAGCTGGTGGGTGATCAATCATTCGAACTGGGCCGGGGAGCCGCGTGATGACCACGATCAGCATGGCCGAGCGCGGCCGGCTCGAAGCGAAATATCCCGAAGTGTTCCGCCAGGGCTTCTGGCAGCGCTGGGGCCTGCTGGTGGCTGGCGTGGCGACACTGGCCTATCTGGGCTTCTGCTTCTTCTTTTTCGGCGTTGGCCCCGCTTTGCAGAACGGCAAATGGGACCGCGCGGCCATCTATGTGCAGGATTGGTATTCCTGGCGGGCGCAGCCCCGGCTGCGCTTCGAGGACGGACGGGTCAATGCCGAATGGTCGAGCCGTGGGCAATATGCCGATGGCGCGATCATCGACTGGCTGACGCCGCATGACGACGGCGGCATG
>CBFGMY010000211.1:0-6709 GCA_965650055.1 uncultured Devosia sp.
TGCGGCCTTGCCGAAACCCTGAGGAGCGGCATGCCGTTCTGTCCGGGACGTTCGCTTCGCTTGCAGGCCGCTGGCGTACCATCAGGACTGCTGGAACGAGCCAGGTCTATTCCGCACCAGCCCAGACCACCGAGTTCTCATGGCGTTGAATGGTGTGCTTGAGCTCGTCGAAGACGCCGATCACATGCTGAGCAAAGCGCTCGGCAGCGGGCGACCGGGGGCCGTCGAGCCGGCGCAGGATACCCAGCGAGCGGTCGGGTTGGGGGATGGCGAATGGGAGAGCCGTGACGCGATTTTCCTTGCGCAGGGCAAAGAGCACCGAAAAGGGCAGGACAGCCAAGGCCTCGGAATCGGCGAGGAAATTGATCACGCTCATCAATGATCCGCCGGAATAGCGGATATTGAGTTCGGAAAGCCCGATGCTGAGCAGGATCATCTGCAGATCGGTCAGGAGGGGAGAGCCGGGCAGGGGCGCGATCCAGGGATAGGCAGCCAGATCGGTCGCCTGTGGGTTAGGGCGCTTCAACAACGGATGGCCAGTCCGGCAGGCAACCACATTGCGGCCGGGCAAAATGTCGATGAACTCGTAGGCACCGCCCGGATGGGCCGAGCCGATTGGGACTATGCCGATATCGATCAACCGCGCATCGAGAGACGAAACAAGATCGGGAAGATTGCCATAGCTCTGATGGATACTGATTTCGGGCTCGTCCTGATGGAATTTGGCGATCATCTGGCTAACCAGCGCATCCATGAAAAACGGCACGCCGCCAACCCGGACCACCCCGCTGGTGCCCTTGAGATGCCCCTGCACGGCATCGGTGGCCCGGCGCGAAGCGGTGAGAATGGCTCGCCCGTGAACGGCAAGTTGTGTCCCCAGCGCCGTGGCCTGCAGCGGTCGGCGCCCCCGGGCAAAGAGCGGTTCGCCGACCCGCGCTTCCAGCATGGACAATGAGCGGCTTACGGCAGATTGCGTCATGCCCAGAATGGCGGCGCCCTCGGATACCCCACCGGCATCCAGAACCGCGGCAAGTTGCATCAGGTGGCGCTCATTCAGCCTCATAGCAAAGTGCTATAATTGCTATCGCAACATTCATCAATGCCGGGCCCGGACCGTGCCAAGTTGGAAGTGGGCGAGGAGGCCCTTTCAGCAGGACGAGTGGAGATCGCGGGCGCAGTGGTGGGCGAAGCGCCGCCCGCTTGCTAGGTTCCGCGACACGTCCAGACAGTCCCAATCTTGCGCTCCACCCCGGCGTCGAGCGCAGTCCATGCCAGGAAGGAGCTCATTTTGAGTGGCATTAACGGCTATCATCACCTGACACTGTCGACCGACGGCGCGCAGGAAGATTTCGACTTCTATACCAAGACCCTGGGACTGCATTCGGTGAAGCGCACCGTGCTGTTCGACGGCGTGCTGCCGGTCTATCACCTCTACTATGGCTCGCCGAACGGCGATGCCTCGACCATCATCACCACCTTTCCGTTCCGCAAACCCGGCGTGTTCGGTCGTCGCGGCACCAATCAGTCGCGCGCCATCCTGCAGGCCATTCCCGTCGGGGCCGCCGACTTCTGGGTTGACCGGCTCAATGGCCGGGGTATCGAGGCGCGCAAGATCACGCGCTTCGGCGCCGAGCGGGTTGTCTTCGCACATCCCTGCGGCATTCCGCATGAACTGGTGGAGAGCGACAGCGACCGGCGCGAGCCGATCACCAATGCGGCTCTGGGCATCGGCCGGGAGCAGGGCATCAAGGGCATCTATGGCAGCGTCGTCGCCACGACCGACAAGTCCGCGATGAACGACTTCCTGACCATCGCACTGCCGCTGCAACTGGAGTCGCGGACCGATGACGGCGACGTCTATCGCGTGCCCGATGCCAGCGGCGTGATCCAGCGTGTCGAGGTCATCAATGATCGTGACAGCCCGCAAGGCACCTGGACGCTGGCCGGTGGTACCATCCACCACCTGGCCCTCAATACCGGCGACGAGGAAAGCCAGCTCAAGCTGCGCGCCCATATCGAGGGCCTGGGCTTCACCGACATTTCCGAGCAGAAGGACCGCAACTACTTCAAGTCCTGCTATGTCCGCTCGCCCGGCGGCGCCCTGTTCGAGCTGGCCTGGACCACTGCGCAGGGTTGGACCTCGGACGAAGCTCCGGGCCAGATCGGCAAGACGCTGGTGTTCCCACCCTGGTTCAAGGATCGCGAGGCCGAGCTGCGCGAGGGCCTCGAACAGGCGGAATTCGTCTGATGGAAACGGCGGCCGGCCTGCGGTTGGGGGCGACCGGCTCCAGGGTGAGGGCGCTATGCGTCCTGGTCCATGGCCGCGGCCAGTCGCCCGAGGAGATGATCAGGCTCATCCTGCAGCGCCTCGAGGCTCCCGATGTTGCCTTCGCCCTGCCGCGCGCGGCAAAAGGCGCATGGTATGACGCTCGCGCAGTCGACCCCTTGACCGGGCCGACGCGCGAACAACTGGACGAGGCGCTGCAGCAGCTGGCCGGCGAGATCGCCCGCCTGCGCGGCGAGTACCCGGATGTACCCTTGCTGCTGGCCGGGTTTTCGCAGGGCGCGTGCCTGTCGATCGAGCATGTCTGCCGCGGCCAGGACCTGCCGGATGCGTTGCTGGCGCTGACCGGCTGCCGCGTCGGCACGCCCGATTGCGACCGTCCGAAGGCGGCGCCGGCGGGACTACCGATCTATCTCAGCGGCAGCGACAGCGATCCCTGGATTCCGCTGCAGGCTATGCTGGAGGCCGCAGGCAGCCTGGGCGGGCAAGGCACAAACCTGCGTGCCGATGTGTTCCCCGGTCGGGGTCACGAAGCGTCGGATGCCGAAATCGCCATGATGGGGGGCATGCTTGCCGATCTGGCGGCGGGACGGTCTCCGCGGTTTGACGCCACGCGATGACCGCCACCACGCGGCATCGTCGTGTTCTGGGGTGGCATTGATGTCCCATTTCACGGCAAGCTTCGCCGCTCAGTTCGCCCAGGTCAGGGTTCGGTTCGGCCCCGGCATCCGCCGTCAGGTCGGCGAAGAGATTTCTCGCCTCGGCTGCAAGCGGGCTCTGGTGTTGTCGACGCCGCCGCAAGCCGATCAAGCCATGGAGATGGCGCAGGAGATCGGTGACCTTGCCGTCGGCGTCTTCACGCGGGCCACCATGCACACCCCGGTTGCCGTCACCCAGGAGGCCGTGGCCCATGCCCTGTCGGTCGGCGCTGACTGCCTGGTTGCGGTCGGGGGCGGCTCGACGACCGGGCTCGGCAAGGCCATCGCGCTCCGCACCGACCTGCCGCAGATTGTCGTGCCCACCACCTATGCAGGCTCGGAGGCCACCAACATCCTCGGGCAGACCGAAAACGGCGTGAAGACCACGCTGACCGATGTCAGGGTGCAGCCTGAAGTCATCCTGTACGACGCCGAACTCGTGCGCAGCCTGCCGGCCGGCCTGACCGTGACCAGCGCCCTCAACGCCATGGCCCACGCCGCCGAAGGGCTCTATGCCCGCGACCGCAATCCGGTATCGACCCTTCTGGCGATAGAGGGCCTCGAAGCCTTTGCCGAAGCGCTGGAGAGAGTTGTGGCCGTTCCGGATGACCTCGAGGCCCGCGGACGCACGCTATATGGCGCGTGGCTGTGCGGCACGGTGCTGGGTCAGGTCGGCATGGCGCTGCATCACAAGCTTTGCCACACGCTGGGCGGCTCTTTCGATCTGCCGCACGCCGAGACCCATGCCGTGATGCTGGCTCACACCATCGCCTTCAACGCCCGCGCCGCTGCACGGGAACTCGAACCGGTGAGCCGTATCTTCGGCATGGCCAATCCGGGGCAGGCCCTGCACGCCTTTGCCCAAAAGCTCGGGGCGCCGATGGCGCTTCGGGACCTTGGTCTTGACGAGACCGATCTGGACAAGGCGGCGGAGATCGCCACATCCAAGCCCTACTGGAATCCGCAGCCGGTGACAAAAAACGACATTGCCACTCTGCTGGCCGCCGCATGGAGAGGCGATCCGCCGGCATTCTGAACCTGCCACGCACCATGAAGGTACGGCGTGACCTGGGTCGGGGCGGGACAAGTGCCCGAAGGCGACCAGGGATCCGTCCTGAAGGCGAATACCGTTGCATTCGCACCACAAAATCGGCTCACAACATCGCGAGCGATTGCTCCTGTTAAGAATCGCAGCGTATTGCTGGAATCGCGGTGCGGCCCGTCAGCTTCCGTTCAGGAAAGGACGTGTAACCCGTCGAAGCGTCGCCGTGCTGGAGCTCACATGAACAAGATACTGGTCTGCCTTGTCGCCGCCCTCGCGGGCATTGGCAGCATGCCCGCCACCATGGCGCAGGATGTCGCCAGCCTGGCACTGAGCCCCGTCATCATAGCTCCGCCGCAAACCCCGCTGGCGCAGACCATCAAGTCCGGCCTCGGCGCGGTCTATTACGGCGCGGCCAAGGATAGCGCGGCCTATCTCGAGGCCCAGAAGCTCTATTTCTTCTATGGAAACCGCCACTTCGAGCCCATCTGGCTCGATGAAGGCGCCAATGGGGAAGTCGTCTTTTCCGAGCCGGCCCGTAAGATCCTCAAGCTGTTCGAAGCGGCGGCCAGCGAAGGCCTCCGCCCGTCGGACTATTTGACGCCGGATCTCGACCCGGCGGGCGCCAAGGGCGATCCGATCAAGATGGCGGCGCTCGAAACCGCTTTCTCCGGCGCCACGCTGCGCTATGCCAGCCACATCTATAACGGCCGCATCAAGCCGCAATCGGTCAGCGTCCTGCTCGACATCACGCCCAAGCCGCTCGATACCACCTCGTTGCTGGTCGAGCTGGCTTCGAGCCCCGACCCGGTCGCCGTGCTGGCGGCGCTCGAGCCGGCTCACCCCGAATTCCTGGCGCTCAAGGCCGCCTTGGCCACCTTCGATGATGCCAATGTCGACCGCCCGACACAGGTCGCCGAAGGCCCGACGCTGCGCCCCGGCATGAGCGATCCGCGCGTGCCCGCCCTGCGCGACCGTCTCGGCCTCGCTGCCCAGGATGGCCTGGTTTACGACGACGTGCTCGTCGATGCCATGAAGGCATTCCAGGGCACGCTCGATCTCGACGTCGATGGCGTCATGGGCCCGGCAACCCTGGCCGCCCTCAATGGCGGCGTGCCGGTGACGCGCGCCGATATCATTGCCAATATGGAACGCTGGCGCTGGATGCCGCGAGAATTGGGCGCCTTCAACGTCTTCGTCAACATCCCCGAGTTCCGGCTGGCCATCAACCGGGACGGTGCCGAGGAATACACGACGCGCGTCGTGGTCGGCACCACCAAGAACCAGACGCCGATCTTCTCGGACAATATCCGCCACATCGTGGTGAACCCCTACTGGAACGTGCCGAGCTCGATCCTGCGCGGCGAAGTCGCCCCGGCTGTGATGCGCAACCCCGGCTATGTCGAAAACCAGAACATGGACCTGCTCTATAACGGCTCGCCGGTCAGCCCCTGGCAGGTCGATTGGAGCCAGGTCTCGACCTCCAATTTCCCGTTCCGCGTGCGCCAGCGCCCCGGGCCGGGCAATGCCCTGGGCCAGATCAAGTTCCTGTTCCCCAACAAGCACGACGTCTATCTGCACGATACGCCGTCCAAGTCGCTGTTCGCCCGCTCCTTCCGCGCCTATAGCCATGGCTGCGTGCGGGTGCAGAACCCGATGGAATTTGCCGATGCGCTGATGGCCAACGAGCCCAATATCTCCCGGGCTTCGCTCGAGGCGATGTTCGGATCCACCGAGCGCTGGGTCAATCCAGACCACCAGATTCCGGTGCACATCACCTATTTCACCATCCGCGTCCAAGCCGATGGCTCGCTGAAATCCTTTGGCGACGTCTACGGCCACAATGCCAAGCTGATCGCAGCCATGGACCTGGTGCAGCCCGAAATCGCTCCGGAAATCGTCGCCGAAGCCGCGCCCGTCGTCGAGCTGTCGCCTTAACTTTCCAAAATTCGGCAGTCGACACCCTCCCCCTTGCGGGGAGGGATCAAGGGTGGGGGATGTCTGGCCCGGATAGCGGGAGGTGCCGCCCTGCAGACGCCGCGCCTCAGCCCCCTAACCCCCCGTTTACAATTTCGCCTTGGTTGCGCCCGCTTTTGCCCTTAGTATTTTATGGTGAGGGGTCCGGCACTGGCCGATTGAGATCTCGTTAGCGTTAATCAATTCGATCAATTTTCGCGCTAACGTCCGACGACAACTGGCAATAACCGGGCAGAGTTTGGCGTGACGGGGACTTCCTATTTGATACGGAACCATATCGTGCGGCTGTTTGCTGCCGCCCTTATGAGCATCACGGTCATCCTGCCGCAGGCTGTCGTGCCCGCCGCGGCCGCCAGCGAACGCGCGCTCTACCTCTATTATACCCATACCCAGGAAACCGCCCGGATCGTCTTCAAGCGCAACGGGCAATATGTCCAGTCCGGTCTCAACGAGCTCAACCAGTTCCTGCGCGATTGGCGGCGCAACGAGCCGACCAAGATGGATCCCCGCCTGTTCGACCTGGTCTGGGAAGTCTATCAGGAGGTCGGCGCCAGCCAGCCGATCAACGTCGTCTCGGCCTATCGTTCTCCGGCCACCAACGCCATGCTGGCGGAGAAATCGTCCGGCGTCGCCGACAATTCCCAGCACATGCGCGGCCCCGCGATGGCCTTCTTCATGCAGAACGCCAACTCGCAGAAGTACTACCCG
>CBFGMY010000212.1:0-6697 GCA_965650055.1 uncultured Devosia sp.
AGAGATTTTCCCGGGCCTTGGCACGCCGATGGCAATCGGCAAGCTCGTGGGCCGCGTGGTCCGCCATCTTGATGTCGGCTTTGCCCTGCAGTTCATCCAGCAGCAGGATATGGGCGAGATCGAAGCCCTGATGGCGCCGCCAGTTGCCGCCGCGGACGAATCCGCTGCGCCGTAAGGTGAAGTTCTTCTTAAATAAATAGGGAAATCTGCTGCTCATTTGTGAGCATGGTCTTCAGGGGCTGTATGTACATTGCCCTGGTCCTTGCTCATTGGGTGGCGTCATGGCCGCAGCAGTCGCTCTAGACCACGCTATCGACAATATCAGCACCGTCACCGGACGCTATGTCCTGGGCGGCGAGGCGCGACGCCCCGGCGTCAACATCCTTGCCTGTCGGCTGAGAACCATTTCTCCCACCGAATTTGTGGCGACGGCGCCGACGATTGGCCCCATCGGGGAGGTCGTCTCCGCCAGCTTCGCGCCATTTGGAGCCCTCCGGGGCCACATCTCCGCTCACGTCAACGATGGCTTCGTCGTCAAGCTGGACGGCGCCCGCGCCGCGCAGGCCGAACTCGCCGCACGGATCGAGGCGTTCCGCCGTCGGACATGGCGGTCTGGCATGGCCGATCGTCGGGCCGCCAAGCGCTTCCTGCCGGCCGAACCGCGCTCGATGCTGGTGGTCGAACCCGGCATCGCCATGCCCTGCCTGATCGTCGACTATTCCGCCACGGGTGCCGTGATCTCGGCCAAGGAGCATCCCCCGGTTGGCGCTGCCGTTACCGTGGGCGATGTCGAAGCCCATGTCGTGCGGGAGTTCGATGTCGGTTTTGCGGTGCGTTTCGATAACCCGCATCCTGCCGACGATATCGAGACCATGCTGGAAACGCCGCGGGCCTGGCGCAGTGCCATGGCCGTGCTGCCATCCGCGCGGATCGACACGCGCGAACCGGACGACCCGCCAGCCGACGGCTACGGCTACGATTGATTTTTCTGTGCCGCCGCGAACCGTTTTGCTCGGTTCGCGCCTCTTTCCCTGTGCAGCCACGATCCAACACGGCCTGCGCAAGGAAACACTATGCTCTATCGGAAAAACCTCTATCGCTGGGAACAGTGGTCGCGCGTCGTGATCGGCGCCGCAGCAGTCGTCTTCGGCTTGGCCGTCCCAGGCGGGGCGCTCGGCTATGGCGTTGCAGCGGCTGGAGCCATGCTGGCCGTGACCGGCATCGTCGGCTGGTGCCCGGCCTGCGCCACGATCGGACGGCGCCTGAGGGAAAGGCAGTGAGACGGTGAAATCAGCGGCAGGAGCGATCGCACCCGAACTGATCGGCCTCGCCCAGGCTGGTGATCATGGCGCCATCTCCGCGCTGCTGCGCGCCAGCCAGCCGGACATTCGCCGCTATGCGCGACGCGCCTGCCGCCTCGAGGACGTCGATGATGCGGTGCAGGAGGCGATGACAACAGTGTCCCGCCGCATCAGTGGCCTGCGCTCGCCGGCCGCCTATATCGGCTGGCTCTTCGTTATGGTTCGGCGCGAATGCAGTCGGCTGGCCCGCGCCATGCGCTTGGGCGACCAGTCGCTCGACGGGCTGGCGGACAGTATGGAACTATCGCAGCGCCCGGAGGCCGAGCTGCGCTTCGACCTCGCCTCGGCCATCCAGTCGCTGCCGGCGCATTACCGCACCATCCTGCTGCTGCGGGATGTCGAGGAATTCAGCATCGGCGAAATCGCCACCCATACCGGCCTGACCCGGGAAGCGACCAAAGCCCGACTGCGCCGCGCGCGGCTGATGATTCGCGAATATCTGGCGGACTAGGTCCCCACGGCGGCGCGATCGATCGCCTCGAGCGCCGGCGTCATCTGCGGATGCGCCGTGGCCACCGCCGCGCGCAGCCAGTCCCGAGCGTCCGGCGCCAGTAGCGGCAAGAAGAGCTGCAGGTCGGCCAAATCCTTGTCCCTGGGCTCCTTGCACTTGTAGAGCAGCTGGATCTCCGGCGCGATCACCCGCCAGCCATCAGCAGTCGTGAGGACAGCGCGATCGAGCGGCAGCGCAATGCGCTCGTCGCGCCGATACCGCCAGGTATTGCTGCTATGCGCCTCGGCCACGATCTCGAAATCCCAGAGCGTCTCGCCATGCCGCCGCAGCCAGAGGCTGAAGGGCAGTTGGGGCGGCACGTTGGCGCGCCACGGCGAGAGCTGCTTGTTCTGCGCCACCACGATCTCGAAGCCGGGCAGGGCGCCCGCCAGGGCTTGCAGGTCGGCGCGCAAGCAGGTGATTTCGATATCGGAATGCGACCGGCTGTTGATGCCGGCCCAGAGGTCCAGCGCCCAGCCGCCGGCAAAGGCCCATTGCGCCGGGACGTCGGCCAGCCAATCCGCCAGTTCGATCGGCGATGTCTCCCGCCAGCGTCCAGCCATGCCAGGCTCCAAAAACAGAAAGGGCCCCGCAGGGCCCTTTCGTATAGCGCAAAACTCAGGCTTAGGCCGAGTAGTACATCTCGTATTCGACCGGATGCGGGGTGTGCTCGAACTTGATCACTTCCGTCATCTTCAGCTCGATATAGCTGTCGATCTGGTCGTCATCGAACACGCCGCCGGCCTTGAGGAACTCGCGGTCCTTGTCGAGGTTTTCCAGCGCTTCGCGCAGCGAGCCGGCAACGGTCGGGATGGCGAGCAGTTCCTGGCGCGGCAGTTCGTACAGATCCTTGTCCATTGGGTCGCCGGGGTGGATCTTGTTCTTGATGCCGTCCAGGCCAGCCATCAGCAGCGCGGCAAAGCCCAGGTAGGGGTTCGCCAGCGGATCGGGGAAGCGGACTTCCACGCGCTTGGCCTTCGGCGACTGGCCGAAGGGGATACGGCACGAAGCCGAACGGTTACGGGCCGAGTAGGCCAGCAGCACGGGGGCTTCGAAGCCGGGCACCAGGCGCTTGTAGCTGTTGGTGGTCGGGTTGGTGAAGGCGTTGATCGCCTTGGCATGCTTGATCACGCCGCCGATATAGTACAGCGCGTCCATGCTGAGGCCGGCATACTGGTCACCGGCGAACAGCGGCTTGCCGTCCTTCCAGATCGACTGGTGGCAGTGCATGCCCGAGCCGTTATCGCCATAGATGGGCTTGGGCATGAAGGTGACGGTCTTGCCGTAGGCATTGGCGACCTGGTGGATGACGTACTTGTAGATCTGCACGTCGTCGGCCGACTTGATCATCGGGGCAAACTTGATGCCCAGTTCGTGCTGAGCCGAGGCCACTTCGTGGTGGTGCTTTTCGACCACGACGCCCATTTCGGCCATGGCAGCGAGCATTTCGCCACGGATGTCCTGCGCGCTGTCCAGCGGCGGAACCGGGAAATAGCCCTTCTTGAGACCGATATGGTGACCGGTATTGCCGGCTTCATAGGCGGTGTCGTTGTTGGACGGCAGTTCCGGATGGTCGACTTCGAAGCCCACCTTGTAGGGGGTGTTCGAATACTTCACGTCGTCGAACAGGAAGAATTCCGGCTCGGGGCCGAACACGACCGTGTCGCCGATGCCCGATGCCTTGAGATAGGCTTCGGCCTTCTTGGCCGTGGTGCGCGGGTCGCGGTTATACGGCTGGTAGGTGAGGGGCTCGAGAATGTCGCAGTTGATCGCGAGGGTCGAGGCGCCGAAGAACGGGTCCATATAGGCCGAGTTCGGATCGGGCATCAGCACCATGTCGGACTCGTTGATGGCCTTCCAGCCAGCGATCGAGGAACCATCGAACATGGTGCCTTCTTCGAAGAGGTCCTCGTCGACGACGGTCACGTCCATCGTGACGTGCTGCAGCTTGCCGCGCGGGTCGGTAAAGCGCAGGTCGACATACTTGATGTTCTCGTCCTTGATGCGCTTGAGGATGTCGCTTCCGGTGGTCATTAGGTCTTCCCCTGTCTAAATCGGAATGCTTGTTGTTACGTCACGGCGGGTCGCGCCAAGGGCCTCGCGGTCCCTAGAGCGCGTCGTCGCCGAATTCTCCGGTACGGATTCGAATGGCCTGCTCGATCGAGTAGACGAAGATCTTGCCGTCGCCAATGCGACCAGTTTGCGCCGCGTTGCGGATCGCTTCGATGGCCTTCTCGGCCAGCTCGTCGGGGCACACGACTTCGACCTTCACCTTGGGCAGGAAGTCGACGACATATTCGGCGCCGCGATAGAGTTCGGTATGGCCCTTCTGGCGCCCAAAGCCCTTGGCTTCGGTGACCGTGATGCCCTGCAGGCCCACTTCCTGAAGCGCCTCTTTGACCTCGTCGAGCTTGAACGGCTTTACGATAGCCTCGATCTTTTTCATTTGAGCCTCCACGTGCCGCTAGCGGCGGATACCGCACACCCGTATGCACGGCCTGTGCCACGGTGCCATGATGCGAAAAACGCTTGTCCAACTAAGGACTTACTGGAATAGACTGCCACCGCCCACGCTATCGCTTGGGCAGGGCGTGGACAAAACATAACCACGTTGCACAAGTTTTGGGCAGTCGTCCAGCGGGTCGGGCGAGGGAGGTCGCGAGAATGACGCTTATGACGCCACTTCAATGTGTCGAACTGCAGTTCGAAGCCTACAACGATCGCGACCTGCCGCGCTTCCTGTCCGCCTTCGCCGACAACGTCCGCAGCTTTCGCCTGCCGGACATGACCCCGATGATCGACGGCAAGGCCGCCTATGGCGAATTCTACGCCAGCCAGCGCTTCATCCATGCCGGCCTGCGCGCCGAACTGGTCAACCGCATGGTGATCGGCAACAAGGTCATCGACCACGAACTGATCCACGGCCTCGGGCCCGAGCCGATCGAGACGGCGGTGATGTTCGTGGTGGAGCAGGGGCTGATCAGCACGGTGTTCTCGATACCCGAGAGATCGCCTCAGTAGACGCCTCCCATGTCTCGCGAGATGGTCCATCTCAGGGCCTTTGCGGGCCTATTACCCTCGGTTTGGCGCTCATCAAAACTGTGAAAGCCCAAGGAATCCTGCATGTTGCGCATTGTTGTACCTGCCATTTTGGCATTGTTGTTGCTTGGAATGGCGCCACAAGTCGCTTTTGCTGAGCAGCTCAAGAGTTCGGTGCTATCGCCTTCAGAGGCTGAAATCGCGCTTGCTACAAGGCTCACGGTTTTGGGGCACTTTCAGCTTCAGAACGGCGAAATCGACGCCGCCTTCAAGACCCTGCTTCAGGCAAGCAGTGCTCCAGGCTTCCTTGGAATTCCACGCGAGTATCAATTCGCCGTAGCGCAGATGATTGGCACGATCGAAATGCGGCGCAACGCGACTGGGGCCGCCTATGATCGACTATCTGCGTCGGCGAACCTCTTCCCTGAGCTGGTCGGGGCAGAGCAATGGGCCTTATTGGCGGTGCTGGCAGCGGTGAACGGCGACGGCGTCGGTGCCGTGGAGGCAATGGAGCAACTTCTCGCCCTAGACGCTGGGGGGGCAAATTGGGAGTACGGGCTGCTGGCGGAAGTGCTTAGGAGCAGCCGCGGGAACGATGCGGTAGCAGATCGTCGCTATCGATTGATGACGGCGGTGTGGTCTGAACGTGCCGCGATACCGAGCGACTACGATCGGCCCGATAGTGTCTGGTATGAGCTATTGATTGAGCACCTGAACAGGGGGCAAGACGAACCGGCGCGGGCCGTTGCCGCGGCGCTGACTCAGCCAGACCTCATAGCATCTCTATATTTCGCCAAGCAGTTCAAAGATATTTCCAATGGCGAGCCAATATCGACCTTTCGTTCCGCCCAAGAGACGGAGCTGTTACGGGCGCGAATGCTAGTGGCCAACCATCCGCGAGATATCCGCGCAATCACGTTGTTGGTCACCAGTATGATGGCCGGCGGCAATCTTGCGGAAGCTCTTGATCTTGCTGACACGTCGCTTGCCGCTGCCGAAGACAGATCCGTTCCGACATTTGACGATGTCGACGGTTACCTCCATTGGCTGCATGACATACGGTCCCGCATCTTGTTTCGACTCGGGCGGTATGACGAGGCGCTGCTCTCCCAGACTATGGCGCTCGAAACCTCCGTCACGGACTCGATCAGCCATCAGGTTAACCTTGGAATGATGAACGTTCTCCACGGACAACCAAAGGCTGCACTCGCTGCACTAGCGACAAAGGGCGCCGCGGCTGAAATGGAGCCCTTAGATGGTGCCAACCCCTACGGTCTGATCTCCGCGGAACATGTGAAGGCCTGCGCGTACAGCCAGCTGGGCGACACAGACGCGTTGAGTGGTGCTCTCACTTACCTCATCGCGCATATCGACGTGAGTTACCGCATGGTTCAGTCGGCTCTGATTTGCGCGGACAGGGTCGATGCCATTGTGCCGCTTCTTGTGGCTCAGCTAGAAAATCCTGACACGCGAGTGGAAGCGCTAGCCGCCCTACAACGCTTCGAGATGGTGCCGAACCCGACGCCAATTGAGCGATTGCACTATGAACGGCTTGAGGCCCTCCGCCGGCTGCCCTTGGTTCGAGAGGCCGTTGACAAGTACGGGACGATTCGTTCCTGGCCTGCCATGGGAGGCGAAGCAGGAACCGGACTCTTGTGATGACGTGGCCCAATGCCCTTTGACTGGCTTCCGCACTTCATATAGATGCAACGCCAACCCGGCCAGCGGGTACCCTTGCGGGTGTGGCGGAATTGGTAGACGCACTGGATTTAGGTTCCAGCGCCGCAAGGCGTGGAGGTTCGAGTCC
>CBFGMY010000213.1:0-6636 GCA_965650055.1 uncultured Devosia sp.
GGCTTCTGTCGTTCGGCAATACTGCGCGCCCGACCGACCTGGAGGCCAGCCTCGACGAGGTGGTGGGCATGCTGCGGGCCAATGTGCAGGTCGATCGCATGGGTCGCAGCTCCATTATCAGGGTGGGCTATGAGGCGGCCACGCCGGAATTGGCGCAGCGCATCGCTCGGGCCTATGCCCATGCCCTGCTCGAGGACCAGCTCAACGCCGAGCTCGAGGCGACCAGCGCCGCGTCGGACTGGCTGCAGCAACGGCTGGCTGAGATCGGCGAAAGCCAGCGCACCGCGAGCCTGGCGATTGAAGACTTTCGAAAGCAGACCGGCCTGTCGGTGGGCCAGGACCGCAACCTGACCACACAGCGCATCGAGGCCCTGTCGGGCCAGCTCGCCGAAGCCCAGGCCGAAACAGCCCGGCTGCGCGCCCTGTCGGATCAGTTGCAGACAGTGGTCGCTGCCGGACCCGCGGCGGCGGCGGCGAATGTGTCGCTGTTGAGCGGAACCCAGACCGATCCGGCCGAAATTGCCGTGCTGCGGACCCAATCGGCGGCGCTGACCAGCCGCATCGCGGAGGTTCGGACCAGTTTCGGCGAGGACCACCCGCAGTTGCTGACCCTGGCCGCAGAGAAGGCGGCGCTCGACAGCCGCATCTTTGCGCTGCTGCAGAACCTCGACGAACAATATCGCACCCAGCTTGCCATCGCGACCCAACAGGAAGCCGGCCTGCGGGGCGATATCGATGCCGAGGGGCAAAGCGCCGGCTCGATCAGCCAGGAACAGGTGCGCCTCAACGAACTGCAGCAGCGGTCTGAGGCGTTGCGATCGCTCTACAACAGCTACCTGGTGCGCTACGAGGAATCGGTGCAGCGCCAGAGCTTCCCAATCCCATCGATCCGCATCGTCACCGAAGCTCTGTTGCCCGAACTGCCCTCGAGCCCCAAGACGCTGGTGATCGTGGCCGCGGCCATCATCGCCGGCAGCTTCCTTGGTGCCGTGCTGGCCGCAATCAGCGAGTTGCGTGAGCGCGGCTTCCGCGTGGGCTCACAGGTCAGGCGGCAACTGGGCCTGCGCTTTCTGGGTTATTTCCCCAAGCTTCAGCTTGCAAGCGGGGCGCCCGACATGACAGAGCGCCGAACCGTCAGCACGGTGGTCCGCAATGCCTTCGCGCAACGCAGCGGCCCGCGCTGGGGGCGACCCTATATGGAGACATTGCGGGCAGCCCGCCTGGTGCTGCAGCCGATAGCCGATCGCGGCACCACCGTCATCGGCATCCTCTCGGCCCTGCCGGGTGAAGGGAAATCTACCTTTGCGGCATCCTTTGCGGAAATGCTGGCCTCTTCCGGGTCACGGGTGCTGGTGATCAATGCCGACGAGAATACGCCGCAGAGCCGCACGGGCATGCCAGCGCGCATCCTGCCTTCGCAGATGGGCGATTGGCGCAAGGTCGTCGTGACCAACGGCCAGACCGGTATCGCCAGCCTCTCGGCCCTGGCGCCGGAAGCTGGCGGTGGTGATCTGTCCGGCATCATCATGCAGAAGGTGCTGGCCGAGGCCCGTGGCCAGTTCGACCACGTTATCCTGGACCTGCCGGCTTTGGCGTTGGTCGTCGACGCTCTCGCGGTACTGCCGTTTACCGACGGTGGCATCCTGGTGGCCGAGTGGGGGAAGACACCGCGCCGGCTGCTCACGGCTCTGCTGGAACAGGAGCCAGAGTTGGCCGACTACATTGTCGGCGTTGTGCTCAACAAGGTGGAATTGGCCGCGCTGCCCCGGTTTACCGATATGGGCGGGCTGGAACGCTTTGCCTATCGGGCCGAGCGGCGGCTGGAGACGGCGCCCAACTAGGGCGCCGTCACTGCGCGGCTATTCCGCCGCGATCTTGAAGCCTTCCATCAGGGCATTGTGGAGCCCGATCTTGGCCAGAGCGGCGAGGAAGTCGTCGCCAATATCCTCACGGTCGAGCGCATAGGCGACGTTGGCGGTAAGGAAGCCGATCTTGGAGCCGCAGTCGAAGGACTGGCCTTCATACTTGACGCCCACGAAGGGCTGCTGCTGCATCAGGGTCTGCATGGCGTCGGTGATCTGGATTTCCCCGCCAGCGCCACGCGGTTGATCGGCCAGCAGCGTGAAGATCTCCGGCTGGAGGATGTAGCGGCCCGAGATGATCAGGTTCGACGGCGCGTCGGCGACGGCAGGCTTTTCGACCATGCCGTTGATGCGGAAGCTCTTGTCATCGCCTTCGCCGCGCCCGACCACCCCATAGGACGAGACTTCGGCCATCGGCACTTCCTCGACGGCGACGACATTGCCGCCGGTCACCTCGTAGGTTTCCATCATCTGCTTGAGGACGCCGCGGCGGCCCTTGAACAGCATATCTGGCAGCAACAGGGCGAATGGTTCGTCGCCGACGATATCGCGTGCGCACCACACCGCGTGGCCCAGGCCCAGCGGCTCCTGCTGCCGGGTGAAACTGGTGCGGCCAGCTGATGGCAGGTCCTGCTGCAGGTCTCGCAGGATGCGGGTCTTGCCCCGCGCTTCGAGCGTCGCTTCCAGTTCGAACTGACGGTCGAAATGATCCTCGATGACCCCCTTGTTGCGGCCGGTCACGAAGACGAAGTGGGTGATTCCGGCCTCGCGGGCCTCATCGACGGCATATTGGATGAGGGGCCTATCGACCACCGTGAGCATTTCCTTGGGCATTGCTTTGGTCGCCGGCAGGAAGCGGGTTCCCAGTCCTGCGACCGGAAAGACGGCAGTCTTCACACGTTTGGACAAACTCACTCTCCTTATTCAGTGTAAGCTGGGCGATTGGACCATCTCCGGACAAGTCGAGCCACCTGAATTTCCAGATGTCGCCGCATAGCTCGATTGCAGATATGCTGCTCGCTCGACTTGCCCAATTGGCAGGCAACCAAGCGGATTTTGGCCGCATTTTAAGCGTGGTGTCAGGTGGCGCGTTGTTTCTGCTACCAGCATTGCCAAGTAAATGTGTCCGACCATGCTCTCGGCTGAAATAGTGGGCCGGCGTCTCATCTTGGCGGAGCGGCTGTCGACGGTGGGCGGTGGGCCAACGCAGACGTGATCGAAGGACCTATTTCACCACGCGCATGAGGGTTGTATTTACCGCCCTGTGCTAGTCAGCGGGTGGGTCCATATTGCGGACGAGCCGACGCGGCGGGCAGGGCCCGGCCTGGTTGCCGGCTACCGGTGGCCGTGGGAGGTTTTCGTGGAGCCAAAGGGACCAGAGGAAGGTCAGTTGCGCAAGGCGCCGCTCGCGGCGGTGCCACAGGGAAGGGAGCGCGCCGTGTTTCCGTGGCCCTGGGGGCTTGTGGCCATCGGGGTAATGGCGCTGGCCTGGATTGGCATCTACCTAATGTGGAACGGCGTCGTGTTCCTGTTCAATTGGTGAGCCTTGCTTCCTCTTGAGCTGCCTGGCCGCGTTACTTGCCAGGGCAATCCCGCGTAGAATAGCCAAAACGATAATCTTCTCAGCGATGGCCGGCGGCGCCTTGTTGCACTTGGCACACTGATTTGCCCGGGCTGCGGCTTGCCGCTTTGGGGTGAATTTGTGACTGGGGCGGCGCATTGCAGCTATGCGCACCCGGCGTTGCCACGCCAATCCTATCATGTTTGCCTCCTGTCCATGGCGATGCGCAATCCGGCCACGGAGACGTTTCGTCCGAATGCGGCGAACCCCGGCAGAAGTTTCGGGGGGATAGATCAGAGAGTTTGACGGGTTGGGATCCCGCGTGGCGCATGCGCTTTCGCGAACGATGTCCCATGCGCGGAATCGATCTGAGCCGCCGATATCAAGGCTTCAAACTTCGCGAGAGAACATCATGTCGATCACCAATGCTGAAGTCGGTTCATCAGACCTCGATTCAAAATTCGGCGCCCGGCGCGGCACTGGCGCCAAGCGCGCGTTCGATATCAGCGCGGCCACGCTCATGCTGATATTTGCCCTGCCGGCCATGTTCTTCATTGCCGTGATCATGTTCTCCACCGATCGCGGGCCCGTGCTGTTCTCGCATGAACGCATTGGCCAGAACGGCAAGCGCTTCAAATGCCTCAAGTTCCGCTCGATGGTAGTCAATTCCAAGGAGGCCCTGCAAAGGCACCTGGAAATGTTCCCCCAGGCGCGTGCCGAATGGGACGCGACACAGAAGCTGCGCGACGATCCGCGCATCACGCCGCTGGGCCGCTTCCTGCGAGTCACCAGCCTCGACGAACTGCCCCAGCTGATCAACGTCATTCGCGGCGAGATGAGCCTGGTCGGGCCGCGGCCGATCGTGCAGGATGAAGTGGTCCGTTATGCCGAGCAGATCGAGCATTACGCGGCGGTTCGTCCGGGCATTACCGGCCTGTGGCAGGTGAGTGGCCGCAGCGATGTCGACTACGACCAGCGTGTCCAGCTCGACAGCCGCTATGTCCGCGAATGGTCGTTCCTGGGCGATTTCGTCATCCTGATCAAGACCGTCAAGGTCGTTGTCATGCGCACCGGCAGCCGCTGAGGGAGATGACCATGGCCATGTTTTCAATTCGTCCCCGTGCCTTTCGGTCGCGTAATCCCGGTCGGGATGCCGAAACCGATGAGGCGCGCTTCGGCACGATCAGCAATGCCATCGCCATGGCGCTGGCCGATGCGCGCCGCGAGCGTGACGGCCTCGGGCAACGCATGAATTTCTACTACGCCCAGGCCGCCACGCTGATGGACAACTCCGCCGAGTATGGCCGGCGCGATCCGCTTGACGAACGCGCCATCGGGTCGGCTGAGCAAAGCGGCGCGCGCGCCCGGCAGCGCATGGCCCAGCTCGACATCCAGATCCAGCGGCTCGAGGACTTGCTGGGGCAGGTGGATCGCACCCTCGCACCCAGCGCCGAGCCGGGCGAGAGCGTCGCTTAGCGATACCGGCACTGGACAGGCAGATGCAGTCACCACATCAGCGCGAGACGAGCAAGCCGCTCATCTCGGTCATCATGGCCAACTTCGAGGCTGGCGGGCGAATTGTGCCCGCCCTTCGGTCCGTGCTTGGTCAGACGGTGGCCGACATTGAAGTGATCGTCAGCGACGATGCCTCGCGCGACAACAGCCCCGCGCTGGTGCGAGCCTTGATGGCCGAGGATCCCCGCATTCGCCTGGCGTCGGCCGAGGCCAATCGGGGCCCGGCCCATTGCCGGAATCGGGCGCTCGACCTGGCACGTGGCCGGTGGATTGCCATCGTGGACTCCGACGATATCATTCACCCCGAGCGCTTCGAGCGGCTGCTGTCGGTGGCCGCGCGCCATGATGCCGATATCGTCGCCGACGACCTGCTACTGTTCCACGAGGACGGCAGCCCGCCCCGTTTGATGCTGGGTGCGGACGCGCCGGCCAGTTTTTTCGTCTCGCCCGTGCAGTGGGTCCTGGCGGGGCTCAACGGTTCGCCCTCGCTGGGCTACCTCAAGCCGATGATCCGCGCCGAGCGCCTTGGCAAGACCCGCTATGACGAGGCCCTGCGGATCGGCGAAGACTATGATTTCGTGCTGCGGCTGCTGCTCGAAAATGCCCGCATGGTGGTCGTGCCCGAGCCGCTCTATCTCTATCGGCGGCATTCTGCCTCGATTTCGCATCGCCTGTCGGTGCGTGACATGAAGGCGATGGTGGAGCGGCAACGCGCCTTTGTCGCCGCAAGCCCGCCGCTGTCGAAGGAACTGACCGTTGCACTCGCCGCCAGGCTGGCGGCCTTGCGGCAGGGTCTGTCCTACGAAGAGCTGGTATCGAGCATAAAGGGCCGCCGGCTCGGGCAGGCGATCGGTCTGCTGGTGGAACAGCCCGGCCATCTTCGGCGCCTTTGGATCTCGCTCCTTGAGGGTAGGCTGCGTCCGGACCGTGGCGACGAGGCCAGTACCGCCCGGAGCGAACCGCTGGTTTTGAGCGGGCAGGGCGGGTCGGGCGCCAATAGGGTCGTACCGGACTATGTGCCGCCGCACCTGGTCGATTGGTCCGCGCCGCGCCCGCGCGACGTCTGGCGCGAGCTGGCCGCCTATGCCGGAACGCGCTGCGTGGCCCTTGACCCGGCGGGTCGCTATGCCGCCGGCTTCATCCCCGAGGTCATGCTGGCCGATGCCGGCGCCACGCGGGAGGCGTCATGACTTCCCTGCCGCCCCGCGTGACCGTGGACATGGCCTATCTCCTGATCTTTGGGGCGTTTGCCGCCCTGGTGCTCAATGCCATGTTCGGCCCACTGGCCGCGCTGACCTTCATGGGCTGCAGTGGGCTGCTCATTGCCAGCAATGTGCCGGCCAGTATCGATAGCGTCCGCCGCTGGTGGTTCGTGCTGCTGCTGCCGGCCTATTGCCTGCTGACGGCGCTGTGGTCGCAATATCCGGCCAATTCCCTGCGCTATGGCGCGCAGCTGGCCCTCACGTTCGTCGTGGCGATCGTCATGACCGGGCGCCTGTCGACGACCTCGCTGATGCGCCTGATGTTCCTCGTCTATGGCATCGGCGTCATCGCCAGCATCCTGTTTGGCCGCACCGGCACAGGCGGCGCCTGGCTCGGCGTCTTTGGCAGCAAGAACGCCTTTGCTGCCCATATCGCGGTGTTCGCGCTCATCGCCATCGCCGCGTGCCACCCGGCGGACAAGGCGCCTGCGCCGGG
>CBFGMY010000214.1:0-6535 GCA_965650055.1 uncultured Devosia sp.
GATGTAGGTGTTGCGGACCATGAACTCCTTGAGGATGTCGTTCTGGATGGTCCCGTCGAGCTTGGCTTGCGGCACGCCCTGCTCTTCCGCCGCGACGATGAACATGGCCAGCACCGGAATGACGGCGCCATTCATGGTCATCGACACGCTCATCTGATCGAGCGGGATGCCGTCGAAGAGCAGCTTCATGTCCTCGACGGAATCGATCGCCACGCCCGCCTTGCCGACATCGCCTGTTACCCGCGGATGGTCGCTGTCATAGCCGCGATGGGTGGCGAGATCGAAGGCGACCGAGAGCCCCTTCTGGCCCTTTTCCAATGCCTGCCGATAGAAGGCGTTGGATTCGCGGGCCGTCGAGAAGCCGGCATATTGGCGGATGGTCCAGGGCCGGTTGGCATACATGGTGGCGCGCACGCCGCGGGTGAACGGTTCGACGCCCGGGGTTTCGGAGCCTTCGCCGAAATAGACCGGCTTGACCGGGATGCCGCCATAGTCGCGATCGAGCGAGGCGACGGGGGTGTCGCGCAGTTCCTTTTGCGCCAGGGCGGCCCAGTGGGCGAATTCAGCGGACATGGGCACCTCGAACAAACTTCCCGGTTGGGGCCTCCCTCCCCCTTGAGGGGAGGGTAGCGCAGCTCGGCCCATAGGGCCGTAGCAGAGCTGAGGAGGGGGTAGCTTTGTGGCCTACCGAAGGACCCCCACCCTCAATCCCTCCCCTCAAGGGGGAGGGAGGCGAAGGAACCGAAGGCTTCGTGCTGCCCCAGTCAGCGCCCATCACACCGCCTCGAATTCGAGGATCACCTGATCCACCGCCAGTACGGCGCCGGGTGCGGCATGCACCTTGCTCACCCGCGCCCGTTTTTCGGCTTTGAGCACGTTTTCCATCTTCATGGCTTCGACAATGGCCAGCGTCTGGCCATCCTCGACGATATCGCCCTCGCTGACATCGATGCGCACGATCTGCCCGGGCATCGGACAGAGCAGATACTTGCTCATGTCGGGCGGCACCTTGACCGGCATGTGCTTGAGCAGCGCCGCGATATGCGGCCGCAGCACCTGCACCTTGAGATCGGCGCCGCGATAGCGGATGCGGAAGCCTGAGGTAACAGGGGTGACCTTGAGCACCGCCCGGCGGCCATCGGACCAGTCGAGCTGCGCCGTCTTGTCCCCGGACTGCCAGTGCAGATGCGCGGCCTGGCTGTGCCAGCCGAGATCGACCTGGGTTTCGAGGCCATGCTGGTGCAGCGTCACCGATGTGGCGATATCGCCGACCTGCACATGCCAATGCGACTCGGTTGTCGCGCCGCTGCGGCGCTGCTCGCGGCGGGCCATCATGATGGCCGCGGCGGCAATGATGTCGAACTGGTGCTGTTCGCTGAGTTCGGCGCCGTGGAAGCCCTCGGGGAATTCCTCGGCGATATAGCCGGTGGTGAGCCGCCCCTCGCGGAAGCGCTCCTGATCCATGACCGTGGAGAGGAAGGGCAGGTTGTTGCCGACGCCTTCGACCTCGAAACTATCAAGCGCCACGGCCATGGCGTCGATGGCTTCGATGCGGGTCGGCGCCCAGGTGCAGAGCTTGGCGATCATCGGATCGTAGAAGGTGGAAATTTCTCCGCCTTCGAACACGCCGGTATCGTTGCGCACGGCCAGGCTCTCGGACGCGCTTTCCGCCGGTGGGCGGTAGCGGGTCAGCCGGCCGGTCGAGGGCAGGAAGTTGCGATAGGGGTCCTCGGCATAGAGTCTCGACTCGATGGCCCAGCCGTTGCGCTGCACCTCGGCCTGAGCAAGCGGCAGCTTTTCGCCATTGGCGACGCGCAGCATCAGTTCGACGAGGTCGAGCCCGGTGATCAATTCGGTGACCGGATGCTCCACCTGGAGGCGGGTGTTCATTTCGAGGAAGTAGAACTTGCGATCGGCATCGACGATGAATTCCACCGTGCCGGCGCTGGTGTAATCCACCGCCTTGGCCAGCGCGACCGACTGTTCGCCCATGGCCTTGCGCGTGGCCTCGTCGAGGAAGGGCGAAGGCGCCTCCTCGACGACCTTCTGGTTGCGGCGCTGGATCGAGCATTCGCGCTCGTTGAGATAGAGCACGTTGCCGTGTTGGTCGCCGATGAGCTGGATTTCGATATGGCGCGGCTCGGTGACGAATTTCTCTATGAAGATGCGATCATCGCCGAAGCTCGACGCGGCCTCGGATTTGGAGCGCTCGAAGCCCTCGCGCGCTTCCGCGTCGTTCCAGGCAATCCGCATGCCCTTGCCGCCACCGCCCGCCGAGGCCTTGATCATCACCGGATAGCCGATGGACCTGGAGATGGTCACGGCATGCTCGGCGTCTGATATCAGCCCCATATGGCCGGGCACGGTCGAGACTCCCGCCGCGGCGGCAAGCTTCTTGGACGTGATCTTGTCGCCCATCGCCTCGATGGCTTTGACCGGCGGGCCGACGAAGATGATCCCGGCGGCTTCCAGCGCCTCGGCGAATTTCGGGTTTTCCGAGAGGAAGCCATAGCCCGGATGCACCGCCTGGGCGCCGGTCTGCTTGCAGGCGGCGATGATCTTGTCGATCAGGAGATAGCTGTCCTTGGCCGGCGATGGCCCGATATGCACGGCCTCATCAGCCATGCGGACATGCAGCGCCTCGCGGTCGGCATCGGAATAGACCGCGACGGTGGCAATGCCCATCTTGCGCGCGGTCTTGATGACCCGGCAGGCGATTTCACCACGGTTGGCGACGAGGAGTTTGGTGATCACTTCGCGGCTCCTCACAACGGAATATTGTCGTGCTTCTTCTTGGGCATGCTGTGCGTCTTGTGCCTGAGCGTCGAGAACGCCCGGATGACCCGCCTTCTCGTCCCATGCGGCATGATCACGTCGTCGATGAAGCCGCGTTCGGCGGCGACGAAGGGGTTGGCGAAGCGGGCTTCGTAATCCGCCGTGCGTTGGGCGATCTTGGCGGGGTCGCCCAGTTCCGAGCGATAGAGGATTTCCGTCGCGCCCTTGGCGCCCATCACCGCGATTTCGGCTGAGGGCCAGGCGTAGTTGACGTCGGCCTTGATGTGCTTACTGGCCATCACGTCATAGGCGCCGCCATAGGCCTTGCGGGTGATGACGGTCACCAGCGGTACGGTGGCTTCGGCATAGGCGAAGAGCAGCTTGGCGCCATGCTTGATGATGCCGCCATATTCCTGCGCCACGCCGGGCAGGAAGCCGGGGACGTCGACAAAGGTCAGGATGGGGATTTCGAAGCTGTCGCAGAAGCGGATGAAGCGCGCGGCTTTCTTGGATGCGTTGATGTCGAGGCACCCGGCCAGCACCAGCGGCTGGTTGGCGACGACGCCGACGCTGTGGCCATCGAGCCGGATGAAACCGCACAGGATATTGCCGGCATGGTCCTTCTGGATTTCGAGGAAGTCGCCCTCGTCGGCGACCTTCTCGATCACCTCGCGCATGTCATAGGGCTTGCTGGCGCTGTCGGGGATGATGGTATCGAGACTGTTGTCGCCGCGGTCGATCGGATCATGCGTCGGCAGGCGCGGCGGCTTCTGGCCGGCGGCGAGCGGCAGGTAGGCGAAGAGGCGGCGGACTTCGAGCAGCGTCTCGATGTCGTTGTCGAAGGCTGCGTCGGCCACCGAGGAGATTTTCGTGTGGGTCGAGGCGCCGCCGAGCTCTTCCTGCGTCACGCTTTCATTGGTGACGGTCTTGACCACGTCGGGGCCGGTCACGAACATGTAGCTGGTGTCTTTGACCATGTAGATGAAGTCGGTCATGGCGGGGGAATAGACCGCGCCGCCGGCGCAGGGGCCCATGATGACCGAGATCTGCGGCACGGCGCCCGAGGCCTGCACATTGCGCCAGAACACGTCGGCATAGCCGCCCAATGACGCCACGCCCTCCTGGATACGGGCGCCGCCACTATCGTTGAGCCCGATGACAGGCGCGCCGTTCTGCAGCGCCAGATCCATGATCTTGCAGATCTTTTTGGCGTGGGTTTCCGACAGCGAGCCGCCGAAGACGGTGAAGTCCTGGCTGAACACATAGACCAGCCGGCCTTCGATGGTGCCCCAGCCGGTAACGACGCCGTCGCCGGGGATGATGGTGTCGGCCATGTTGAAATCGGTCGCCCGGTGGGTGACGAACATGTCGTATTCTTCGAAACTGCCGGGATCGAGCAGCACGTCGAGGCGTTCGCGGGCGGTGAGCTTGCCCTTGCCATGCTGGGTCGCGATGCGCTTCTGGCCGCCACCGAGCCGGGCCTGGGCGCGCTTGTCTTCCAGTTGGGCGATGATCTTCTGCATGGGCTCCCGCTGCCTCTCGTTTTTGACCGGACAGTCAAATCGAGATTGGCGGGGGGCACTGCAAAAAGCAAACGCGAACTTGTCTCAGGGCGCTCTGGGCCTGTCACCGGCATGGCCTGACGCCGGATCGATGCGTTATTGTGGCACCGGGGGATAAGTCGATGCACATTGTCTATGGCAAGCTATCCGACGTGCCGGTCGAGCAGATGCTGGAATTGGTCAATCACCCCGGCATTGTCGAACATATGCCCTTCGCCTCGGCGATGGACGAGGCGACCTGCCGCAACTGGGCCGCAGCCAAGGATGCGCAGTGGCAGGAGAACGGCTACGGCCCCTGGGCCATCCATGTCGACGGCCGCTTTGTCGGCTGGGGCGGCTTTCAGCGCGAGGGCGACGATGTCGACCTGGGGCTGGTGCTGCTGCCCGAGCAATGGGGTGTGGGTCCGGCCATCACGCGCGATCTGATCGGGCTGGCCTGGAGCCGCTTCGGCTTTGCCTCGATCATGTGCCTCCTGCCGCCCAGCCGCACCCGGCTCAAGCCGCTGGCCCGGCTGGGCTTCGTGCCTGATGGCAGTATCGATTGGGACGGCGAGACCTTCCTGCGCTTCCGGATGTTCAACCCGGGCTAGGCCGGGTCGAAATCGCCGGGATGGATTTCGCTCAGGCCCGAGGCAAAGCGCCGGGCATTGCGCACATAGCGCTCGGCCGAGGCGGCAAGGCCGCGGACGCCCTCGTCGTCGATCTGGCGGATGACCTTGCCGGGGGCGCCGACCACCATGGAATTGTCGGGGATTTCCTTGCCCTCGGTGATGAGCGCATTGGCGCCGATGAGGCAGTTTTTCCCGATGCGGGCGCCGTTGAGCACGGTGGCGCCCATGCCAACAAGCGTATTGTCGCCGATCGTGCAGCCATGGACGATGGCCGAATGGCCGATGGTGCAATTGTCGCCGATATCGAGCGGATAGCCGGTATCGGTGTGGAGCACGCAGTTTTCCTGCACATTGGTGCGGGCGCCGATGGTGATGCGCTCGATATCGCCGCGCGCCACGACGCCGAACCAGATGCCGACCTCGGGGCCGACAATGATATCGCCGACCAGCACGGCCGTCGGCGCGATCCAGCCGATATCGGGGTCGATCTGCGGGGCGACGCCGTCGAGGGCATAAAGGGGCATGGCGATCTCCTCAGGGCACTATGGCATAGGCATCGCGCATCTCGGCGATTTCCGAAAGGGTGGTGTGGAACAGGCTCCAGTCGTCGCGCTCGGCGATGGGCGCCCAGATGGCTTCCATCTCCTCGATCAGCATGCTGCGCGGCTTTGCCCGGGTAAAATAGGGATGGTCGAGCCTGAGGCCGTCGGCGGGCTGGTAGCGCTCCAGCGCATCGGCGATCGGGCGGAAGCCCTCGCTGGCATAGAACGCGGCTGACAGGCTGCGCGCCGCGCGCTCGGCGCTACGGCTGCCGCCATGCCAGTCGAAGAAAAACTGCTCATAGGGCGCCTTGCTGGCAGAGAGGAAACCGAACAGCGCGGTGACAAAGGCGCCGTCGCTTTCGATGTCGCGCTCGATAAGGCCGAGGCGGCGCAGCACCTGCCGGGGCAGCTCGGCGCGGAAGATCGGCCAGATGGTGTTGAGCGCCGGTTCGAGCGCTTCGATGCTGGAGAGGGGCAACAGGCATTCGGCAAGGCGGGTGAGGTTCCAGGCCAGAGTGTCGGATTGGCGGCCGAAGGCGTAAAGGCCGGTTTCGTCGAAATAGGCAGCGGTGAAATCCGGGTCGTAGACGGGCAGGAACCGCCAGGGGCCGTAATCGAAGCTCTCGCCGGTGATGCTGATATTGTCAGTGTTCAGCACCCCGTGGACAAATCCGGCAGCAATCCACTGCGCGCCCAGCTTTGCCACCTTGCCGACCACGGCTTCGAGGAAGGCCGCCGGCTTGTCCGGGCTGTCGGCGAGCTCGGGATAGTAGTTGGCGATGGCATAATCGAGCAGCTGGTCGAGGCCTTCTGTGTCTTGGAGATAGGCGAGGCGCTGGAAGGTGCCGATGCGGATATGGCTGTGGCTAAGCCGCGTCAGCACCGAGGAGCGGGTGGGCGACGGCTCGTCGCCGCGATAGAGCGCTTCCCCGGTCTCGACCAGCGAGAAGCTCTTGGAGGTATAGACGCCCAGGGCTTCGAGCATTTCAGTGGCCAGCACCTCGCGCACCCCGCCCTTGAGCGTGAGCCGCCCATCGCCGCCGCG
>CBFGMY010000215.1:0-6531 GCA_965650055.1 uncultured Devosia sp.
TGATCACCCGAGCCAGCTGCTGAGCCTGTTCGATCCGAGGCCGCGCAGCCCGATGATGGCGACGACCATCGCGGCGCTCGCCGGCGAGGTGCTCACCTCCGCCGCCGCCGCGCGCCAGCGCCGCCTGGTCGAAGCGCAAAGCCGAACCATCGCCGACTATGTCGCGCTCGAGGATCAGCGGCGAACCCTGTTCGATCGCGCCTCGGCCACCGCCCGCATCGGTATCTGGCAGTGCAACCTGAGCGACAACAGCCTGATCTGGACCAATGGCGTCTACGACCTGTTCGAGATCGCGCGCAACACGCCGGTGACCCGCGAGCTGGCGCTGACCTGCTACACGGATGCCTCGCGGCAGCGCATGGAGGCCGCGCGCGCCCATGCCATCGCCAATTGCAGCGATTTCGCGCTCGATCTGGAGATCGTCACCGTCAAGGGCAACCGACGGTGGATGCGCCTTACCGGCGCCGTGGAAAGCCGCGACGGCGTGGCCCATCGCATCTTCGGCATGAAGCAGGACATTACCGAGGAGAAGGTGCTCGCCGATCGTACCCGCTATCTGGCCGAATTCGACGTGATGACCGGCCTCGCCAATCGTAGCCAGTTCCAGGCGCGCCTCGCCGAGCTGGAGGGCGGCAAGAGCGGGCTTGGGGCGCTGCTGCTGGTCGATCTCGACGGCTTCAAGCAGATCAACGACACCTACGGCCACGCCGTTGGCGACGCCTGCCTTCGGGAAACTGCCAGGCGGCTGGTGGAATGCTGTGGCGGCGCGGCGCTGATCGCGCGCATCGGCGGCGACGAATTCGCCGTGCTACTCGATGCAGGCATCGCTCCGGACGGTGCGCAAGCGCTGGCAAACGGCATCGTCGAAGCGATGCGTCGCCCTGCCTCCGAGCTCGGGCATACCGGCCGGCTCAGTGCGTCCGTCGGCGTGGCACATTATGACGGCGGTCCGCCCGAGGCGCTGTTCCACCAGGCCGATACGGCGCTCTATGCCGCCAAGGCAGCCGGCCGCAACACCAGCCGCAGCTTCGAGGGCTGAGCGGGAGCCATAGGTTCAGGCTGGTTCGGTATCGCGTGCATCATCTGCGCCGGGGCTCTCCGCAACAAGTGCCTGTCCCCAAACTTCAAGGGCGCTGGTCACCGACCTGAGCCCGGCGCCAAACTCACTGAGCGCGTATTCCACCTTCGGCGGCACGACCGGATATACCGTTCGGGTCACCACCCCGTCACGCTCCAACTCCCGCAACTGCGCAGTGAGCATCTGCTGGGTAATCCCGGGAATGGCGCGCCCAAGCTCGCTGAACCGCTTGGTACCGTCCATCAGGTGAAACACGATATGCAGTTTCCACTTGCCACCGAGCACTTCGACGGCGCGGGTCACCGGGCATCTGGGGCCCGGACCGCAAGCTGGCTCCATGGCGGATCTCCTGACAGTATGATTTTCCACAGTATCTCAGAAAATTATGCGTTCTTGTGATTTTTATAGCAAGACCTAGCTTCCATCTGTCAATTCAGATGGAGACTTTCGTTGAAAAACATACTGGTATTCGGTGCCAATGGCGCGCAGGCGCGCCCGGTCGCGGAACAGTTGGCGGTGCGCGGCTATCGGGTTACGGCGATGGTGCGCGACGCAGCCAGGGCCGCCGCGCTGGCCCAGGCCGGGATCCGCATCGTAGTCGGGGATATGGACGACGCCAGCGCCGTGTCGGAGGCCATGAAGGACCAGGACGGGGTCTTCATGCTCGTTTCATTCACCGGCGGTCGCGCTGAGCAGGCCCGAACCATCATAGAGGCGGCGGCGGCCGAGGGCGTCGAGCGGATCGTCTGGAACGCCACGGGGTCCATCCTGCCCGTCGACATCGGCAATCCCGGTATCGATATGCGGCGGGCCATTCTCGCCGCGCTCGAAGCGAGTGGCATCTCGTTCGTGGCCCTGCAACCGACCATCTATATGGAAAACCTGCTGATGCCTGTTGTGGCCGATGAAGTCGCGCAGCGCGCCTCGCTGCCCTACCCGCTTCCGGATGCGGTCAAATGCCAGTGGATCAGCCATACCGACGCCGCCGCCTTTGCGGTCGCCGCCTTTGAGCGGACCGGTCGGGAGAACCTGGTGATCGACATCTGCGGGCCTGAACGCCTGACCGGCACCGAGATTGCGGCTAGTTTCAGCCGGGCGCTCGGCCGTCCCATTGCCTATCGCACGATGGCGCCTGCCGAGTTTGGCGCGACCCTGCCCTTCGGGGAAAGCCGGCACATGGTCACCAAATATTACGAGGAGGTCGCCGCCGATCCGTCAAAGGCCACAACGAATGTCGATTTCGGCCGCACCCTGGCAATCCTGCCCATCGCGCCGACCTCGATGGAGCAATTTGCGCGGAAATACGCCCCGGCCTTCGCCATGGTCGATGAACCCGGCAAGGCGGCAGCCCGGTCTTGATGCCACGATCTGGCGCGGGTTCTCCGCGCCAGATCAAATTCGAGGAGCCGGCGTTCTCAGAACGGGATATCGTCGTCCATGCCACCGGGCTCGAAAGCCGGTGCATTGGCGCGCGGGCGCTGGCCGCCGCCACCGCTATTGTTGTCGCGCGAACCGCGGAAACCACCGCCATTGTCGACGCCACGGAAGCCGCCGCCGCTGTCACCGGCGCCTTCGCCCTCGCCGCGGCCATCGAGCAGTGTCAGGTTGGAATTGAACCCCTGCAGCACCACTTCGGTGGAATACTTGTCGGCGCCCGACTGGTCCTGCCACTTGCGGGTCTGCAACTGGCCCTCGAGATAGACTTTGCTGCCCTTGCGCAGGTAGCTCTCGGCCACGCGCGCCAGACCTTCCGAGAAGATCACCACACGGTGCCACTCAGTCTTCTCCCGACGCTCGCCGGTATTCTTGTCTTTCCAGTTCTCCGAGGTGGCGACGCTCAGGTTGACCACCTTGCCGCCGCTGGGGAGATTGCGGATTTCGGGATCGGCCCCGAGATTGCCCACCAGAATGACCTTGTTCACACTGCCTGCCATGGCAAATTCCTTTTCCGAATTCAGTCCCGGTCCGCGTGGTCGCGGGACGCTTACTTACGGGTTGCGCAAGGCCCCTGCCCGCCCACAGCGCGGACTTGTCGGACTGGCCTTGTCGAGATGCCTCATCCTAGCGCGTCGCCGTTCCCGGCGCGCCCCGCATCAGGATGTTTTGAACACCTAAGACACCGGCCGGCTCCGTTCATGTGTCTCACTGTATGTTCTTGTTATGTTCCCAGTCAAGTGCTGGAAATCAGTGGGCTGCTGACACGCTTTGTCAGCAGGGGTAGCCGACAGCAGCGCTTCGCGCGGGGACCCTTCAATGGACTACAGCCAGGCCCTCTGGATCTATCTCATCCTGTTGTTCGGCATCATCGTGGTGCCCGGCATGGACATGTTCTTCGTGCTGACCAATGCGCTGACCCGCGGCCGCCGCGCCGGGCTCAGCGCGGTCGCCGGCATCATGGTGGGCGGCGCCGTGCATACCTTGTTCGGCGCGCTGGCCGTTGGCCTGCTCACGCAGCTGCCCGGCATGATCTTCCAGGCGATGATCCTGGTCGGCGCCGCCTATATGGCGTGGATCGGCTATACCCTGCTGCGCAGCTCCATCACTGTGGACAGCATTGGCGGCGCGTCGACGCGCTCCGATTGGGTCGCCTTCCGGCAGGGTCTCGTCACCTGCCTGCTCAATCCCAAGGCCTATCTCTTCGTGCTGGCCGTGTTTCCGCAGTTCATGCGGCCCGAATACGGACCAATCTGGTCGCAGGCGCTGGTCATGGGCGTGATGACCGTCATCATGCAGTTCCTGATCTATGGCGCGCTTGCGGTGGCGGCGGGAAAGGGTCGCGACGCTCTGGTCGGCCATCCGCAGGTCACGATCGGGATCGGGCGGAGCGCTGGCGCCTTGTTTGTGCTGGTGGCCCTGTTCACGGCATGGCACGGGCTGACGCAGCATGTGGGCTCTTGACCGAATCTGGATTGTTCCTCTTATGTTCCAGCTGACGAATGGTACTTTGGCAAGCGATCCGGGACACGCTAAGGTGACCCCAGGGACGGGCCGCCATGCATGCGGACCGCTTGCGAGAGGGGCCAGTGGGACCTATCTGAGTGGCTCTCCTGCCCCGATGCTCTATTTCCGACTTTGCCGCCGCGCTGCTTTCGGCGCACCGAGCCATGGACTGATATGATGACGCCAAAGCCCAGCCAGAACCGTGAGATCATCGTGCGCGGCGCCCGCGAACACAATCTCAAGGGCATCGATCTCAAGCTGCCGCGCGACAGCCTCATCGTCATGACCGGCCTCAGCGGCTCGGGCAAGTCGTCACTCGCCTTCGACACAATCTATGCGGAAGGCCAGCGCCGCTACGTCGAGTCGCTGTCTGCCTATGCCCGCCAGTTCCTTGAAATGATGCAGAAGCCCGATGTGGAACACATCGAGGGCCTCAGCCCCGCCATTTCCATCGAGCAGAAGACCACCTCGCGTAACCCGCGCTCTACGGTTGGCACCGTCACCGAGATCTACGACTATCTGCGCCTGCTGTTCGCCCGTGTCGGCGTGCCCTATTCTCCGGCCACAGGCCTGCCCATCGAGAGCCAGACCGTCAGCCAGATGGTCGACAAGGTGCTCGAAATGCCCGAGGGCACCAGGCTTTTCCTCTTGGCGCCGATCGCGCGTGGCCGTAAGGGCGAGTTCAAGAAGGAACTGGCCGACCTGATGCGCAAGGGCTTCCAGCGCGTCAAGATCGACGGCGAATACCACGAGATCGAGGATGCGCCTGCCCTCGACAAGAAGTTCAAGCACGATATCGAAGTGGTGGTCGACCGCGTCGTGGTCGGGCCCGAGATTTCCGGCCGCCTGGCAGAGAGCTTCGAGACCGCGCTGAAGCTGGCTGACGGCATCTCCCTGGTCGAATATGCCGACGAGAAGAACGAGGATGGCACGCCGCGCCAGACCACGTTCTCGGAAAAGTTTGCCTGCCCGGTTTCCGGCTTCACCATTGCCGAGATCGAGCCGCGCCTGTTCTCGTTCAACAACCCGTTCGGCGCCTGCCCGGTCTGCGATGGCCTGGGCACCGAGCAGAAGATCGATCCCGACCAGATCGTGCCCGATACCTCGCTGTCGATCCGCGACGGCGCCATCCTGCCCTGGTCCAAGACGTCGGCGCCCTATTACCTCCAGACGCTGCAGGCAGTGCTCAAGCACTATGGCGCCTCCACCGGCACCTCCTGGTTCGACCTCTCTGAAGAGGTGCAGAATGCCGTGCTCTATGGCACGGGCAAGACGCCGATCAATTTCGTCTATGACGATGGGTTGCGGCAGTACAAGACCACCAAGCCCTTCGAGGGCGTCATCGGCAACCTTGAGCGTCGCTACAAGGAAACCGAAAGCGCCGGCATGCGCGAAGAAATCGAAAAATACATGTCGGCCAAGCCCTGCGTGGCCTGTGGCGGCTATCGGCTCAAGCCGGAGACGCTGGCGGTCAAGATCGGCGGGCTGCATATCGGCCAGGTCACCGAAAAGTCGATCCGCACGGCCGCGGAGTGGTTTGAGGCGCTGCCCGCCCAGTTTACGCCCAATCAGCAGCTGATCGGCGAGCGCATCCTCAAGGAAATCCGTGAGCGGCTGAACTTCCTGATCGACGTCGGCCTCGATTACCTCACCATGGCACGCAATTCGGGCACGCTGTCGGGCGGCGAGAGCCAGCGCATCCGTCTCGCCAGCCAGATCGGCTCCGGGCTGACCGGCGTGCTCTATGTGCTGGACGAGCCGTCCATCGGCCTCCACCAGCGTGACAATGCGCGTCTGCTCGAGACGCTGCAGCGGCTGCGTGACATCGGCAATACGGTGATCGTGGTCGAGCATGACGAGGACGCCATCATGACGGCGGACTATGTGGTCGATATCGGCCCTGGCGCCGGCGTGCATGGCGGCCATATCGTCGCCGAGGGTTCGCCACAGGACATTCTCAACCACCCGGACTCGCTGACCGGCAAATATCTCTCCGGCCGCATGGGCATTGCCATGCCGGCGGAGCGCCGCGAAGGCAAGAAGGGCAAGGTGCTCTCGGTCAAGGGCGCGACCGGCAACAACCTCAAGAACGTGTCGGTCGACGTCCCGCTCGGGCTGTTCGTCGCCATTACCGGCGTCTCGGGTGGTGGCAAGTCGACGCTGATGATCGACACCATGTACCAGGCCATTGCGCGGCGCCTCAACGGCGCACGGGTGGTCCCTGCCCCGCATGACAGCCTGACCGGCCTTGAGTTCCTCGACAAGGTCATCGATATCGACCAGTCGCCGATCGGCCGCACGCCGCGCTCGAACCCGGCCACCTATACCGGTGCGTTCACGCCGCTGCGCGAGTGGTTTGCCGGCCTGCCGGAAGCCAAGACGCGTGGCTATGGCCCGGGCCGGTTCAGCTTCAACGTCAAGGGCGGCCGCTGCGAGAAGTGCGAGGGCGATGGCGTCCTCAAGATCGAGATGCACTTCCTGCCCGACGTCTACGTCACCTGCGACGTCTGCAA
>CBFGMY010000216.1:0-6461 GCA_965650055.1 uncultured Devosia sp.
CAGCCACCAGATGACGAAGAAGACGGCGATGATGGGGCCGATCTGCATATATCACATCCCGCGGCCACCTGTGGCCAAGGTTTAGTAGACCTCATGGTGAGCTTGTCGAACCACGAGGTCGTGACTGTATAGTGCCACGCCTCGTCCTTCGACAGGCTCAGGATGAGGCTACTGGTGAGGCACGTCGCCGCTACACCCGGTGCACGAAGACCGAAACGTTGGGTTTGCGGCCCCAATAGGCGTTGACCTCGTTGCGGATGGCCTTGAACAGCGCCGAGTTCAGCACTTCGGTATCGCTGCGGCGCTTGGGCGGCATCGATTTGATGACACCTGCAATGGTGTCCTCGACCAGCTCGCCCAGCGACTCGTCCTCCGTCTCGGGCAGCCCTTCGATCACGAGGTCAGGACCCGACACGACCTGGCCGCCGCCATTGACGCAGAGGCTGACCACGACATGGCCGCCGAACGACAGGCGGCGACGCCCCTTGACCCCGGACTCTTCGGGTGTGCAGAGCACGAGGCCATCGAGATAGAGCTCGCCCGTGCGCACTTCGGCCGGGAAGGCCAGCGGCTCGGGGAACAGGCGCACCAGGTCGCCGTTGCGGGCGTCGATGACGTTTGCGATGCCGGAATCGCGGCCGAGCTTGGCATGGGCCTGGAGATGGGTTGCCTCGCCATGGACAGGCACCAGCACTTCGGGCTTTACCCACGAGTAGAGCTTGCGCAGTTCGTCGCGACGGGGATGGCCCGTGACGTGAACCAGACCATCATTGGCGGTGATGACCTCAACGCCCTTGTCGATCAGCATGTTCTGGATGTCGATGACTTCGCGCTCGTTGCCCGGAATGGCCCAGGACGAGAAGATCATACGGTCGCCGGCGTTGAGATCGATGACCGGATGTTCGCCGCGGGCGATGCGGGCAATGGCGGCGCGCGCCTCGCCCTGGCTGCCGGTACAGATCAGCACGATCTTGTTGCGGGCAATGGTCTTGTAGGCGTCCTGGTCGAGCAGCGGCGGCAGGCCCTCGAGCATGCCCAGCTCGCGCGCGATGCCCATGATGCGGTGCAGCGAGCGGCCCGACATCACCACTTGCCGGCCAGCCTTCTCAGCGGCACGCACGATGGAGATGACGCGACCGACGTTGGACGCGAAGGTAGTGACCGCAACGCGGTTGGGCGATTCCGCGATCATTGCGGCCAGGTTGGCGGCGACCTCGGCTTCGCTCGGGCTTTCGCCGTCCTTGAGCGCATTGGTGGAGTCGCAGATCAGCGCCAGTGGGGTCGACGTATCCTCGCCGATCTTCTGCAGGCGCGCCACATCGGTGGGCGCGTTGCCGACCGGGGTTGGGTCGAGCTTCCAGTCGCCGGTATGCAGCACACGGCCAATGGGCGTCGTGATCAGCAATGCGTTGGACTCGGGGATCGAGTGGGCGACGTTGATCGCCTCGATGGTGAAGGGGCCGATCTCGAAGGGCTTGCCCGGCCGCATGATGGTGATGTCTACGTTTTCGACGATGCCATCCCCTGCCCGCTTGGCGGCCAGCATGGCGGCGGTGAAGGGCGTGCAGAACACCGGCTTCTCGAAGCCCGGCCAGAGGTCGAGCACGGCACCATAGTGGTCTTCGTGGCTGTGGGTGAGGATCAGCGCCAGCACGTCATCGGCGCGTTCCTCGAGAAATTCGGGGTTGGCCATGATGAGTTCGATGCCCGGCAGGTCAGGCCCGCCGAAGGTCACGCCGCAATCGACGACGATCCATTTGCGCGAGCGCTCCGGGCCGAAGCCATAAGCGCCCATATTCATACCGATCTCGCCGACGCCGCCGAGCGGCACGAAGACGAGTTCATCCCTTTGGTTTTTAGCCATGGGTCAGTTCAGTCCTTTCGAACGCAGCGCCGGAGCGATCTTTGGTCGCCGGTCGCCTGCGCAGTAATTGTGGTCAGCTTCGGGCGCTGGCCGTTGCCCCAAAATGCACGTCGCCCGCCGTTATCGCGATGCGACGATTGTCGTCGGCGCGGATGATCAAGCGTCCGTCGTCGTCGATGGTTTCAAAAATGCCCCGCAGTACGCCGCCATCCTGATTGACGGCGACGGGAGCGCCAATGCCCGCGGCAGAGGCGCGCCAGTGCTTGAGTACGTCGCCAATACCACGCCCGTCGTTCCACAGGCCAAAGGTTTCGACCCAGGCGTCCGACAGGGCATCGAACACGTCCTCGGCCGATCGCGGAGCGCCGAGCGAAACAAGACTGGTCGCCGGGTAAGGCAACCCCTCGGGCGCTGCCACGACATTGACGCCGATGCCGATTGCCACAGCCTGACGCCCGTCGGGCAGCTTGCTGGCTTCGAGCAGGATGCCGGCGAGCTTGGCGCCATCGGCCAAAACGTCATTGGGCCACTTGAGTGCAATGCGCCCGCCGCCCTGCGCGTCGGCCCCGTCAATGCCGATCTTGACCATGCCATGAGGCAGGATCGCCGAGAGCGCCCTATTGAGGGATACGCCAGCGACGAAGCCCAGCGTTGCCGCAGAAGTTGGGTCGGATTCAGGAACAATCAAGAGCGTGGCGGCGAGATTGCCCGCTGGATTGATCCACTGCCGGCCACGCCGTCCCCTGCCCGCGGTCTGCTGGCGGGCCACAAACCACACGCCACCGGGATCGCCTGCGGCAGCCGCTGCCAGAGCTTCGGCATTGGTCGAGCCGATGCTGTCATAGGCGCGCAGCCGGTAACCGGCTGCGCGTGCCTTGGGCCCGAGGGCGAAGTCCGTCACCTAGAACAGGCTTCCGGCAGCAGTGTGGGCGAACGTGGCCAGCGGACTGCCGACGGTGAAGTAGTAGGTCACGACCAAGAAGCCACTGACCGCCATGATGATGTTGAGTTCGGCCGGAACCGCCTCGAACTTGGCGACGGGCTCGTCGAAATACATGACCTTGACGATGCGCAGGTAGTAAAAGGCGCTGACGGCCGAGGCCAGCACGCCGATGACGGCCAGCACATAGAGCTGGGCATCGATAGCGGCCAGGAAGGCATGCCACTTGGCGAAGAACCCGGCGAGCGGCGGCATGCCGATCAGCGAGAACATGATGATCGCCATGATGGCCGCCACGAACGGGCGGGTCTGCGCGGCGCCGCGGAGATCGTCGATATTCTCGACAAAACCGGCCTCGGTGCGCAGCGACAGGATGCAGGCGAACAGCCCCACCGTCATGGCGACATAGATCGCCATGTAGATGGCGACGCCTTCGACGCCGACCTGCGTGCCCGATGACAGGCCCACCAGCGCGAAGCCGACATGGCCGATCGACGAATAGGCAATGAGGCGCTTGATGGACTTCTGGCCGATGGCCGCGAAAGCCGCCAGCACCATTGACGCGATCGAGAGGAAGATGACGATCTGCTGCCAGTCGTGGGCGATGCCCTGGAACGTGTCCATGACCAGGCGCACCATCAGCGCCATGGCGGCCACTTTCGGGCCCATGGCGAAGAAGGCGGTAACCGGCGTGGGCGCGCCTTCATAGACGTCGGGTGTCCACATGTGGAACGGCACAGCCGAAATCTTGAACGCAACGCCAGCCAGCAGGAACACCACGCCGAAGATCAGGCCGATCGAACGGCCTTCGTTGGCGATGGCAACCACGATTTCCTGGAGGTTGGTGTGGCCAGTGAAGCCATAGATCAGCGACGCGCCATAAAGCAGCATGCCGGAGCTGAGGGCACCGAGTACAAAGTACTTGAGGCCAGCTTCGGTCGCCTTGCCGTCGTCGCGCTTGATAGCGGCGAGAACGTAGAGCGACAGCGACTGCAACTCGAGGCCGACATAAAGGCTCATAAGGTCGTTGGCCGACACCATGGCCATCATGCCCAGCGTCGCGAGCAGCACCAGGATCGCATATTCGAACTTGTGCGTGCCCTGTTCCTCGGCGTGCGGCAGCGCCAGCAGCAACGAAAAGGCCGAGCCACCCAGCACCAGCACCTTCATGAACCGGGCGAAGCTGTCGGCGATGAAAACACCGTTGAAAAGCACGCCTTCGGCGGGCGCGAACAGGATAATCGCAGCCACCACGAGCAGCAGCAGCACCGAGGCGTAGGACACAAGGATCGAGCGTTCCTTGTTGATCACCACGCCGACGACGAGCAGCACGACGGCGCCGATCGCCAGAAGCATTTCCGGATAGGCGGGAGCCAGGCTCGCGAAATCGATGACGTCTGAGTTCACGGGCATTCTCCTAGTGGGCGGCCGGTTCGGCGGCCGGCTCTTCAGCGGCGTGTTCGCCACCTTCGGCAGCAACGGGCTCGGCATGGGCCAGCGGCGCCTGGGCTTCGGCCAGCGATACCGCCGGGTCGAGACCGACCGACGTCGCGTAGTGCGAAACGAGGTTGTCGACGGCGGCAGCGGTCGTGTCGAGGATCGGAGCCGGATAGAAGCCGAAAACAATCGTCAGCACGATCAGCGGGTAAAGGATGATCTTTTCGCGCAGATCGAGATCGAGGATGCCCTTGAGGCTGTCCTTGGTCAGTGCGCCGAAGATCACGCGGCGGTAGAGCCACAGCGCATAGCCGGCCGAGAAGATCACCCCGAAGGCAGCGCCGAAGGCCACCCAGGTGTTGACCTGGAACACGCCGATCATGGTCAGGAATTCGCCAACGAAGCCCGACGTACCCGGCAGGCCGACATTGGCCATGGTGAAGACCATGAAGGCGAAGGCATAGCGCGGCATGCGCTCGACCAGACCACCATAGGCAGCGATGTCGCGGGTATGCATGCGGTCATAGACGACGCCGACGCAAAGGAAGAGCGCGCCGGAGACGATGCCGTGGCTCAACATCTGGAACATGGCGCCCTGGATGCCCAGCGCGTTGCCGGCGAAGATGCCCATGGTCACGAAACCCATATGAGCAACGGATGAATAGGCGATCAGCTTCTTGATGTCGGTCTGCACCAGGGCGACCAGCGAGGTCACGATGATGGCGGCGATGGACAGGAAGAAGACGATATTGGCAAACTGTGCCGAGGCATCGGGGAACATGGGCAGGCTGAAGCGCAGGAAGCCGTAGCCGCCCAGTTTCAGCAGGATGGCGGCCAGGATCACCGAGCCGGCGGTCGGCGCCTGCACGTGGGCTTCCGGCAGCCAGCGATGGAATGGCCACATCGGCATCTTGACGGCGAGCGAGGCGAAGAATGCCCACCACAGCCAGGGCTGCCAGGATGTCGGGAAATCATGGGTCAGCAGCTTGGAAATGTCGGTGGTGCCGCCATTCCAGTACATGGCCATGATAGCCAGCAGCATTAGCACCGAGCCGATGAAAGTGTAAAAGAAGAACTTGTAGCTGGCCTGGATACGCGCCGAGCCGCCCCAGATACCGATGATCAGGAACATCGGCAGCAGCGTGCCTTCGAAGAACACATAGAACATGGCCAGATCGAGCGTGGTGAACACGCCGATCATCAGCGTCTCCAGGATCAGGAATACGATCATGTATTCCTTGACCTTGGTCTCAATGCTCTCCCAGCTCGCCAGGATGGCGAACGGCATCAGCAGCGCGGTCAGCACGACGAACAGTACCGAGATGCCGTCGACGCCGACGCGGTAGCCGATGGTGTCGCCGATCCAGGCATTATTGACCACGAACTGGAAACCCGGGTTCGACGGATCAAAGCTCTGCCACAGGGCCAGCGACAGCACGAACACGACCACGGTGACGAGCAGCGCAATCCAGCGGATGGCGCCGAGCGACGACTTGGGCGTGAACAGCAGCACCGCTGCGCCCAACATGGGCAGCCAGGTGAGAACTGAGAGAATAGTGTTTTCGAAGGTCATCAGATCAGTCCCCCGGCCGCAATGGCCCAGGTCAGCAGTGCCGCCACGCCGATCAGCATGGCGAAAGCGTAGTGGTAGACATAGCCCGACTGGAGCTTGGTGACCCAGGAGGTCACGTTCTGCACCCGGCGTCCGAGGCCTTCGGTGATCTTGTCGTCGATCAGCCAGTCATCGAAGCCCTTCCAGAAGGCGCGTCCGATCCACAGGGCCGGCTTGACGAAGATCGTGTTGTACAGCTCGTCGAAGTACCACTTGTTGAGCAAGAACTGGTAGAGCCCCGGATTGGTGGCGGCCAGCTTGCCCGGCAGGTCGGGGCGACGGATATACATGATGTAAGCGGTGACGAAGCCGATGATCATGGCGAAGGTGGCGCTCCACTTTACCCAGAGCGGGACGTGGTGGGCTGCTTCGATGATCTCGTGATCGACCACGAGGGCACCGGCGAAGAAGTGCTCGATGTGTTCCACGTCGTGGAAGAACATTCCGTAGAACACCGCACCGGCCAGCACTGCGCCGACGGCCAGCACATAGAGTGGCACCAGCATCACGTTGGGCGCTTCATGGGCGTGATCATAGGCCGAGCCGTGATGGTCGTGGCCGTGGTCACGGTCGTCGTGACTGTGGTCGTCATGTGCATGCGCGGCATG
>CBFGMY010000217.1:0-6439 GCA_965650055.1 uncultured Devosia sp.
GTGGCGGCGGATAACCGGTCACATTGGCTGCTGCGACTGGCGGGGCTGGCCGGGGTGGCGGCCTCGCCGCCGCTGCTGGTGCTGGCGCAGTCGGCGGGCGCCAGCCTGATGGTGGCGCCCTGTGCCGCCATCGTGCTGTTGAGCATCCTGTCCGTGCGCCTGACGGCCACCCAGAAACTCTTCATGTTCGCCGTGCTTGTGATCGTCGGCGCCGCCATGGCGCTGCTCGTCGTCACCACCGGGGACGCGCTGCTCGCCGGAATTCTCGAGGGTTCAGGCAAGGACGCGACGCTGACCGGCCGCACGGACCTCTGGGCCACGGGCCTCAGCTATATCGCCGAGCGACCGCTGCAAGGTCTTGGCTACAGGGCATTCTGGGTCCTCGGTTTTGCGCCCGCCGAAGAGCTATGGGCCATGTTCGACGTGCCCTCGGGCGCCGGGTTCAACTTCCACAACACCTACATTTCCAACGCCGTCGAGATCGGCCTCGTCGGCCTGGGTCTGCAGATCGCCATCATGTATGGCGGCGCGATCCTCATGGGCATCTACACCTTCGCCCGCCCCAATGCGCCCAATGCGCTGCTGCTGTCGCTGCAGACGCTGATGATCCTGCGCAGCTTCATCGAGGTGGAGGTGTTCTTCGAATTTTCCATCCGCTCGATCATGGGCGTTGCCACCCTGATTTATGCCGCGGCGGGGCTCATTGCCCTGCGCAGGCAGACCGCCGCCATGCCGCGGCGGCCCCGTTCCAGAGGAGTTTTGAGCCATGTCGCAGCACCAGCCCGGCCTCGTTCACTTCCGTACGCCAACCTATAAGCGCCCCGAGGCGCTGCGCCGTGCGCTGCAGTCGATGATCGCGCAGACCTCGCCGCACTGGATTTGCGATGTCTATGACGACGATCCCTCCGAAGCGGCACGTTTCGTGGTGGCCGAGCTTGGCGATGTGCGCATCCGCTACACCGCCAACAAGCCGCAGCTCTTTGCCTCGCGCAATATCGACCACTGCTTTAGCGCCGACAATCCGGACGGCGCCGAGTTCTTTTGTGTGGTCGAGGATGACAATTTCATCCTGCCCGACTTCTGCGCGGCGAACATCGCTCTGGCGCGCCGGGAGGGCGTGGAGATCGTGTTGCGCAACCAGCTGATCGAACACGCCAGCGGCACGGCAGCGGCCAGTGTCGGCACGATGGGCGTGCTCGACGACCTGTTCACCGATGGCCTCTACGCTGCCGATGAGTTCCGGCTGGCCTTGCTGGCGGGAATTGGCGTCTCCAATGGTGGCCTGTTCTGGTCGGTGCGGGCGCGCTCGCCGCTGGAGATCGGCTATGCCTGCACGGCCACGCTGCAGGAGTATCTGCGCACCTATTCCATTACCGAGCCGGTCTATGTAGCCATGGAGCCGCTGGCGGTCTGGGCGGAGAATGCGGAGCAAACCACGCGCAATGCCGAGCTTGCCGCCGGTTATCTGCGACGTGAGCTGGATCTCAAGCGGGCGGTGCAGGCCTTGCGCCAGAAGGTCTGGAACGAGAGCAGCGCCGAGCACCGCGCCGCCTTCATGACCAATCCGCGTTTCAGCGCCCCGGTTGGGGTGCGGGCTGAGCATGTCGGCAAGGCCCTGATCGCCCAGCAGCTCAGTGGCCATGTGCCGGCGCTCGAGGCGCTGCGCCTGCGGGGCAGGGGGGTGATGATCCGCACCCTCGGACGGCTGACGCCGGAATTCGACCGCTTTGTCGCATCGCGCGACGGCCAGCGGTCGGCAGTTGGTCGCGCATGACCCTGTCGACTGAAGCAGGGGCCCGCCGCGATCACCTCACCTCTGGTCGCGCCTCCGCGGCCATCAAGGGGACGCTCTGGTCGCTGGTCAGCAGCTTCGTGCCGGCCGCGCTGGGCTTTCTGGTGTTCCTGGCCAGCTCGCGGGTGCTGTCGCCGGCTGAATTCGGCATCGTCGCCTTTGCGGTGAGCATCGCCAGCGTCGGCGTCGCCATTGCTCCGGCCGGCTTTCGCGAGGCACTGATCCAGCGCGAGAAGGTGTCGCCGGCCCATCTCGACACGGTGTTCTGGCTTTGCCTGGGTGCGGCCCTTGCGATCTTTGCCGCGCTCTGCGCCCTGGCCCCTGTCTTCGCGGCCGCCTCGCGCCAACCGCTGCTGACGATGCTGCTGCCGCTGGTGGCGGCGCGCGTCATTTTCGACATGGCAGCCGCGGTGCCCAATGCACTGATCGTGCGCACCATGTCGTTCAAGATGCTGGCCCTGCGAACGACCGCGGCATCGGCGGTCGCCGCGATTGCCTGTCTCGGCCTGCTCTGGGCCGGCTTCGGGCTCTGGGCGCTGGCATTTTCGCAGCTGGCTGGGTCGATCGCGGCCTGTATAGGCGCCATGGCCGGGGCGCGCTGGCGGCCGGGGCTACAGTTCGACCGGGGGGCGCTGCGTGAATTGCGGGCGTTCGGCCTGTTCTCGACCGGCAACCATTTCATCACCACCATCAACCTCGACCAGCTGCTCATTGGCGCCCTGATGGGGCCGGCATGGCTGGGCATCTACAGCTTTGCCCGCCGCATCTTCCAGATCCTGACCGATCTCATCTCGGGCGCGCTGAACCTGGTATCTTATTCCCTGCTGTCGTCGATGCAGCGGGAACCCGCCAAGCTGCGCGATGCATACCTGCTGGGCACGTTCGCCTCGTCGGTTGTGGCTTTCCCGGTTTTTGCGGGGCTGGCGCTGATCGCCGGCGATCTTATCCCCTTCGCCTTTGGCGATAGCTGGGTTTCGGCGGTTCCTGTGGTACAGGCTTTCTGCGTCCTGGGGCTGCTGACCGCCGTGGGGACGCTGCAATCGTCGTTGATCCGCAGCCAGGGCCAGGCCGATTTGTGGTTCTACTACATCCTGGGCAAGCAGGCCGTCACGGTCCTCTATATCTTCCTGTTTTCAGGCTGGGGCGTCGTGGCGCTGACCACGTCGCTGGTGATCCTGAACCTGCTCATCTGGTTGCCCACGCTGCATATGGTGGTGCGGCTGCTCGGCATTTCGGTGTGGTCGTATCTGGGGTCGTTTGCGCTGCCCGTGGCAGCGACGCTGGTCATGGGCGGGTGCGGCTGGCTGGTGCAGTATGAGCTGGCGTCGGCCGATCCACTGGTCCGGCTGGGCGCAACAATAGGCGCCGCAGCGATAAGCTACGGCGCCGTCATTTTGCTGCTTGGTGTCAGGCGTCTCACAACGCTGGTGGGCTTCGTCCGGCGGCGGCGCTAGGCCGCCGCTACACGGCTCCGGACAAAGCCATCGACGGCCGACAGGGCACGATCGGTAACATCACGGATAGCCGCGTCGTCACTCAGCTGAGGCTCGAGCTTCGACATGGCATCGAGATGCCGCGCCGCCTGCTCGGTAAAGATGCGATTCGGAATGCCGGCCCAGGGCGAGGCACTGAAACGGCCGACCTTGCCCAGGCTGCCACCACGACCGGTGCGGCCGATATAGTGTTCGAGCACGCTGGTCGGCTTGAGCGTGTTGAGCCGTACGTCGACATCAAGGGCGCCGGCCCAGTCGAGCCATTTCTTGTGGTGCCCGCCATAGATGGGGCGCGCGCCAATCCAGGGCGTGCGCAGGGCGTCCGCGACGATCGCGCCATGCATGGCCTCGGTGATGAGCAGCCGGGCCCCGGCAATCTGGCTGAGCACCTTTTCCACCGGCTCGGTGGCGTCGATGAGCGTGATGCCGGCCAGTCGGCAGGCTTCGGCCCAGTTGCCGCGCTCGAGGCTTTCGTAGTGCGGCATGAAGGCGACGCCGACGCGTTCATCGGCTGCGGGTAGGTCCATGGCGCGCAGCAGGATGGCGCTGTCGCCGATCGACAGGCTGGGGTCTATGCCGAGGGTCTTGGCGGTGTTGGGGCCGCGCACAAAGCGGATGTCCCAGCTGCCGTCATGCACATCGGGCAGTCCCATGTAGCCGGCATAGCCCGAACCCATGACATACTTGCGGGCATGGGCCGGGAGATGATCACCGATGATCGAGCCGATGCCGACGAACAGCTCATCCTCGTCCTCGTCAAGGAAGCCTGCCGGCAACAGGGCCGGCCAGACATAGAGGTTCAGCTCATCCCCGAAATTCGGCACCTTGCCGCGAAAGAACACCAGTTTCATCAATTGTCCTCGTTGTCTTGGCACAGGATAGATTCGTCGAAAGCGCATTCGGCCCCGAGGGGCGTGTAGGCCACCCAGTCCACGTCCATGGCGATGGGGGTGGTGACGGGCGCAAAGGCGCCCATCCAGTCGACAAGCGTGTCGGAGCCCCAGAGGCTGAAGAAGATGCGCTGGGGGTTGCTCGGAATGGTCGCGGGATTGTCCATGGTGCGGACCAGCTCGCCATCCACATAGAAGCGCAGCCGATCGGGCTCCCAGGTAAACGCATAGGTGATGAAATCAGCGTCCGACGCCTGGGGCAGGGGGTGCGACTGCCCGGCGCCCGTGGTGCCGTCGCCGCTCTTGCCGTTCACGAACGTGGTCGTCTCGACATGGCCGGTATCGCGGACCAGCACTTCGAAATCGATCTCGTCATGCGGCTTGTTCTGCTGCGGTCCGATAAAGGTGAAAAAGGCGGCGTTGAGCCCCGAACCGGCGGGTGTCTTGAAACGGCCCTCGAACGTGCCGTAGCCATAGGCCTTGCGGGTCTGGATTTCGCCGCAGCGATACTGGCGGTCGCCCTTGGGAACCGGGGCGAAGCCGACGTGCAGCATGCCGCCGGTGGCCTTCACCTGGTCGGTCGACCAGGTGCAATTCTGGTGGCTGCCATTGCTCCAGCCATCCGAAACATACCAGCGCGCCTGGTCGAGCTGGTTGAAGTCGTCGCGGAATGCCGGTTCCTGGGCCAAAGCTGGCGTGGAGCACGCGAGGCATCCCAGGAGCAGCGGCAGCATCAGGCTCGGCAGGCGAGGGGGGCTGTTGACGGTCATGGTGCGAGCTCCAGCTTTGCGACAACGACGTCGCCTGCTTCCAGCGGGGTGGTGAGATCGGCCGGGATTTCCTCGCCGTCGCGGACGACGACGTAGCTGTAGGACGGGGCCGAGCTGCCTGGCACGGCAACGCCGGTGTAGAGCGCCGCCTCCTGAACCAGCCCCTGCTGGGTGGCGATCTTGAGCTGGAGGGCGCCGATCTGCCCATCCACCGTCTGGCGCTCGAGCGTCAGGTCCGAGATGCGCTGGTCGGTCAATGTCGCTTGCTCGCGCTGGGCGGCGGCAATGTCCTGCTGCGCTTGCAGTGTGGTGGTCTGCGTATCGAGCAAGCGGGATTCGAGGTCCGAAACATTGGTCTGGAGCGATGCGACCCGGGACGCCAGCGCCAGGCCGTCATCGGACAGGGCCGTGATCTTGTCGAGCTGCTCGCGCGCGGTGACCAACTGCGCCTCGGTGCCGGTCTGCTTTTGGCCAAAGGCCTCGATCTGGCTGTTGAGGAGGGCGACCTGGTCGGTCAGCGACGTCGACTGCGCCTCGGCCTGACGCCGCTGCGCTGAGAGGATTGCCGTCTCGGCCGCGACCAGCGCGTCGAGGCCGTCGGCGCCTTCGAGTTCGGGAGGAATCGCGATCTGGTCCTGGCCGGCCAGCTCGGCATCGAGCCGGGCCCGGCGCACCAGAAGCCGCCGGTATTCGTCCTTGAGGACGTCGAGCGCGCCCGATGTCGTCAGGATTTCCTTCTCCGGTCGGGCAGTCGCCTCGGCGCTGCGCCGCTCGCCACCCGCCAAAGCCAGGGCCTTGACCACCGTGAGGTTGGGCGCAAACGGATATTCCCCGGGCGCACCGACATCGCCGGACACATAGATCGGGCCATAGGCGGCCACTTCCACGGTGACGGTCGGCGCGGTGCTGAGGCCAAGCGTCTGTTGCAACGCGCCGCCAAGCGCCACGGCCAGGTCGGCACTGGTCTTGCCGGCGCCCTCGGTCGGGCCGACCATGGGGAAATTGACGTTGCCGTCGGCGCCGACAACATATTCGCCGGTCAGCGCCGTCCATTCCTCAAATGTGGAATCGGCGGCTTTCCATTGCACGACCTTGATGCTGAGCTTGTCGGAAACCCCCAGCAAGTAAGGGTCGGCCGCCTGCGCGCTGCCAAACCAGACCAGCCCGATGGCGAGGCTGGTGGCGAAGCGCGTGGCGGATCGGGTCCGGTGCGGGCGTGCTGGCATGTCCCATCCTAGCTGTGATCGTCGACGCTAGGATTGTTGAGACTGATCGTGCCCGCAATGGGGCACGGTGGCGGCAGCATCTCGCCACATTCTCGATGGACGCAGTATAACCTATTGAAATCGCGTGACTTTTATCGCAAGATCAGGGCTTGCCGTCTCGGTCAAGGGAGCCTTGCGCGGAGCGGACAGCTGAACCTCGACCCGGGGGAGCCGACGGACCTGACTGCGGTGCACCAGAGTGTCGGCCGGGGCAAAGCCCACCGAGGCG
>CBFGMY010000218.1:0-6352 GCA_965650055.1 uncultured Devosia sp.
CGCCGCCATTCGCCCATTCCCTTGCATTGGCGCCATAGTGGCTGGCGGCGGGTGTTGTCGTCTCAGCTCCCTTGATGGTCACGGTGCCCGCTTCGTAGGCCGCCCGGCAATCGGTCGCGTCCTTGCTGATATCGTCGTCCAGCAGTTCGGCGGCCGAGCCGTCGCCCTCAAAGCGCGGATCGTCGCATTCCCCGTCCTTGGACCACTGGCTGGAATCGTCGCCGAAGTCGATGTCGGTGGTGCTGGTGACGGTAGTGGCAGGCCCGTTCTTCTTGTTGTCGATCTTCTGCGCCATGGCTGGCGCGGCCAGTCCGGCCCCCAGCACCAGAGCCAGAACGGCCCCTCCCAGAAGCTTTTGGAATGCGTTCATCGGTTGTCCCTTCCCGGATGTATGCCGCAAGTCATCGCCCGACATTACAGCGGGTTTGCGGCGCTCAAAAGCCATTTAGAGTGAATCATTTGAATGCATCCCGAGCGCGCCGTTCAGACCGGGTAAATAATAGGGAGCCTAACAGGACCAGTCCGGTGCCGAGGGCGTGGTAGATCGTGAAGGCTTCGCCCAGCACGATGACGGCAATGACAATTGTTACCACCGGCCCGAAGGCGGCGGTGGACGACGTGGCACGGGCGCCAATGCGGGCCATGCCGGCATTCATCAGAAAGCTGGGCAAGACCGTGCCGAGCACGCCCAATGCCAGTCCGCAGGCCCAGATGCCGGGCGTCAGCGTCAGGTAGCTGGCGGGTCCCGATATGACCAGGTTCTGCACGATTGCGCAGACCGCCGCGGTCGACATGGCAATGCAGGTGAACAGCCCCGCGCCAATCAGCAGCATCTGCCGCTTGGCCAGGTGCTGGTAGAGCGCGAAGGTGATGGCGGATCCCAGCACCAGCAGTGTGCCCAGCACCAGGCCATCAGGCGCGACGGCAAGGTTCCAGCCGAAGATGACGAGCAGCCCGGAATAACTCACCAGCATGGCCGGCAGCACGCCCCACACCATGCGGTCGCCGAAAAAGGCAATGCCGAGCAGCAGCACGAAGAACGGATAGGTGAACAGCACCAGCCGCTCATATTGCGCGGTGACATGGCTCAACCCCAGGAAATCGAGATAGCTCGAGACATAATAGCCCAGGATGCCGATAGCCATGCTCGCCAGCACCACTTTCGGGCTGAGGGCGGCAACCAGCTTATCCCCGCGCCTGATAATGGTGAGCAGAATGACTAGATAGACCGGCAGCGCCACCAGCATGCGCAGGCTCAGCAGCATTTCGGATGATGCGCCCATGCCATAGGCGAGCTTGATGAAGATGCCCTTGGTGGAAAACAGGATCGCCCCGGCTACGGCATAGGCATAGCCGACGGGGTCGCTGGGGGTTGCGGCGGTGGTGGTTGCGTTGGTCATGGGCGGTCCTGAAGGAGCCCGCCATGCCAGTCACCGGAGCGCCAGAAAGGCGGGCCGGTGAGACGAAGGGCTGGACGTCAGCGCTCGTTCCGGTCCCTGATGGAGCCAGAAAGCCAAATCGCAAGAATAAGCGTGGCGCGCGAGTGCATTGGCCTGTCGTAGCGTCACCAATGTGGCACTGACAAGTCCGACATCATGATAACCGTTCGGCCAGGAGTGTGCCTCGGCATAGAATGGGATGTGACTCACCCGCGCGGATGGGCCTTGCGGTAGCTCTCCAGCAGCCGGTCGGTATCGACGGCGGTGTAGATCTGCGTCGTCGAGAGGCTGGCATGGCCCAGCAGTTCCTGGATGGCGCGCAGATCGCCGCCGCGGCCGAGCAGGTGGGTGGCAAAGGAATGGCGCAGAGCATGCGGCGTTGCCGAAGGCGGCAGGCCGAGAGCACTGCGCAAATTGACCATCCGCAGCTGGATCAGCCGCGGCGACAGCACCCCGCCCTTGACCCCGCGGAACAGCGGTTCCTCGGGCCAGGACTTGAACGGGCAGAGTTCAAGATAGAGGTCGATCGACTTGCGCACTGGCTCGATCAGCGGCACCAACCGCACCTTGCCACCCTTGCCGGTCACCCGCAGCACCTGGCTTTCGAGGTCTCCTGAAGTCAGCGCCAGCGCTTCGGAAATACGCAGGCCCGCGCCATAGCAGAGCGACAGCACGGCCATGTCGCGCGCCGCCACCCAGGGGCGTTCCTCCATTTCCGCTGTCGTTGCAATGGTTTGTCGCGCCTCGATCACGGTCAGCGCCTTGGGCAGGCTCTTGGGCAGCTTGGGGGTGCGGATAGCGTTGAGCGCTTCGGTTGCCACCACGCCCTCGCGTTCGAGGAAGCGGAAGAAGCTCTTGAGCGCCGACAGCACCCGCGCCAGCGAGCGCGAGCCCAGGCTCTCGCTCCGCCGCTGCGCCATGAAGGCGCGGATATCGGCGCCGCGCAATTCCTTGAGCGTTGCCAGCGTAACCGGCCCGCCGGCATGGCCGGCCAGAAAGCTCAGGAACTGGTCGACATCGCGGCCATAGGCCTCGAGCGTATTGCCCGCCAGCCGGCGCACCGATCCCAGCTCGCGCTGCCAGGCGGCGAGCTGCTCGCGCACGAATTCGTCGGTAGCGAAGGCGGAATCAACCATGAACGCAGTCTCAACCGGCGTGGTAAACCCATCCTTAACCCCGACCGGCGATGGTTTTTATTCAAGGGGGGCAAGACTATGCGTCATTCACCGGTTTCGCGCTTGATGGCCACGGGCATGGTGGCGCTCGGGGCAGCCTGCCTCACGGCCCCCGTCCAGGCAGCCGATTACTGGCAGCCCGATGGTTTTGCCGGCCAGCCCTCGGTCAGCTATGCGACCCCCGATGATACGGTGCGGATCCAGGCCGGCATCGGCGCGATGTACCTGCAGGGCGACGAGAAGGTGGTCAACGGCAACTACACCGTCAGCCACCTGATCTGGCAGACCAAGACGCCGGTCCTGCGCGGCAGCATTGCCGTCGATTTCGGCGGTGGTCTGAGCGCCAGTGTCGAAGGCAGCACGGCCGGCTTCGGCAGTAGTTACATGGAAGACTATGACTGGCTCCGCGGCGACGACACGTTCGCCAACTGGTCACACCGCAGCCAGCACCCCGATACCCGGCTCGACCACTATTTCACCGGCGCCGCGGCGCTCGGCTATGACCTGGTCAATGACGACACGGCCGTGATCCGGGTGCATGGCGGCTTCAAATATACCGATGTGAAATGGACTGCCTATGGCGGCAGCTATGTCTATTCCGGCCTCGGTTTCCGCGACACGACCGGTAATTTTGCCGACGGCGTGCCGGGCGTCACCTATCGCCAGCAATTGCCCGAACTGTTCCTCGGCTTCGATGGGGAAGAGGATTACGGCAATTTCCGCGTCGGCGGGCTGTTGCGCGGTGGCGTCACCTTCCTCTCGGTCGCCACCGACGATCACTGGCTGCGCAACCTGCGCTTCGTCGACAGCCTCTATATTGCGCCCACCTTCACGGCGGGCGTCGATGTCGGTTTCGATCTCGGGCGCAATGCGGAGTTCGTCTTGGCCGCGCGCTACGACCACATCTTCGAGCAGCGGGGCGACACGCGATACTACAATATCGCGACCGGGGCACAGACCGGCGGGGTCGCGAACGCGGCGACTGCCGCCCTGCGGAGCGCCGAAGTCACGGCGGGTCTCAAGGGGTCGTTCTAGCGGGAATGCGGCCCGAAATTGGGTTGCTGGCTGGGCGCCAGTCCCAGGTCGGCATAGAGCCGGCCCGGCAGTTCCTGCGGGCGCTTCTGATGCTCGAGGGCCTGCTGCAACAGCCCGAACAGGCTGGCGCGTTCCACCAGATCAAGGAGCGAACGGCTGGTGGGCGAATGATCGATCATCTGGGTCATGGTGTCCTCCTGTGCTTGGAGAAACACTCTGCGCGTGCCCGCTGACAGGGGCTGTCAGCAGTCGCCGCCTTTGGCAGAATCACTTGCGCTCCCTATGTTCCGATGCGAACAGAACGGGCACAAATGGAAGACCGTCCAGATATCGTTGCCGTCATGGTGGGGGTGGCCGTCGAAGGCCCCTACAGCTACCGCATTCCGCCGGGCATGGCGGTGGTGCGGGGCTCGATCGTGGCCGTGCCGCTGGGCCCGCGGCTGACGCTCGGCGTGGTCTGGGGTCCACCCAAGGATATGGTGGCGCATAACCGGCTGCGCGATATCGCCCAGGCCTACGATATTCCCCCGCTCAGCGAGGAACTGCTCAAGCTGGTCGACTGGGTGGCGCGCTATACGCTGGCGACGCCGGGCCAGGTCCTGCGGGCCGTGCTGCGGTCCACCGAGGCGCTGGATACGCCAAAGGCGGTCACTGCTTTCCGCCGGACCGGCCACGAGCCGGAAAAGCTGACCCCGGCGCGGCTGCGGGTGCTGGATACGCTGATGGATGACATGGCCTGGCCCAAGGCGGCGCTGATCGGCGCCACCGGCGTTTCGCCCTCGGTCATCGAGGGGCTGGAGCGGGCAGGGGCGGTGGAACGGCTCGAAATGCCGCCTCCGCCGGTCGTGCTGCCGCCCGATCCCGATGGCGCCATCGCGACGCTGTCGCCCGATCAGCAGAAGGCGCTCTCCGAGATCACGGCGCTCGATCCGCACCAGTTCGGCGTCGCCCTGCTCGATGGTGTGACCGGTGGCGGCAAGACCGAAGTGTTCTTCGAGGCGGTGGCCGATACGCTGCGGGCCGGTCGGCAGGCGCTGATCCTGCTGCCCGAGATTGCGCTCACCAATACCTTCATTGCCCGCTTCACCAGGCGCTTTGGTACACGACCGGCCGAGTGGCATTCGGACATGACGCCGGCGCAGCGCGCCCGGGTGTGGCGCGGCGTGCTCGATGGCACGGTACGAGCGGTTGTCGGCGCGCGCTCGGCGCTGTTCCTGCCCTTCCGCGAACTGGGCATGCTGGTGCTCGATGAAGAGCATGACGGCGCCTATAAGCAGTCCGATGGCATTACCTACCATGCCCGTGACATGGCGGTGGTGCGCGCTCACCTGGCCAATGCCCGCGTCATCCTCTCCTCGGCGACGCCGTCGGTAGAAACGCGCAACAATGCCAATGTCGGGCGCTATGCGCATGTGCTGCTGACCTCGCGCTTCGCCGAGGCAGCCATGCCCAACATCACCGCCATCGACATGCGCGTAGATGGCCCCGAGAAGGGCCAGTGGATCGCCCCGCTTCTGGCGCGCGAAGTGTTCTCGGCGCTCGACCGGGGCGAGCAGGCGCTTCTGTTCCTCAACCGGCGCGGCTATGCCCCGCTGACGCTCTGCCGCTCCTGCGGCCATCAATATCAGTGCCCCGATTGCTCGGCCTGGATGGTCGAGCACCGCTTCCGTGGCGTGCTGATGTGCCACCATTGCGGGCACGAGGTGCGCACGCCCAAGGTCTGCGGCGCCTGTGGCGACACCGAAAGCCTCACCGCCGTCGGCCCCGGCATCGAGCGCGTGGCCGAAGAAGCGGCGGCGCGCTTCCCGGATGCGCGGCGGGTCATTCTTTCCTCGGACATGGGCAGCAATGCGCAATTGCGCGAGCGTTTTGCCGAGATCGAGCGGGGCGAGTTCGACCTCATCATCGGCACCCAGCTCGTCTCCAAGGGGCACCATTTCGAAAAGCTCTCCGTCGTCGGCGTGCTCGATGCTGATCTGGGCCTCGCGCATGGCGATCCGCGTGCTGCTGAGAAGACCTTCCAGATCCTGACCCAGGTGGCCGGGCGCGCCGGGCGCGCCTCCAAGACCGGCAAGGCGTTCCTGCAGACCTATCACCCCGATCATCCGGTGATGCGGGCCATGGTGACGGGGGATCGCGAAGCCTTCTATGCGCATGAGTTGATGGCCCGCGAAGCCGGTGGCCTGCCGCCCTTCGGCCGGTTGGCGGCGCTCATCGTTTCGGCCAATGAGCACGAGGTGGCGATGGGTTTTGCCAAAAAGCTCCTCTCGGCCGCCCCGATGGCCGACGGGGTGAAGCTCTTCGGTCCGGCCGATGCGCCCGTCGCCATGGTGCGCGGCCGCCACCGCGTGCGGCTGCTGGCGCAGTCGGGCAAGGACTTCGATCTCAGCGGCTATGTCCGGTTCTGGCTAGGCCAGGCCGAAAAGGTGACGGGCAATCTGCGTGTGCAGGTCGATATCGACCCGATGAGCTTCATGTAGCCAGCAGCTGCGCCAGCGCAGTTTCGAAGTCTTCGCCAGCCGCGAGCCTCTCGACCAGCAGGCGCAGGCCGCCATGACCTAACCGTGCATCCAGATCATCGATGGCGGCGCGGGCCGCGCCATATCCGGCGATCCAGTCCCGCTCCTGCAGCAGGCGATCCCATTGTTCCCGGCTGACTCCGGCCTTGATCCAGTCGATATCGGCGGCTGAATAGGCCTGGTC
>CBFGMY010000219.1:0-6331 GCA_965650055.1 uncultured Devosia sp.
AACGGGCAATATCCTTGCCAAACAGCTTTTCGATTTCCTCGGGTGTGGCGAGGGACTGTGCGCGGTTGAGCAGTTCGTCGCCCCAGGCCGCATCGCCGGTGCCGGCGCAACGCTCATGGGCGATGGCAAGCCACATCAAGCCCTCGACGGGCTGGGCTTCGAGGCCCTCGACGCCGTTGAACAGCATATCGCCAAGATGGGCCTGGGCGGGGCAATGCCCCTTGCGGGCGGCCAGCGAGAACCAGCGCGCGCTTTGCAGCGGGTTCACGCCCATCTCGTCTTCCTGGGTATAGAGCAGGCCGACGCGATATTGCGCATCGGCATCGCCGAAATAGGTGGCGGCATGGAGCAGCAACGCGTGGGAACGCTCGGCGTCGGCCGGGATACCGGCGTCGGGGAGACCTTCCTTGTAGTAATCACCGACCTTGACGAAGGACTGGGCCACGATATCGGCCTCGACACCCTTGGGTGCGGCGTCGGCGTGCTGATTGGCGATCTGCGCGAAATAGCCGAAGGCCTTGACCGGGTCGCGGTCCACACCCTCGCCGTTCTCATACATCGTGCCGAGCTGCCACATGGCCATGGGCTGGCCGGCATCGGCAGCATCTTCCAGCGCCGCGAGCAGATCGTCGCCGGACACACCACCACCTGCTCCATCAAGCATATTGGCCATGTTCAGCGCCGCATCGGCGGCAGTCTGGGCGTGCACAGGCAGGATCGACGCCGCCAGGGCGAGGAAGGCTGCGGTTGTGACGGAAATCAGGGAATGGTCCCTAATGGTCCGCATCTTGCTCCTTTGGGCCAGCCGGACGGGCGGGCAAACCTGTTCTGGAACCGGCCAGTCCGATTCCGCTACGGTGCGCCGGCCGCAATTGCCGCGCTCCGGTTTCCATCAGCTTGTCCCAAGTACGTTGACCGGGAAAGCGGACGTTAAGAATTCGGTAAACTCCGTTTGTGACCGCATTCAGCCGGGCTCGTGGCGCTCGGGAGGTATTGCCTTGACGGCAATGATGCAGGCACGTCGTCGTTTCACCGTCCAAGGCCACAATCGCGCGCCCTTGCGGGGCGTGGACGAGGCCTTCGGCTCAGCAGTCGAGGGAGATAGACGTGCGAGCGCGCGGCCTTGCCACGGTGCTCACAGGCCATCCGCCCCCAGATGCCTATGCCGTCTCGTTTAGGGTGAGATTGTGGCGACAAACATCGCCAAATGGTTGCTGCAAGGGGTGGCGAAATCGATTCACGGACGTTGTTGCGGAATCGTCACAGACTTCGCCGCACCGCGCTCATCGCGGACCCTGTCTCTCCCCCAAGGTTGCGCCGGGCAGCCCGATGGGCATACTCCCACCAACGACCAACCGAGGAGCGACCAATGAAAACCCTGTCCCTGACGAAAGGAGCACATCTTCAACAGGACATGATCGTTCATGCACTCGCAACCTTCCAAACCAGGGCCGCAAAGCGCAAGCCGTAGCCCGCTCGTTTTCAAACTCCTCGCCCGGCTGACCGACAGCCGCAATACGAACTCGGCCCGGGCAATGACCCGCGCACGAAAGTTCGTTGCCTATTATCGCCCCTATATCCCGCTGCTGCTGGCGGACCTGGCCTGCGCCGTGCTGGTGGCCGCCGGGGCAATCGCCCTGCCGCTCTGCGCCAGCTATATCACCGCCCGTCTGCCGGAACTGGCCCAGAGCGACGACGCGGTCACGCAGATCCTGACCATGGGCGGGATCATGCTGGGTGTGTTCCTCGTCCAGTCGCTGGCGACGTTTTTCGTCGACTACCAGGGTCACGTCATGGGCGCGCGCATCGAGGCGGATGTGCGCAAGGAACTGTTCGAGCACTGCCAGAAGCTGTCATTCGGCTTTTATGACCGGCAGCGCATCGGCCAGCTGATGAGCCGCATCAGCAACGACTCGCTGTGGCTGGGCGAACTGTTCCACCACGGCCCCGAGGACATCGCCATCGGCCTGCTCAAGTTTGGCGGGGCGATGACGGTTCTCACCATCATCGACCCGGTGCTGGCGGGACTGATCGCGCTGCTGGTGCCCTTCGCGGTGCTCTATGCGCGCCATTTCAACCGGCGGATGAATGTGGCGCTCAAGACCAGCAAGGAGCGTATCGCCGCCGTCAACGAGCGGGTGGAGGACGCGCTGGGCGGCGTGCGGGTGGTGCAGTCGTTTGCCAATGAGGCGGAGGAACTGCGCCGCTTCGAGGTGGAGAACCGGAACTTCTTCGAGAGCCGTCGGGAGGGCTATCGCAGCGAAGCGCTGCTGTGGGTCGGGATGGACGGCTTTGCGCAACTGGTGACGATCATGGTGATCGTGGCCGGCGCAATCCGGATTCTCCATGCCGAACTGACCGTGGCCGAAATGCTGACCTTCCTGCTCTGCGTGGGCGTGCTGGTGGACCCGGTGCGACGGCTCGATAACTTCATCCGCCTCTGGCAGGAGGGCGCGACCGGCTTCGTGCGCGCCATGGAACTGCTGGAGGAGGAGCCGGACATTGCCGACCGGCCGGATGCTGACGATATCGGCGAGGTCGCCGGCGCCATCAACTTCCGAGATGTGAGCTTCAGCTATGGCGAGGGACAGGAACCGGTGTTCAACCGGCTCTCGCTGGACATCAAGCGGGGCGAGTTCATCGCGCTGGTGGGATCGTCCGGCGTCGGCAAGAGCACCCTCTGTGCCCTGATCCCGCGCTTCTACGATGTTGAGGGCGGCGCCATCACCATCGATGGCAAGGATGTGCGGGACGTCTCGCTGGCCTCGCTTCGTCGCAGTGTGGGCGTGGTGCAGCAGGATCTCTATCTGTTCAGCGGCACGGTGGAGGAAAACCTGCGCTATGGCCGCCCGGACGCTACCGATGAACAGGTCGTTGAAGCGGCCAGGGCCGCCAATGCGCATGACTTCATCACCGCCTTGCCGCAGGGGTACAAGTCCGACATCGGCCAGCGCGGGGTGAAGCTGTCGGGCGGGCAGAAGCAGCGGCTGACCATCGCCCGGGCGTTTCTCAAGAACCCGGCCGTGCTGATCTTCGACGAGGCGACCAGCGCGCTGGACAATGAGAGCGAACGGGCGGTGCAGCAGGCGCTGCTGAGCCTTGCGCAGGGGCGCACGACCATCGTCATCGCTCACCGGCTTTCGACGGTGCGTCACGCCGATCGCATCCTGGTGCTGACGCCTGATGGCATTGGCGAGGAGGGCACGCATGACCAACTGATGGTGGCCGACGGGCTCTATGCCGGGCTGCATCGGGTGTCGGCCAGCATCTAGAACAAAGCGGCCGCCGCTAGAGCCAGCGGCGGCCGCGCATCCACCAGATGATGCCGAGCGAGAGGACGAACAGGGCGGCGCAGACGGCCCAGAAGGCATGCGGGTTGTCGGAAAAGGGAATGCCGGCGACGTTCATGCCCAGGGCGCCGGTGAGCAGCGTCAGCGGCATGAAGACCACGGTGACCGCGGCCAGGATCAGCATGGTGCGGTTCATCTGCTCGGCACGCGCATCGATGATCTGCTCGTGCACCAGCACGGCGCGCTCGGACAGGGCCTGCAATTCGTCGCCGAGGCGGGCCGAACGGGCTGACGCTTCCCGCAGGCGCAGGCGGTCGCGCGCGGTGAAGTGGCTGAGGTCTTCGATTTCGAGCGTGTTGAGCACATCGCGCTGCGGCCAGACGATGCGGCGGAAACTGATGAGGTTGCGGCGCAGTTCGGCCAGGCGACTATTGGCCTTGGTGTTGTTCTGGACGATCAGGGCCTCTTCGATGTCGTCGAGCCGGTCACCCAGCATTTCGACGAGCGGTTCGAGACGGTCGGCAGCGCGCAGCCCCAGGCGCGCCACCAGATCGGCGGGGGTAACCGGCGCATGGTGCGAAGCCACCCATTTGTTGAGGCCGAGGAAATCGAGAATATTGAGCTCGGACGCGATGATGACGCGGCCCTTCTCGATCCAGAGGGTCAGCAGCTGCCGGCCGATATCATGCGGCTCGGCCCCGGGCCGGGCGACGCGCATGACGACCATGGCGCGATCCTCGATGACCGTGCAGCGCGAGCGGGCGCTGGGAACCGTCAGCAGATCGGCGTTGAACTCGCCCAGCTCCTGCTTGAGCCAGACCTTGAATTCGGGTGACCGGGAATTGCCCGCGATCAGCTTGAAACCACGCACGGGAACCTTGGGTTCCTCGGCGGATGGCTCGTGCCTGACGACACCGCCCTTGCCGTCGAAGACCAGCACCGCGCCAACACCGACCATGCCATTGGCGATGTGGCGGGCGGGCGGTTCGCGCGGGATGATGTCGTCCATGGTCTTCAGACCCTCAGTAGACCTCATCCTGAGCTTGTCGAAGGACGAGGTCGTGGCGAGATTGGTGGCACGACCTCGTGGTTCGACAAGCTCACCATGAGGTCTACTGCAATCAACTCAAACGCTTGAGCGCTTCGGTGATGTGATGACGCCGTTCGATGGCGGCTTCACGACGGGCCTTCTGCTCCTCGATGACTTCCTCGGGCGCCTTGGCGACGAACTGCTCGTTGCCGAGCTTCTTGTCGATCTGGCTGACTTCGGCGTCGAGCTTGCCGACTTCCTTTTCGAGGCGAGATTTCTCGGCCGCGATGTCGATGAAACCGGCCAGCGGCAGGGCCCAGGTGGCTTCGCCGACGACGAACTGGGCGGATTCGCCCGGCACGGTCGATTGCGGCGAGATTTCCTCGAGGCGCGCCAGGCGGGTGATCAGCGAGGTGCCGGCGACGAGGCGACGGAGTGTGTCCTCCCCTGCCCCGACCACGACCATCTGCAGCTTGGCGCCGGCCGGCACGTTCATCTCCGAGCGGACGGAGCGAACATTGGTAATCACGTCGATCAACCAGGTCAGCTCGGCATCGGCAGCGGCATCTTCGAGGCCGGCCAGATCGGGCCAATCGGTAAGGATCAGCAGGTTCTGGCGCGGGGCGCCGAACTTGCCGGTCTCGGCCCATAGCTCCTCGGTGACGAAGGGCATGAAGGGGTGGAGGATGGCCAGGATCTGGTCGAGCGCCCAGGCTGCCGTGGCGCGGGTCTCGGCCTTGGCCGCCTCGTCCTCGCCCATGAAAACGGGCTTGGCGAATTCGACATACCAGTCGCAGAAGGTGCCCCAGACGAAATCGTAGGCGCTATTGGCGGCTTCGTTGAACTTGTAGTCGACAATGCCCTGGGTAACGGCGGCAGCGCCGCGCGCCGTGGCGCCGACGATCCAGCGATTGAGCGGCAGCTTGTTGGCCTTGGGGTCATAACCCTCGACACGCCGGCACTCGTTCATTTCGAGGAAGCGGGCGGCATTCCAGATCTTGGTGACGAAGTTGCGATAGCCCTCGACGCGCTGAAGCGAGAGCTTCAGATCGCGGCCCTGCGCGGCCATGGCAGCCAGGGTGAAGCGGGTGGCGTCGGCGCCATATTGATCGATGAGCTCGAGGGGGTCGATGACGTTGCCCTTGGTCTTGCTCATCTTCTGGCCCTTCTCGTCGCGGACCAGAGCATGCATGTAGACCGTGTGGAACGGCTCTTCATCCAGGAATTCAAGACCCATCATCATCATTCTGGCAACCCAGAAGAAAATGATGTCGAAGCCAGTGACCAAAACGTCGGTCGGGTAGTAGCGGCGGAGTTCGGCAGTGTCGTCCGGCCAGCCCAGGGTCGAGAACGGCCAGAGGGCGGACGAGAACCAGGTGTCGAGCACGTCTTCGTCGCGCTTGAGGGCGACGGGCTTGCCGTAGTGCGCGGTGGCAAGTGCCTGGGCCTCGGCCTCGTCATAGGCGACGAAGGCCTCGTTGTCCGGGCCGTACCAGGCCGGAATCTGGTGGCCCCACCAGAGCTGGCGGGAAATGCACCAGGGCTTGATGTTTTCGAGCCAGGCGAAATAGGTGTTTTCGTATTGCTGGGGCACGAACTTGGTGCGGCCCTCGCGCACGGCGGCCATGGCCGGCTGGGCCAGCACGTCGGCCTTGACCCACCATTGGTCCGTCAGGAAGGGCTCGATGACGACGAGCTTACTCTTCTCGTCATGGGGGACCATGATCTTCTTGTCCTCGATGTGATCGAGGCCACGAGTGGGGTTCTCTTCGGCCAAAGCCGTCAGGTCGGCGACGATGGCCTTGCGCGCGACGAAGCGATCCATGCCGCGATAGGCGGCGGGGATGAAATCGGCCGAGATGATCGATCCACTGGTCGTGAAGACGTTGATCTGCTCGAGGTTGTTGCGGACGCCGACCTCGAAGTCGTTGAAATCATGCGCCGGGGTGATCTTGACCGCGCCGGTGCCCAAAGCCGGATCGGCATAGTCGTCGGCGACGACGGGGATGCG
>CBFGMY010000220.1:0-6320 GCA_965650055.1 uncultured Devosia sp.
GATACCGGGCATTGCCGGGCTTGTGCGGATCTACACGCTGGTGACCGGCGCGGCGATCACGCCGGAAAACATCCGCTTCTTCGACGCGCCGTTGCCGGTGCTGCTGCATATCGCCGGCGCCTGCATCTACGCGTTGCTCGGCGCCCTGCAGCTCACGCCGTCCTTTCGCCGCCGATTCCCGACCTGGCATCGCCGAGCCGGGCGAGTGCTGATCCTGGCCGGCTTGACGGTTGCCCTCAGCGGGCTGTGGATGACCTTGTTCTATCCGCTGGCGGCGCTTCAAGGCCCCCTGCTGTTCTGGACCCGCCTGGTGCTTGGATCGGCGATGGCCTTGTGGCTGGTGCAAGGGTATGTGGCAGCCCGACGGCGGGATATTGCCACGCACGGCGGGCCATGATCCGCGCTTACGCCGTCGGCCTTGGCGCCGGTACGCAGGCCCTGACCCAACTGCCATACTTCCTCATCTTCGGGCGCCCCGATCAGGCGACAATCGACGTGATGATGCTTGGCGCCTGGCTGATCAACCTGGCGGTGGCCGAGTGGGTTATCCGCGCCGCTCGCCCCCGCTCCACGCCGGTTCGGGCCTAGACAACCGGCCTCAGCTCGCCTCGCGGAAGCTCTCGGCCGTCGTCAAATCCACCGACACGAGCTGGCTCACGCCACGTTCGGCCATCGTCACGCCAAACAGTCGATCGACCCGGCTCATGGTGATGGGATTGTGGGTGATGACCATGAAGCGCGTATTGGTGCGCTGCCGCATGCTGTCGAGCAAGTTGCAGAAGCGCTCGACATTGGCGTCGTCGAGCGGGGCATCGACTTCGTCGAGGACGCAGATCGGCGCCGGATTGGTGAGGAAGACCGCAAAGATCAGGCTCATGGCGGTCAGCGCCTGCTCGCCACCCGAGAGCAAGGTCATGGTCTGCGGCTTCTTGCCGGGCGGACGGGCGATGATTTCGAGCCCGGCCTCGAGCGGATCATCGCTTTCGACGAAGCTGAGTTCCGCCGTGCCGCCCCCAAACAGGCTGGTGAACAGTTCCTGGAAATGCGCGTTGACCTTGACGAAGGCCTCGTTGAGGCGAGCGCGACCCTCACGGTTGAGCGACTGGATGCCGGTGCGCAGCTTGGCGATGGCCTCGATCAGGTCATTCTTGTCCTTGACCATCAGATCAAGCTTTTCCTGGACCTCGACGGCTTCCTTTTCCGCCGACAGGTTCACTCCACCCAGCCGCTCGCGTTCGGCCTTGAGGCGATCGACCTTCTGTTCGGTGGCCACCTCCGAGGGCAACGCGTCCCCGGCGCGGATGCCGGAGGCCTCGAGCGTCTTGCTCGCCGGAATATCGAGCGTCTCCTCGATCTGACGCTCGATCTGCTGGCGCTGGGCTATGAAACCCTTGATACGCTCCTCGATGCGGGTGAGTTCGATCCGGGCATTGCCCAGCAGCTCATTGGCGGCCTTGAGCGCCTTGTCGGCCTCGCGATAGCCCGTCTGGGCGACATTGAGATTGTCGCCCGCGGTTCTGTGCTCGGCCTTGGCGACCTCGATCTGGTCTTCAAGCTGGGCACGGCGCGCGGCAAAGCCATCCGGGGTTTCGGTGACGGTGACCAATTGTAGGCTCACTTCGGCGCTACGCTGGTCGAGGGTCGAAAGCTGGCCGAGGGCACCATCGCGGCGGCGTTGCCAGCTTTGGGTGTCGCGCTCGAGCTGGGTGAGGCGGCTTTCGCGCATGCGAGCGGCGGTCTCGAAGCTGCCAAGCTTGAGCCGCGCCTGGTCGGCCCGCTCCCGCGCTGCTGACAGTACCGACTGGCGGGCCTCTGCCACTCGCGCGGCTTCATCCTCGCTGCCCGCTTCGATCAGCGCCTGCTCGGCATCGGCCCGGATGGCCTCGGCCTCACTGAGGCTGGAGGCAAGGCGTATCCGCGCTTCCTCAAGCGCCGATTGACGGGTGGTGAGATCGCCGATGGCGCGCTGCGCCTTGTCGACCTCCGACTGGGCGGCGCCGATGGCGTGTTGCGCCGCACGCCAGGCCTCGCGTCGGGCGCGCTCGTCTTGTCGGGCCACATCGAGGTCAGAGGTTAGCGCGTCGACATCACGCTTCCACGCATTGCGCTCGCCCTTGCTGCGCGCGATCTCTTCATCAAGATCGGCCAGGCGATTGCGCTGCGCGAGGCGTTGCGCGGCAGGGCTCGGCGCATCGGCGGCGGAAACAAAGCCATCCCAGCGCCACAGCGCGCCGTCCAGTGTGACGAGGCGTTGGCCGGGCTTGAGCGCATGCATCAGGCTGGGGCCATCGGCGGCGTCGATGAGCCCGATCTGGTCGAGCCGACGCTTGAGCAGCGCGCTGCCGGTGACGTAGCGGCTCAGAGGTTCGGCGGCTTGGGGCAGGGCTGCGTCATCGGTGTGATCGACGGGCACCGACCAATGCATCGGCGCGCCGGCATCAGAACTGGCTTCGAGATCGTCGCCCAATGCGGCGCCCAGCGCCGTCTCGTAGCCGGGCGCAACCTTGAGCTGATCGACAATAGCGGGCCACAGGCTGGCGCCGACATTGAGCATCTTGCCCAGTGTGGCGGCTTCTGCCTCCAGGCGATTGAGCGCGGCCTCGATCTCGGCGAGGCGGGGGCGGGCGGCGTCGAGCTTGCCCTGCGCGGCGGCAGTTGCTTCCTCGGCTGTTGTGGCCAACTGCTCGGCTTCAGCAGTGCGCGCCTGCGTCGCGACCAGCGCGGCGCGCTTGAGTGTAAGGGTCTCGTCGGCATCGAGGCTGGCGGCGACAGTTTGCGCCTCGCGCTCCACTTCGGCGACCTGGCTGGTCAGCCGCTGGATGCGCGTGGCGGCGTCCTGCGAGGAGCGCAGGGCCTGCGCCCGTCGGGCTCGCACTTGCGCCAGCGCGTCCGATGCGGCGCGGGCCTCGCTTTCGGTTTCAGCCACGGCTAGGCGCGCCGTGTCGGCCTCGGCGCGGGCTTGGTCGAAATCGGCCTGCGCTGCCTCGCCCTGGGCAGCAAGGCGCGCCTGTTCCTCGGCATAGGCGGCAAGCGTGGCTTCGGCTTCGCTCACCAGTTCGCGCTCGCGCACGCCATCGGCGGCGAGCTGGCGGATGCGATCCTCCAGCTCGGCCCGGCGCTGGTCGGCGCGGCGCGCCTCCTCGGCAAGCTGTTCGGAGAGGATCGTATAGCGCTGCAGTACCGCGCCGGTCACCGCTTCGCGGTCGCGCAGCGGTTGCAGGGCCGCTTCGGCAGCCGCCAGCTTGTTCTGCGCCTGCAGCTCGAGATGGGTCGAATCGGCCAATTCGCGGATCAGGACCGCATGCTGCGCTTCGGTTTCCTTCTCGGCGAAGCGGGCAGCGACCCAGCGGATGTGAAACAGCGTTGCCTCGGCGCGGCGGATGTCGCCCGAGAGCGAGCGGTAGCGCGTGGCGAGGCGCGCCTGGCGCTTGAGGGTTTCGAGCTGGGTTTCGACCTGGGCGATTATGTCATCGACGCGTTCGAGATTGGCCTCGGCGGCGCGCAGGCGCAGTTCGGCCTCGTGGCGGCGCGAATGGAGTCCCGAAATGCCGGCGGCCTCTTCGAGCAAGGCGCGGCGTGCGGTGGGCTTGGCGGCGATCAGCTCGCCGATCTGGCCCTGGCGCACCATGGCGGGCGAATGGGCGCCGGTCGAGGCATCGGCGAACAGCAGTTGCACGTCGCGGGCGCGCACTTCCTTGCCGTTGACGCGATAGACCGAGCCGGCCTCGCGTTCGATGCGGCGGGTGACTTCGAGCACGTCAGCCGTGTTGAGCGCGGCGGGGGCGGTGCGGTCGGAATTATCGAGGATGAGCGTGACTTCGGCGGAATTGCGGGCCGGGCGGTTGCCCGAGCCCGAGAAGATCACGTCGTCCATGCCCGAGGCGCGCATCGCCTTGTACGAGCTTTCGCCCATCACCCAGCGCATGGCCTCGACCAGGTTCGACTTGCCGCAGCCATTGGGCCCGACAATGCCGGTCAGCCCCGGCTCCATGACCAGCGTGGTTTCGTCGCTGAACGACTTGAAGCCATGAAGCTTGAGGCGGGAGAATTTCATGGCAGCGCCACCGGGGCGGCGCTGCCGAAAGGCAGGTTACTGCGCAGGGGTGACGGGCGTCGCAGCAGGCTCGGCCGGCGTTGCGGCATCGGGCGCCATGGCGTCGGTTGCCGCCGGAGCAGCAGCGGCCGGAGCGGCTGCGCCATCGGTTGCCACGAAGTCGGCAGGCACCAGCGGGTCGATCTCAGCGGCGAGCTGCTCGAGCGTCTTGTCACCAGTAAGCGTCTTGCCGTTGACATAGAATGTCGGGGTGCCTGAGAGACCAAATTCACTGAGCGCCTGTTCGCGCAAGGCTTCCATCCCGGTGAACAGGGCCTGATTCGTCAATGCAGCGTCGAAAGTTTCCTGGGTAAAGCCCAGCTGCTTGGCGATTTCGAGAATGGCGTCGCGCGGCGTCTGCGAGGTTGCCCAGGTGTTCTGGGTCTTGAAATAGGTCGACAGCACGTTGTGATAGTTGGTCGGGCCAGAGGCCTCGGCCAGCATGAACACGGCGGCATCGAGCACGTTGCGCACGAAGGGGCGGGTGATGAACTTGACCTTGCCGGTATCGACATAGGCGTCGACGAAGGCGGGCAGCACGTCGTTGGAGAAGGCCGCGCAGTGCGGGCAGGTGGGCGATGCATATTCGATGACGGTGACGGGCGCGGTTTCGCTGCCCTGGACATGGTCCGCAACATCACCGGCAGGCGCCATCAGCTTGGCAATATCGACCGTGTCGCCTTCGGCAGCGCTGGCGGTGGCGACCCCGCAAAGGCTCAGAGCCGATGCGGCAGCGGCCAGGATAAGGGTGTCACGGCGGGTAAAGTTCACAGCTAACGCTCCTGTTTTGATGTGGGGGACACTACACGGGGCAAATGTGTGGGCAAGTGGGCACATTCATCAACCCGGCGTGAACAGTGCGGTTGCATTGTCGCATGCAATGGCGAGCTATTTCCGCCCCGATCTGCTGGATAGCGCGTGACCAAGTGTCCGCAACGCTTCCCTCAGATCATCATCTGCCACTTCGGCCACCTGGGCCCCGACCTTCGCGATAACGCTCTGGCTCGGTTGCACGGGGTTTTGCGCCTTCTGCCCTGAACCGGGGGTGAACGGCTCAGCCGACAATCTGACAGCACCGACCAGGAGAAAACCGAAATAGCGGTTGATGGCGGCGGCGATCTTGGGGCCCTCATGGGCGATGGCCAGCGCATGCCCGGGGATGCAGCGCAGCATCAGCGTAGCGCCCTCGGCGCTGCGCTCGCCACGCGGCCAGGTCAGCTTGTCGGGCATGGCGACGGTGTCATAGGGCTTGGGAGCCATCACCGACCAGTGGGTGATGATGTCCCGGCTGGCAAAGCCACGCTTCTTGAGCACCGGATCGAGCGCACCGCTGAGCACATCGGCAATGTTCATCGTCCGATTGCGGCGTTTCGGTTCGGGTGGATCTTCCTTGGCCATGGAGATGGAGTACTCGCATGCTGGCCCCGCCGACAAGGGGACAGTTACCTCCTGAAAGCTCCCCGCGCGTGGCCACCCCCACCCTTGATCCCCCACAAGGGGGAGGGAGACGATGAACACTGGCCGTCGAGCTGGCGCCTCCCTCCCCTCGATGGGGAGGGACCGAGGGTGGGGTGGGGTCGCGCCCGCTGAATGGGACTTCCCCCTTGAGGCCTCGAGGACGAGCGGCTATCTCCCTATGCATGCACGTCGCCCATCCCGCTCCCATCGATGCCCCGGCCGTGCTGGCCTGGTATGACCGGCATGCGCGGGATCTGCCCTGGCGCGTGTCGCCCGTTGATCGGGCGCACGGCATCCGGCCGGACCCCTACCGGATCTGGCTGAGCGAGGTGATGCTGCAGCAGACCACGGTGGCGGCGGTGAAGAACTACTTCCTGCGTTTCACCAGTCTCTGGCCCAGCGTGGCTGACCTCGCCGCCGCGCCGCTCGACAGCGTGCTCAAGGAATGGGCGGGCCTGGGCTATTATGCGCGGGCGCGCAACCTTCATGCCTGCGCCCAGGCAGTGGTGAACGAGCATGGCGGCGTGTTCCCGCAGACCTCGGCAGGCCTGCAGACCCTGCCGGGGGTCGGCGCCTATACCAGCGCTGCGATAGCCGCGATCTGCTTTGACGAGCCCATTGCCGTGCTCGATGGCAATCTCGACCGGGTATTGGCGCGCTACTACGCGCTGCCGGTGCCGGTGCGCGAAGCCAAGGACGAGCTGCGCGCGGCATTGCAGGCCGCGGTGCCATCCAGGGCCGGGGATTTCGCCCAGGCCATGATGGACCT
>CBFGMY010000221.1:0-6304 GCA_965650055.1 uncultured Devosia sp.
CCGCTGATCGTCGTCTGTGCGTCGGGCGGCGCGCGCATGCAGGAGGGCGTGCTGAGCCTGATGCAGATGCCGCGCACCACCGTCGCCGTACTGCGCCTGCGCGAAGCCGGCCTGCCGTTCTTCGTGGTGCTGACCAATCCCACCACGGGCGGCGTCACGGCCTCCTATGCCATGCTGGGCGATGTGCACCTGGCCGAGCCCGGAGCGCAGATCGGCTTTGCCGGCGCCCGCGTCATCGAGCAGACCATCCGCGAGAAGCTGCCCAAGGGCTTCCAGCGCTCGGAATATCTCTATGAGCATGGCATGGTCGACATGGTGGTGCATCGCCACAACCTGCGCTCGACCATCGGCTCGCTGTCGGCGATCCTGACCAAGGTGGAAGCCTCGGGCGCCCTGACCAGCACGGCCCCCACGGTGGCCCGCACCAGCCTGCGCGACGCGGCAGTGGCGGCCGAAGGCGATGACGGCGACCTGCCCCCGGTCAGCGCCGCGCATGCCGAGTAGGGCCTTTACCCGCACTTAAGGACGACTCGCTAGAGTTTGCGGAAATTTGGGACGGCCGGAGCATTTCGGCCGCCATTCCGCTCAGGTGAGTCCGATGTTCAAGTTCTCCATGCCGATCGCCCGCAAGCTGCCGCTGGCCCTGCTCGGATCAGCCCTGCTGGTCAGTCTCGGGGTGGGAACGGCCAGTTACCTGATCGGCAGCCAGGCGCTGCGCACCTCGGCGGAAACCAATCTCACGACGCTCGCCAGCGAGCGGGCCGCGGCCGTTTCGACCTATCTCAAATCGGTGGAAGACGACCTGGTCGCTACCTCGCGCTCGGAAGCCAGCGTGCAGGCGCTGCGCGATTTCGGTGGCGCCTGGCTGACCTTCAAGGTCGATCCGACCGCCGAGGTGCGCAAGCTGTTCGTCGACGACAATCCCAACAAGGACAATCTGGCTGCGCTCGAAACGCTGGGCACCACCGGCACCTATGACGTGACCCATACCCGGTTCCACCCCATTTTCCGCCGCCAGATCGCGGCCCGCGGCTATCGCGACCTGTACCTGTTCGACCTCAAGGGCTTCATGGTCTATTCGGTCAACAAGGCCGAGGATTTCGGCACCAGCTTTGCCGAGGGCGGGCCGCTGGCCGCCTCGAGCCTGGGCCAGGTGTTCCAGCAGGCTGCGGCCATCGAGAACCCCGATGACCTGGTGTTCGCCGATTTCGCGCCCTACCAGGCGGCCGGCGGCCTGCCGGCGAGCTTTTTTGCCAAACCCGTGTTCAACGCGCAGGGCCGCAAGGTCGGCGTGCTGGCTATCCAGCTGCCCTCCGAACGGCTCGACGCCGTCATCGGCGATCGCACCGGGCTGGGCGAAACCGGCGAAGTGCTGGTGGTCGGCCCCGATGGCCTGCTGCGCAGCGATTCCACCTTCACGGAAGCCAATGACGCCATGCTGACCCCGTTTGCCGGCCCCGTGCTCGACGCGGCCCTGGCCGGCAGGGCCAATAATGGCGAGACCAGCGCCTATCGCGCCACCGACATGCTGGTCGCCGCCGCGCCCATCGCAACGCGCGGCCAGCCCTGGGCGGCCGTCGCCGTGATGGCGACCGACGAGGTGCTGGCCCCCGTCGCCAACATGCGCAACATGATGCTGGGTATCGGCGCGGGCCTGTTGGCCGTCGTCGCCGCGCTGGGCCTGTTGTTCTCGCGCACCATTACCAAGCCCATTACCCGCCTCACCGACACCATGGATGCCCTGGCCAAGGGCGACCTCGAAGTCGAAGTGCGCGGCGCCGGCCGCACCGACGAGCTGGGCGCCATGGCCCGCGCCGTGGAAGTGTTCCGCGAGAACGGCCAGAAGGTGGCACAGATGACCGAGGCGGAAGCCGCGCAGGTGCTGGCCAACCAGGCCGAGCGCGCCCGCATGATGGAAAGCCTGCAGCGCGCCTTTGGCGATGTGGTCGATGCCGCCATTGCCGGCGATTTCACCAAGCGCGTCGAGGCCGAATTCGCCGATGCCGAGCTCAATACGCTCGCCCGCTCGGTCAATTCGCTGGTCGAGACGGTCGATCGCGGCCTGGGCGAGACCGGCGAAGTGCTGTCGGCCCTGGCCGATACCAACCTCACCCGCCGGGTGCGGGGCGATTATGAGGGCGCGTTTGCCCGGCTCAAGAACGACACCAATGCGGTGGCCGAGAAGCTCGGCGAGATCGTCGGCCAGCTGCGCCAGACCTCGAGCGCACTGAAGACCGCCACGGGCGAAATCCTGTCGGGCGCCAATGACCTCTCCGAACGCACGACGCGCCAGGCCGCGACGATCGAGGAGACCTCGGCGACCATGGAGCAGCTCGCGGCCACCGTGCTGCAGAATGCGGCCAAGGCCGAGGCGGCCAGCAAGCAGGCCAAGGCGGTTTCCGAGACCGCCGAAGAGGGCGGCCGCGTCATGACCCAGGCCACCGACGCCATGGACCGCATCACGGCCTCATCGGGCAAGATTTCCAATATTATCGGGCTGATCGACGATATCGCCTTCCAGACCAACCTGCTGGCGCTGAACGCGTCGGTGGAAGCGGCTCGCGCGGGCGACGCCGGCAAGGGCTTTGCCGTGGTGGCCGTGGAAGTGCGGCGCCTGGCGCAATCCGCCGCCAGCGCTTCGGCTGACGTCAAGGTGCTGATCGAGCAGAGCGCCAACGAGGTCAAGGGTGGTTCGCGCCTGGTGGCCGATGCCGCCGCCAAGCTGTCGGGCATGCTCGGCTCCATCCGCGACAATACCGCGGCGCTGGAAGCCATCTCGCGCGATAGCCGCAGCCAGGCCAGCGCCATCGACGAAGTCAATATCGCCGTCCGCACCATGGACGAGATGACCCAGCACAATGCCGCGCTGGTCGAAGAGACCAATGCCGCCATCGAGCAGACCGAGGCCCAGGCCACCGAGCTCGACCATATCGTCGACGTCTTCACCATCGACGAGACGGCGACCCGCAAGGCTCCGTCCCGCGCTGCCGCCCCGGCGCCAGCACCGGCCGCCGGTGGCATTCGCGGCATGCAGGACAAGCTCAAGGCGGTCGCCGGCAGCTATCTGCGCCGTGGCAATGCCGCCGTGGACAAGGACTGGGCCGAGTTCTAGGCGTCACAAGATCATCAGTCGGTTACCCTCCCCCTTGTAGGGAGGGAAGCGAGATAGGACTTAGCGTTTGCTAAGTCCGTAATCGAGCCGGGTGGGGGTATCTCTCCACGAGTCCTGCGTTTGTGGCCCACCCCCACCCTTGATCCCTCCCCACAAGGGGGAGGGAGACGACTGATCCTTCGAGAGCTCTATCGTCCCCATTGAGCCCGATCGCGTTCGGCGCTAACTCATCGGCCTTGACCAGCGGCCCCGAGTCTCCATGTCCCGCACCGATGCCATTCTCAAGCGCCTGTCGGCGCTGCATCCCAAGCTGATCGATCTCAGCCTCGACCGCATCCTGCCGCTGCTGGCGGCGCTGGGTAACCCGCATGAGCGTCTGCCCCCGGTGATCCATGTCGCCGGCACCAATGCCAAGGGCTCGACCATCGCCTATCTGCGCGCCTTTCTAGAGGCGTCCGGCAAGCGCGTGCATGTCTATAACTCGCCGCACCTGGTGCATTTCAACGAACGCATAAGGCTGGCGGGGAAGCTGGTCGAGACGCGGCGGCTCAATGCCGCGCTGGAGCGGGTCGAGACGGTCAACGCCCATAAGCCGATGACCTTTTTCGAGATCACCACCGCCGCCGCCTTCATGCTGTTCGCGGAGACCGAGGCCGATTACCTGCTGCTCGAAACCGGCATGGGCGGCACCTATGACACGACCAATGTCGTGCGCCAGCCGCTGGGCGTGATCATCACCCCGGTCGATCTCGACCACCAGGCGTTTCTCGGCAATACGATCGCCAAGATTGCCGGGGAAAAGGCCGGCATTTTCAAGCGCGGCAGCAAGGCGGTCATCGGCATCCAGCAGGATGAAGGCCGGGCGGTGCTGGACCGTGCGGCGCGCCGGCTGGGCATTGGCCCACTCTGGCAGGGCGAGGACTTCCACGGCGCGCAGCAGGATGGCAGGCTGGTCTACCAGGACGAAGACGGGCTGCTCGACCTGCCGCCCCCGGCCCTCTTGGGCGCCCACCAATTCGACAATGCGGCTTTGGCCATCGCGGCGGCGCGGCATTTCGGCCTGCCGGTCGACGAGCAGGCGTTCGCCCGCGGGCTGCGCCAGGTGACCTGGCCGGCCCGCATGACGCCGCTGCAGACCGGACCGCTGCGCAACCTGCTGGGACCGGGCGCCGAGCTCTGGCTCGACGGCATCCACAATGCGCATGGCGCGGCGGCGGTGGCGACGGCGCTGCGCGACCTCGACAAGGCCCGCCCGGCGCCGCTGGTGCTGATCATGGGTCTGATGAATACCAGGGCGCCCGCGGCCGTGCTGGCGCCGTTCGCCGGCATGGCCAGCCAGGTGCTGACGCTGGGCATTCCTGGCGAGGCCAATGCGCACAAGGCCGCCTATATTGCCGCTGAGGCGCGCAAGGCGGGCTTTGAGGCCCGGCCGATGCGTTCGGTGATCAGCGCGCTCAAGGCCGCAGCCGAGGTGCCCAATGCCCGCGTGCTGATCTGCGGGTCGCTGTATCTGGCGGGTGACGTGCTGGCGCGGAATGGGACGCCGCCGGATTGAGTTTGGTGGATGCGTTCCCGAAGGCCCCAAGCTCGGTGTTCCTGACTCACCCCCACCCTTGATCCCTCCCCACAAGGGGGAGGGAGACGATGAACACCGGCATCGGAGCTGGCGCCTCCCTCCCCTTGATGGGGAGGGATTGAGGGTGGGGTGACGGGAGCCACACAGTATCCCCTGGAGCCCCTCAATATTTCCCCTGCTCGCTGCCCACGAAGGGGTCGACCGGGCTTTGGCCGGCGAAGGCCTGACGGCCCATGAGGCATTCGAGGGCGGCGGCCTGCAGGCTTTCGCTCGAGCCATAGACGTTGACATAGGCGGGTACGCGCGGGGCGTCGTAGAGGTAATAGGGGTAACCGAACGACACCATCAGCGTCGGGGTGTCGTGCCAGAGCCGGTGCATGGCGCCGAACACCGAGCCGGTCAGCTTGGTCCAGTCGAGGAAGATGCGACTGCGGGTGAGCACGGTTTCCTCGGCGAAGAGATAGAGCACCAGGTCGAAATTGCGCGGGCTGACCTCCATGCCGGCCTCATAGACGGTGACCTCGAAGCCTTCCTCTTCCAGCCGTTTCGGCAGGCTGAGCGGCAGCGGATGGGGCACGAAGGGCAGGATCACGCCGCCCGAATAGACCAGCACGCGCTTGGTCTTGGCCGGGGAGAGCGGCAGCAGGTTCTTGATGTCCTTGACCAGCGTCGGCACCCGCGCCGTGACGCCCTGGGCGATCAGCCGGTTTTCCTCGGTGCCCACGACGTTGCGCGCGGCATCGAGATTGGGTTCGGGCCGGTCGGCCTTGTGCAGGCCCAGCGCGGCCTTCAGTGCCAGGACGCGCGTCACCGCATCGTCGACCCGATCCTGGCTCAGCCGGCCATCGGCGACGGCCTTGACCAGCCGCATCAGGTCACCATTGGGATCGTCGGAGAACAGGATCACGTCGCAGCCTGAGATGATGACCTCGGGCAGCACCTCGTCGCGCGGACCCCAATCGCCCATGCCGGCCATCGGGGTGGCATCGGAGACGATGAGGCCATTGAAGCCCAGTTCGCGGCGCAGCAGATCCTGGTTCAGCAGCTCGCTGAGCGAGGCCGGCCGGTAGGCCTCGGCGCCGGCATCGGGATCGATGGCGCGCACGAAGGCGGGCAAGGCGATATGGGCGGACATGATGCTCAGGACGCCCGAGGCGATGGCCTTGCGGTAGAGCCGGCCGAAGCTGGCTTCCCATTCCGGCATGGAGAGCGGATTGACCGTGGTCACCAGATGCTGGTCGCGATCGTCATAGCCCTCGCCGGGCCAGTGCTTGACGGTGGCAGCGACGCCATTGGCCTGGAAGGCCGCGATCTGGGCCAGCGCGTGGCGCTCGACCTTGTCCATGTCGCTGCCATAGGAGCGGGTGCCGACAATGGCGCTGCGCCAGGCGGCGTTGATGTCGATGACCGGGGTAAAGCTCCAGTTGAGCCCGACGGCATGGGCCTCGCGCACGTGCTGATGCTCTACCTGTGCTGGCTGATGTTCCAGGGCGCCTGGCAGCAGACCCTGATCAACTGGGGCACGCTCAGCGCCGTCATGGAGATCTCCATGGGCTGGTTCTATGTCTCGGGCGTGTTCTTCGCCGTCCTCGCCTTCCTGTTCCTGCTGCTGGAGC
>CBFGMY010000222.1:0-6182 GCA_965650055.1 uncultured Devosia sp.
GACGACGCCGGCCACGCCGAGATCGCGCATGGCCTTGACGTCATCGAGCATGGTGGCGAATTCGAGTTCGGAATAGAGGAAGTCCCCGCCGCGCGGGCGGATGATGACGTGGAACGGGATGGTCGCCACCCGCAACGCCTCGCGCACCACCCCCAGGCTCGGGGTCAAGCCGCCCTCGAGCAGGCTCGCACACAGTTCCACCCGATCGGCCCCCGCCGTCTGCGCCGCCACCAGGCCATCGATGCCCTCGACGCAGATTTCGATCTTGAATGGGTGCTGGCTCATCAGTGGTCTCCAATTGGTATGGCATTGGTAGTGCGACTGCGGATGTCGGGCAAGGGGGATTTGAAGGTCCGACTCAAATCACCGCCGCAACGAACCCGCTTGACTCATTGTTTTAGTGTGCTACACATCTAGCACACTAGATAGGCACAACACATGGATGACTTTCACAGCAGCCAGCCGATCTTCGTCCAGATTCGGCAGCGGCTTACCGAGATGATCCTGCGCGGCGCGGTGGGGGAGGGCGATGCACTTCCCTCGGTCCGCACCATCGCGGCGGATCTGTCGGTCAACCCGCTGACGGTGACCAAGGCGTTCGAAGCGCTGGTCGATGTCGGCGTGGTGGAAAAACGAAGGGGACTTGGGATGTTCGTCAAAGCCGGGGCGCGAACCGAACTGCTGGCGCATGAGCGCGAGAAATTTCTGAAAGAGGACTGGCCGCGCATCGCCGCGCAGATCAAGGCGCTCGACCTCGACCTCAATACCCTGATTGCCAATACAACCGATATCAAGGGGCCGACCCATGAATGAGCTTTCCCTCGCCAGCCAGCCGGAAACCATTGAACCGATCGTTTCCGCCCGTGGCCTGCGCAAGAAATTTGGCCGCAAGGAAGTCCTGCATGGACTCGATTTCGACATTCCGCCCGGCCGTATCTATGGCCTGATCGGCCATAATGGCGCCGGCAAGACGACAACGCTCAACGCCATGCTGGGCCTGACCAATTGCGAAGGCACCATCCGCGTCCTGGGCGAAGACCCTTTCGCCAGGCGCGCCAAGCTGATGGAGAACGTCGCCTTCATCTCCGACGTGGCGAGCCTGCCGCGCTTCCTGCGGGTCCGCGAGCTGTTCGCGCTGCTCTCCAACATCCATCCCAATTTCAGCCAGGACAAGGCGCGCAGCTTCCTCGAGGGCACCGACATCAAGCCCGAGATGAAGGTCAAGCACCTCAGCAAAGGCATGGTCGCCCAGTTGCACCTGGCGGTGGTGATGGCGATCGACGCCAAGCTGCTGGTGCTCGACGAGCCGACGCTGGGCCTCGACATCACCTATCGCAAGCGCTTCTACCGGCGCCTGCTCGAAGACTACATGACCGAGGAGCGCACTTTGCTCATCACCACCCATCAGGTGGATGAGATCGAGTTCATGCTCTCCGACATCATGTTCATCCGTGATGGTGAATTGATCCTGCACATGCAGATGGAGACGGTGAACGACAAGTTCACGCAATTGGTCGTCAACGATCCCGCGGCCCAGACCGCTGCCCGGGCCTACAACCCGGTCTATGAGGAAACCCGCTTCGGCCAGACCGTGATGATCTTTGACGGTGTCGACCGCAACCTGCTCGAACCCTTCGGCCGGCTGGCGACGCCGACGCTCAGTGACCTGTTCGTCGCGCTGATGCAGCGGCCCACAGCCAACCCGGAGAGCGCCCGATGAAGGCTTTCATCGCCCTGGTCCACCGCGAGCTGATCGAGCATCGCGGGGCATTCCTGATCGGGCCTCTGCTGCTGGTGGTCGTGCTGTTCGGGGCGGCCGTGCTGGCCTTCACCGTCGGCCGCGTTGACGCCAAATTCTCCGGCGCCATGCTGACCGTGGCGCCCCTGCGCATCTATGAAATGGGCTTTCTGGGCTTCGGCGTCGGCTGGTCCTTCTACCTGATGGCCACCCTGTTCTTCTATGCGGCCGATGGCTTTGCCGCCGACAAGCGCAACAATGCCATGCTGTTCTGGAAGTCCATGCCGGCCAGCGACTTCAAGGTGCTGCTCAGCAAGCTGGTGGCTGCCATCACAATCCTGCCCGGCACTGTCTATGCCGTCGCCCTGCTCAGCGGCGTGCTGCTCTATGGCGTCGCGATCACCACCATGCTGATCAGCGGCACCGGCACGGTTGCCGCGCTGGGTGGTATTGCCATGATCTACCTGCAGGTCGCCCTGGCAATCCTGGTGACCTTTGCCGTCGGCCTCATCTGGTATCTGCCCTATATGGCGCTGGTGGGCGGGCTGGCCACCGCCATGGGTCGCTGGGCCATTCCGGTGTCGCTGGTCCTGCCGGCCATTGCGGCCACGCTGGAATGGGTGACGCTGGGAGGCCTTCATCCCTTCACCACCCACACCTGGAAATATCTGAGCTACCGCGCCACGTTCCCGCTGATCGAGGATGGTTATATCGACGCCTGGTTCACCGGCTCGCAGCCGTTCAGTGCCCTGGCCTATACCACCGACCTCCTGGGCCGGGTGGATTGGACCCAGGTGGGCATTGGCGTCGTGTTCTCGCTGGTGCTGATGTATCTGGGCAGCGAATACCGCCGCCGCAGCAACGATAATTGACCTTGGCCACGCCTCCAGGCCACTCTCGCCGCCGCGCCCTCGGGTGCGGCGGTTTTTTGTTTTCGGAGATTGCATGCGGGCCCTTCTCGTTCTCGCCCATCCGCTGTCGGACAGCCTCTGTGCGCATCTGGCGCGTGAGGCCATCGAGGCGCTGCGCGCCCGCGGCGCCACGGTCGACATACTCGACCTCTATGCCGAGGCGTTCCAGCCGGCACTGACCGAGGCCGAGCGGCGGCGGCACTACGCGACGCCCGAGCCGGGGCCAGACATCGTTGCGCTGCAGCAGCGCCTCGCCGCCGCCGACACGCTGGTGCTGGTCTTCCCCACCTGGTGGTTCTCATTTCCTGCCATTCTCAAGGGCTGGTTCGACCGCGTCTGGTCGCCGAAATTCGCCTTCGAGCACGGCACGCCGATCAAGCCGCTGCTGACGGGACTCAAATCCGTCCTCGTGGTTACGACGCTCGGTTCGCCCTGGTGGATCGATACGATCGTGATGCGCCAGCCGGTCAAGCGCGTGCTGAAGACCGGGCTGGTTTTCGCCTGCGCGCCGCAGGCAAAATTCCATATGCTGTCGTTTCATGCCGCCGAGACGGCGGATGGCGGGCAGGTGGAGCGGTTTGTCGGGCGGATGAAGAAGGCGATTGGGCGGCTTCGCTGATCAGCCACCGGGGTCACCCTCCCCCTCGCGGGGAGGGTAGTGCAGCTAGGCCAAAGGCCGTAGCGGAACTTGGGTGGGGGGTGAGAGCCCCGATATCGGGGCCAAACGTCCCCCACCCTTGATCCCTCCCCGCAAGGGGGAGGGTGTCGACTGAGGTTTCAGAGAGCAGTCCCACTCTGGACATCGCCTGCATCCGCCCGTCTTATCCCCCCATGAGCGACCCCACCCGATTCCCCGATGTGATGCTGCTGGCTGCCGGCCTGGGCACGCGGCTGCGGCCGATCACCGAGACGCTGCCCAAGCCGCTGGTGCCGGTAGCCGGCGTGCCGCTGATCGAGCGCATCATGGGCAATGCGCGGGCCGAGGGCGCCAAGCGCTTCGTCGCCAATGCGCATTACCGCGCCGACCAACTGCTGGCCCATTTCGGCGGCCTGCTGAAGGTCAGCCGCGAGGATGAACTGCTGGGCACGGGCGGCGGGGTGAAGCGGGCGCTGCCGATGCTGCATTCCGACCCCATCCTGGTGATGAATACCGACGCGTTCTGGCCTGCGGGCAGCGATGCGCCGATCGCCCGCATGATGGCCCGTTATGGCAAGCCTGACGACATCGTGCTGCTCTGTGTGCATCCGCGTAACGCCACCGGCTTTGGCCGCAGCCATGATTTCTGCCTGTCGCCGCAGGGCGAGGTGACGCGCGACTATGGTGCGCCGGTAATCTATGGCGGGGTGGCGCTTATGGGCAAAAACCTGTTCGACGGCACGCCTGACGGCGCCTTTTCACTCAATGCGCTGTTCGAGGCGGCGCTGGAGCGCGAGACGCTGCATGGCGTGGTGCTCGACGCGCCCTGGTTCCATGTCGGCGACCCCCAGGCGCTGGCGGAGGCAGAGCGAAGGCTCGCCGGGGCAGAGCAGCGGCTCGCGCCATGACGCTGTTTTCCATCGCGCCGCATGCTCCCTTCCTCGCCACCCTGGCCGACCGCATCCTGGACGGGACGCTGCTGGCCGGCTGGGACCGCTCGGGGCCGTTCTGGCTCAGCGATGTCACCATCATCCTGCCGACCGGTCGCGCCCGGCTGGCGCTGGCCGACCAACTGGCCCAGCGCGGCGTCGGCCTGTTGCCCGACCTGCGGACGCTGGGCGGCAATGTCGATGGCGAAGAGCCGTTCCTGGTCAGCGAAACGCCGCCTCCGCCACCGCAAGCCTCAAGCCTCGAACGCCGGCTGGGCCTGTCGGACCTGGTGGCCGGCTGGGCCGGCAGCCCGGATGGACGACGGGCGTTTTCGAGCCCACCCACGGCCGCCGAAATCCTCGCCATGGCCGGCTCGCTGGGCGAGCTGATCGACGACCTGGTCACCGAGGAGCGCAGCGATGCGGACCTGCGCGCCATTGCGCCCAATATCGAGGCCGATCTCGGAGAATACTGGCAGCAGACGCTCAAATTCCTCGATATCGCCCTCACCTATTGGCCCGAAAAGCTGCGCGAGATCGGCAAGGCGGATGCCAGCCGCCTGCGCGGACAGCGGCTCGACCGACAGGCAAGCCTGGCGGCAGAGACATTCGGCGAACGCCCGGTGATCGTTGCCGGCTCGACCGGCTCCATTCCCGCCACCGCGCGCCTGCTCAAGGCCATCAACGGCTTGCCGCGCGGCGCGATCGTGCTGCCCGGGCTCGATTGCAGCCTGACGCCGGCCCAGCATGAGGCGCTGTTGGCCACCGACAATGCGCCGCATGGCCATCCGCAATATGGCCTGGCCCGCCTGCTGCGGCGGCTCGATGCGGCGGTGAGCGACGTGACCGAGCTGGCCAGCGACAGCGATGACAGCCGCACGCGGCTGGTGCTCACCGCGATGGCCCTGCCCGACGACACGGCGCGCTGGCCGCAATTGCGGGCGCAGGAGCTCGACATGGCGCTCGGCACCGCCACGCAGGGCCTTGCCATCCTCGAAGCGCGCAACGAGGACGAGGAAGCGCGGGCCATCGCCATCGCGGCGCGGGCCAGCCTGGTGCAGGACCGCACGGTGGGCATTGTCACGCCGGACCGGAACCTGGCGCGCCGCATCGCTGCCGAATTGCGGCGCTTCGACATTGTGGTCGACGACGCCGCCGGTACGCCGCTGTTCCAATCGGCCGCCGGTCGGCTGGCGCGGCAGTTGTTGGCCGTGGCCGCCGGTGGCTGCGCCGCGGTCGATATCATTGCGCTGCTGCGCAATCGCGCTGTCAGCTTCGGGCTCGAGCGCTGGAAGGTGGGGCACCTGGCCGACGATATCGAGCTGGGCCTGCTGCGCGGCCAGCGCGCGGCGCCGGGGCTGGACGGGCTGCGCAAGCTGCTGGCCGACAATGTCTCGGGCTATACCAAATACCCGGCGCGCAGCCTGCGCGAGCGGCATGTCGCCGATATCGAGGATCTGCTGGATCGACTCGCCACGGCGCTGCAGCCGCTGCATGACCTGCTGGCTCAGCCGCGGATCGCCGCGAGCGACCTGGCCCGGGCCATCTGCGCCACGCTGGACAGTGTGACCGATGAAGCCGACCTGGCGGGCGGGCGCGAACTGACCGGCTGGGGCGAGCAGATGTCGGCGCTTGATGGCCAGGGTCACCATTTCCCGCCGCGCAGCCTTGAAACCGTGCTGGCGGCGCTGATGACCGGCTTTTCCGTGCGCACCAGCGAGGACCGGCGGCAGGACATTGCCATCTGGGGCCAGCTCGAAGCGCGGCTGATGAATCCGGACCTGTTGATCCTGGCCGGGCTCAATGAGGATGTGTGGCCCGAAGTGGCCGATCCCGGGCCCTGGCTCAGCCGCGGCATGCGCCTGGCGGCCGGGCTCGAGCCACCCGAGCGGCGGCAGGGCCAGGCGGCCCATGATTTCGCCCAGGCCTTGGGCAATGACCAGGTGATCATCGCCTATGCCGGCCGT
>CBFGMY010000223.1:0-6182 GCA_965650055.1 uncultured Devosia sp.
TTTCTGAAGAAGTTGGCATCAAGCTCGAAAACGTCACGCTGAATATGCTGGGGACGGCCAAGAAGGTCGTGATCGAGAAGGAAAACACCACGATCGTCGATGGTGCTGGGGCCCGATCCGATATCGACGGACGTGTCGCCCAAATTCGTCAGCAGATCGAGGAAACCACGTCCGACTACGATCGCGAGAAGCTCCAGGAGCGGCTAGCCAAACTTGCTGGCGGCGTCGCCGTGATCCGTGTCGGTGGTGCGACAGAAGTCGAGGTCAAAGAAAAGAAGGACCGTGTCGACGACGCCCTGCACGCCACCCGGGCGGCGGTGGAGGAAGGCATTCTTCCCGGCGGCGGTGTTGCCTTGCTCCGCGCCCTCAAGGCGCTCGACAAGCTGGCGCCCATCAATGCCGACCAGAAGGCGGGCGTCGACATCGTTCGCCGCGCCATCCAAGTTCCCGCCAAGCAGATCGCGCAGAACGCTGGCGACGATGGCTCCGTAATCGTCGGCAAGCTCCTGGAAAAAGATGAGTACACCTGGGGCTACAACGCTGCGATCGGCAAATATCAGGACATGGTCGCCAACGGCGTCATCGATCCGGCGAAGGTGGTGCGCACTGCCCTGCAGGACGCGGCATCCGTAGCTGCCCTCCTGATTACCACAGAGGCGCTGGTGGCAGAGAAGCCGAAAAAGGAAGCAGCTCCCGCCCTGCCGGCCGGAGCCGGCATGGATTTCTAAGTCGAAAGTGGCGCCCGGTTTTCGGGCGCCACTGCAAGGCGAGGACCGGGAAACAGGTCGGACCATCCTGGCCTTCTGCAGCCACTATTATGTCTGCTCGCATGACGCGCAGCTACAGCTCGAGCTGCTAGCATTTCACCTTGGGTGGAGCTTCGATTTCTATGCTGGCCGGGAGCACATGGCGGGACGGCTGAGATGCACGGTCTGCGGTTAGTATCATCCTACGATTTCGCTCGGACATGCCACTAAAGCCGTCGGCTTCGCCGGCACCCACAGTGCTGGCTTTCCAGGCGTTGCCGTCAGAAACGCTCGCGCTGCTGGAGGAGAAGCGAGCCATCAGCGTTTCGACGAACTGCCTTGGGTTGGCATCCGACGTGGTCCGCTTTCGGGAAGCATCTCGGGTCACGTTAACGGCCGACATGGGGCGCGAAGCAGTCGGCAGCCATCGGCCTAATTCGTTGATAGAGCCACTCAGTCACCGCCAGGGTCGAGGCGGGCTCGCAGATAAAAGGTTGCCGGTACCGCCTCAGGTTCAAATGCTGGAACGATACCAGCCATATCCAATTGAGATTTGAGCGCCCTAAAATGTAGGCCTCGCTCTCGGGCGAGCCCCATTAGCGACACATAGGTCTTCATGAAAGCATCGATATCCTCGGGCAGCACCACTCTCGAAGGCAGGTTGCTGATCGGGTTGACCTCAAGCATGGAGGGGAGGTACCCCCGATCAACCAAAGCTTTTACGACTTGGGTGCTCGCCTTGAGCCGATGTTCGACGTCACGCAGGCTCAGCGATGTGCGCTTTGCATGCAGGTGCCCGCGAACCTCATCGAGGTTGACCAGGATCGCCTTAAAGCCCCGCTCAAGCGGATCCAACCTGATCTGCATTAGTTTGCCATCGAACAGCAGCGTGAGAATGTCGAGCAGCGGCCTGACGCACTGCTTGGACGCTTGGCCAAGCCACACGTATTCACCGCCGTCGGCCTGCTCCTGCGATACCCTAGCGACGAGTTTTGTCATCAACTCATCCAGCGCCTGCTGCGGAAAGGCAAGGCGGTGTCCGCCGCGAGGTGAGGGGACTTGGACCGGGGTGATGAATGGTAGCGCCAGAACGGTGCGATCATGCGGCCGGGGAATATTGAGATAGTCGCCTGCGCCTTTCTGCGACATGGCTGAGCCAAGCAGCCCTAATACGTCGATCGCTCTCTCTGCCTCAAAGACCACCCGGTGATCGCTCAAGTGGTCGGCCAGCGTGTCGATGACGCCAAGGGCGAGCAGCTTCCGCCTTAGGGGCTTTGGGTGAAGGCCGGTTTCACGGGAGGCGGAGTGGATCGAATGGAGGTGCCGCCGATCCAGCCTGTATCCCAGCACCACCTCGCCAGGAGGAATGGCGAACGTTGCCAGAATGTGAGAGCGCAGCAGAGTGCGCAGCGAGTCGTAGGCCACATCCTGATTGTGATGGCTCAGAAATTCATAGAGCTTGCCGAAGATGACCTTGGCGCCCCATGAGGACTGGCTTGCCGCGTGGGCCCGTTGAACCCGTTCAAGGTAGTCGCGAATGACATCGGGCCCGCCCGACAAGACCTCGTAACCCGCAATCCCGGCTACATGCCAATCATCGTCCGAGAGCGAATTCCAGCTCGCGTGGATGCCGTGGTTGATTGCGGCGCCGACGATCTCAGCCGATTTGATAGCAGCGTAAAGCGGCATTTGGTCCGGCCATTGCGGAGCGGCACGCCCGGCGAGACGATCCATGACATACGCGATCAACCCACCCGATGCCCGGCTCTCTGGCACAGCTACCGAAGCTGGCGCGTTCTCCCTCCTCTGAAGGTGCCAAGCGAAATCATGTACTTCCTGTTGTGAATCTGTGGCGAGGGGCTCCAGGCGCCGATCGTGACGTGGACAAACTCGGACAGCTTCAACCAGCCATTCGGCCCGCATGTATGGCGCCAGTACGCCATCGGGGCCGCGTTGATCTTCGGCGAGGCATTCGGGACATGCGCGAAGTTCGGCGCGCTTCATGGTGTCACGCGTAAGCTGTTCGTTACCGATTGAAAACAGACGGTCGCCGACCCGCTGAACGGTTGAGCTAACAAAGTGGGCCTGATCGGCACCACAGGTTTCAAACAGCGTCGCCAGAGCCAGGGAATCTCCGTCAACTATTGACTGGAAATCGGTGCCGCAGTCCGCGGCGAACTGGCGGGCCGTACGGCCATGTTTGCGGGCGACCCGCGAACAGTAGCTCGCTGGCGTTTCGCCCGGCTGTGGCGACAGAGTAAGGGTGTGATGGAGGCGCACTACTTTTTCCTCGACACTGGTTGGACCTCAGCCGCTGCTTCGCTGGCTTCCTCGTCGTGGCCGTTGGTGAAAAACTTCGAGACGTTCACTGACAAGAAGTCGCCGGACACCAGGAACACGTTGTTGGCGTCGTCGGCACCCGTCCTGCTAAAAGCCACGGCGAAATGCGATGGCGCAAGGGTGGGGGAGCTGGCTCGCAAAGCTTCCTGGATCGCGTCGATGGTGAAGTCGATCGCGATGCCGAGCCGGTAGAGGGATCCATGCATCAGGCGATGGATCACTTCGTCAGTCAGGACCGCGGAGGGGTCGAGACCGGCCTTGTCGGCGGCAAAGAAGCGCATCATGGATCGGCACAGGTCGGCATCGCGTGCGAACTCCAACTGCCCAAACTTGACAAAACGGGCGCGCCGCCAGACCTGCACATCTGCCTCGAAAATCTTTCCGATCTCGGGCAGGCCCGTCAGCATAAGCCAGACAGGCCATTCTGGCGTTTGCAGCAAACGCTTGAGGGTGTTCTGGATTTTTGGGATTTCAGCGACGTTCTTGTTCTGAATGACGTGTTGCATCTCATCGATGTGGATGAAGCGAACGCCGCGGATGGCGAGGTTCTGGCGGACCAAAGTCCAGACCTCATTCTCTTCGATGGACGGACGCGGGGTGTAGCCCATGGCTGTTGCGATCGCGATGCCCAGTTGCTTGAGGGTGCAGGGTGATGGAGCGATGATCGAAACCAGGGGACTCATATTTTCATGGGGGGTGTCGCTATACCCCGCAAACTCTTCGCGCTTGAAAATGGCACGGCGGAAAGTGCTGGTCTTGCGGGTTCCGGACTGTCCAACACCAAGGAGAACATACCCCTCTGACTGACGCCCCAGATGACCGGAAGTGGCATTGACGCCGGCTGCCGCGTCTATGGTCTGGAGGAAGTCATCGAACATGTCGTCCAACTCCTGATGCAGTTGCATGTCGCTCGCGGTACCGAAATAGCCGGCCTTTACTTGCAGCATCCGGGCGGAAACATCGCTCCGGGACGAGGACCTTAGAGCGCGGATGCGCTCTAAGGAGTTAGTGGTGACGTTGGGGTTGTTCGCGGTCATGGGTCTTACTCGGTGAAGAAGTCTTGTTTGACGGCGGTCAAGCCAGGCTCGCTGGCTTCTTTGACGCTGTGGGGCACATCGTCGGCCGGTACGATAGTCGCTGGGCCGTTCTCGGCACGGGTCATGCCGAAACCCAGGGCAAGCTTTTTGTCGAAGGCGACCATACGCTCAGGGCTCATGAGAGGCGTCGGAATGCCCGCGGCCTCGCGGGACCGGTCTATGGCGTCGTCGATGTCCTTCATGGCGCGATGAACAACGTCCTCCGACAGCTTGGCGACCGACGCGTTCTGGCGGCGGAGGCTGGCCTGGGCCGCCTCCCAGGCCGAGAGGGGTTTGCCGTCGAAACCTTTGGTGCGACAGGGAACCACGATCCAGCCCGTGTCGATCTTGACCGACACATGACCGATATCGGTTGGGTCGACGCGAACCAGAACCTGCTTGTTGCCTGTTCGACGCCGCGCATTCTGGAGTTCGAGCGACTGATAGAAGAGGCCAAATACCTTGATGCCGTCGTTGCGAATTGGAGCCTGGGCCGGCGTGCCGAGGACGTGGCGGATGTGGTCCTTGTTCGGAGGAGGGATCACGCCAAAGCGCTGCATGGCCTTTTTCCAGGCGTTTAGAGGGGTTTCGCCACCGAGCCCGGCGTGAGGCTTGTTGTGGTAGATATCCACAAAGTAGCGGACTGCCAGCCGAGCGACCTCTTCGATGGCGGCCGACACGTTTCCTAGAGAGTCGTAATCGCCCTTTGCCAGGATATTGCAGAAGGTGCGACCGCCGAAGTTTGAGAAGAATTCTTCGTGGTCAGTCCCGAAGGAGCGCTCCACGCCACCTCGCGCTTGCGGCAGCCCGGCGGGCGTCAGCATATGGGTGATGCCGAGGTTGAGGCAGGCCTCCCGGAATCCTGCGGCAAGGTACGGTTTTCCATTGTCAGTTACGATCATCTCGGGAAGCCCGAACATGCTCCATGAGGTTTCGCACATCAGCGCCTGGGCAAGTTCAGTCTTATCCTCGAGGATCATTCGGATGGTCGCCAGGGCGCTGGCCGTGGTGGGAGACGAAGTAATGACAAACCCGAGCACCACCTTGGTCGCCACGTCCATGGCTTTGGAATACCACCAACGACTTGCCTTCACGCCTTCCTGAATTGCGCGAGGAAGGGTTTCCCAAAGGCCGGCGTCCTTCAGCATGGCTTGGAGGGGCATCAGACACTCGTCCATTTCCACGCGCTCGAGAGGGCGTGTCACCAGGAGATTCTGCCGCACGGCGTAGAGGAGCTTATGGGCCTTTGCTTCGCCCTCGCGGGCCGCCAACACATGAAAGAGGTCCAGTTTGTCGACGGCACGAGAAAAAGCGTTCCGCGATGGCACGGGTGTGCCGGGCAGCCGCTCCGCAAACAAGCGGGTCATCTTGCGGTAGAGGAGAGCCTTAGTCGGCTTCAGATTGCTCGCGTATCCAGCGGCAACCTCCTCCATGAGTTCACGCGCCGCGCCGACGATGCGGTTGTCGCGGTTGCCCGATCGCCCGTAGCCGTCCACGAGCACCAGTGGGTCATGGTAGTTGGCTTCGAAACGGGCGATCTTCTTGCGAAGGGCTGTTGGGCTGTAACCCTTGCCAAGATTGATGACCGTGCCAGCCCGGGTCTGATCCTCTTCGGCAAGTTGGGCCGCGTGGTCACGGACGAAACGGCGCATGTCACCATCCGAGCGGGAGTATCGACCCTCCGCTTCCTTCCGCAAGAAGTCCTCGACCATGCGCAAGGTCGCGGCCCACGTGTCCTGTCGTTCCGGGGAAAGGTCGGCGATCACCGAGCTGGGGTTCGCCAGTCGACGTGCTGCGCTGACCGAGCTGTAGTGATTGGCGGTGACCGCAAGGCGCCCGTCCTTATGAAGGCGCTCGAGATCCTCGAAGGTGAATTCTTCATTGGCCCATGGATAGCTCATCTGCTTGAGGACGTAGCCGTGGGGAGGCTTCCTATTAATGGTCCGCTCGTTGCCATCGATGCAGATGAGGTCGTACTCGCCGAGTCGAAAACGGGTCCCGGTGTTAGCAAGGGCGGGGG
>CBFGMY010000224.1:0-6038 GCA_965650055.1 uncultured Devosia sp.
CGAAGGCGGACAGGCGGTCCGAGGTCACCAGGATACGCCGCCCATCCGGCAGGTCGTAATTGTCCCTCACCTTGCCGCGATAGAGGCCAGGCAGGCGCGGGTCGATCGCGTCCCGCAGCACCTGATGGGCGCTGGCCGCCAGCCCGGCTTCGTCGATCGTGGACATGGTGGTCTCCCCCTGGCAGGTCTATGGGCGCGTAGGTGGCTCGCCTGGGCCCTGCGAGCATAACTCTTCGGGCCTTCTCGCCTGAAATCGCTCCACTGGAGCGATTTTCCCTGCGGGACGGCTCTAAGTATTGAACTTGAACAGCATCACGTCGCCATCCTTGACGACATATTCCTTGCCTTCGTCACGGGCCTTGCCGGCTTCCTTGGCGGGGACTTCACCGCCCAGGGTGACGAAATCATCGTAGCCGATGGTCTGGGCGCGGATGAAGCCACGTTCGAAATCGGAGTGGATGACGCCAGCCGCCGCCGGGGCCTTGTCGCCCTTGTGGATGGTCCAGGCGCGGGTTTCCTTGGGGCCGACGGTGAAATAGGTCTGCAGGCCCAGCAGGTCATAGGCCTCGCGGATCAGGCGGTTGAGGCCCGGCTCGTGCAGGCCGAGCGATTCCAGGTATTCGGACTGTTCGGCGTCGGGCAACTGGGCCAGCTGGCTTTCGATTTCGGCCGAGATGATGACAACGCCGGCGCCATTGGCATGGGCGTAGTCGGCGACGGCCTTGCTCATGGCATTGCCGTTTTCGGCCGAGGCCTCGTCGACATTGCAGACATAGAGCACGGGCTTGGAGGTCAGGAGCTGCAGCTCCTGGAACGCCTTTTCCTCTTCGGCGGACCGGGTGACAAAGCGGGCGGACTTGCCTTCGCGCAGCAGCACCAGCGCGCGATCGATCAGCTCGAGCGTCAGCTTGGCGTCCTTGTCGTTGCCCTTGGCCTTCTTTTCGACGCCGGTACGGCGCTTCTCGAGGCTTTCGAGATCGGCCAGCATCAACTCGGTCTCGACCACTTCGGCGTCGGCCAGCGGATCGACCTTGTTGGCGACGTGGATGATGTTGCCGTCTTCAAAGCAGCGCAGCACATAGGCAATGGCGTCGCATTCGCGGATATTGGCCAGGAACTGGTTGCCCAGGCCTTCGCCCTTGGATGCACCCTTCACCAGGCCCGCAATATCCACGAAGCTCATGCGCGCCGGCAGCACGTTGATCGATTTGCCGATGGTGGCCAGCTTTTGTAGGCGTGCGTCCGGCACCGGCACGTCGCCCACATTGGGCTCGATGGTGCAGAACGGGAAATTGGCCGCGGCCGCCGCGGCGGTGCGGGTCAGCGCGTTGAAGAGGGTCGACTTGCCGACATTGGGCAAGCCGACAATGCCCATCTTGAAACCCATGGGGAAGCTCCGGAAACTGTTGGCCTCCACTTGGTTCGGATTGGCCACATTGTCAATGCGAGCGGAGCGCCGCCGGGCAGCCATGCGCGTTCATTGGCGGTTCAGTTGCGCAAATGCATTTGGCGCCAACCTCGGGAGCCCAACATGCGTCAACCGCTTCTGCTTGCGACCTTCGTCTTGCCGATCTTGACTGCGCCGGCCCTTGCCGATTGCGGCGAGGAAATCCGCGCCGCGATGGTTCGGGCGGTCACCTCCGGGCCCTATCACATAGAGGCGGTCATCACGATGCAGGACGCCGTTTCGGAGAGCGTCGTGGACATCGTGCCCGGCGAAGCAATGCGCGCATCCGGCACCAGCGGCGGTCTGCGCCACGAAACGATAGTCATTGGCGAGCAGGCCTGGATGAATACGGATGGCTCTTGGCAGGAAATGCCGACCGAGATGGCGGCGAGTGCGGTGGCCGCGCTCAAATCCGCCACCGGCGATCCCGACGGGCTGGGTGATATCAGCGACGAAACCTGCCTGGGCGCCAGTGTCGCGGATGGTCGCGAGGTGCTGACCTACAGCTACGAGATCACCAGCAACGGAATCATCAGCCACAGCGATGTTCTGGTGGATTCGGGCACTGGCCTGCCTATTCGCACCGAGACGCAGACCAACATATCGGGATCGAACGGCACGATCGTCAGCACATACACCTATGATGCAGCAATCACCGTCGAGCCGCCGATCTGAGGAGGCTCAGCTCTTCGTATAGACCAGCTTGGTCACGCCATTGGAGTAGTTGGTGCTGCCGGCCAGCGCGAAGCCGGGGAGGTGGTCGCGGTCGATGTGCTCGGTGCCGTGGCCCAGCGTCACCGGCATCACGAACAGCTCGAGCCGGTCGACCACACCTGCCGCAACCAGCCGCATGGCGAGCGCGGTGTCACCCTGGACCCATACCGTGCCCTCGCCCTTGGCCCGCGCCGCGGCGACGATGGCTGCCGGATCGTCCGCCACTGCGGTGACGGGTGCGCCGATATCGGTCAATGGCGTCTCCGAAGGCACCAGGCCCGGGATGGCGCCATAGGGCCATTTGCCGCCGGCGGCGATCTTGTCATAGGTGCCGCGGGCGATGATGACCGCCGTGACCTTCGCAATGAAATCGTGGAAGCCAAGCTCGGGGATGAAATAGGGACCCTGCCAGGCGGCCGAGCCATCGGCATCGGTAACGAAACCATCCTGGCTCAGCGCCTGGAAGAACACGACCTCGGCCATCTCACTCTCCCTTGAGTTTCCTTAGCATCTCGGCCATCGGGCCGGTCTTGGGCAGCTCGACCTGCGGCTTGGTTGGGCGGGCCTGCCTGATATGGCTCTGCGCCTTGGGCGCCGGCTTGGCTTCGGGCTCGTCGGCGGGCTTGAGGGCCAGCGCCAGCTTGTTCATGAAGCCGTTATCGTCGCCCTTGACCAGCATGTCGGCATGCTTGCCGACGGCGTCGAGCAGCGGCTCGACCCAGTCGCGATCGGCCTTGGCGAAGTCGCCCAGCACGTGGTGGGTCACGAATTCCTTGCCCGGATGGCCGATGCCCAGGCGCACGCGCTTGTAGTCGAGCCCGATCTGCGGATCGATGGAGCGCAGGCCATTATGGCCGCCATTGCCCCCGCCGATCTTGACCCGCACCTTGCCGGCGGCGAGGTCGAGTTCGTCATAGAGCACGATGACGTCGGATGGCGGCAGCTTATAGAACTGGGCGACCTGCTGCACGCTGTCGCCCGAGCGGTTCATGAAGGTCTGCGGCTTGAGCAGGATGACCTTCTCGCCGCCTATGGAGCCCTCGGCCAACAGGCCGCCATGCTTGCTGCGGAACTGCGTGATGCCATGGGCGCGGGCGATGGCATCGAGCGCCATGAAGCCGATATTGTGGCGGTTGCCCTCATATTGTCCGCCCGGATTGCCCAGGCCCACGAGCAGCTTCATTCACGCACTCCAGAAACGAAAGAGGCGACCCGGGGGCCGCCTCAAACTCATAGCAGAAATCGAGGCAGGGCGATTACTCGGCCTTGGGCTCGGCAGCTGCTTCGGCTTCGCCTTCATCGCCAGCCGACTTGAGAGCCGACGGAGCAACGATGGTGGCGATGGTCACGTCTTCTTCGTGGCTGTGATCGACAGCGCCGGACGGCAGCTTGATCGAAGAGATGTGGACGGTATCGCCGATGTCCAGACCAGTCAGATCGACGGTCACTTCCTCGGGGATATTGTCGGCGCTCACGGTCAGGTCGAGCGTGTGGTGCACGATGTTCAGCGTACCGCCGCGCTTGAGGCCCGGGCTTGCTTCTTCGTTGATGAAGTTCACATGCACCTGGACGTTGAGCTTGGTGCCCTTGCCAACGCGGAGGAAGTCCACATGGATCGGGAAGTCCTTGACCGGATCAAGCTGGTAGTCGCGCGGAATCACGCGGTGCTTGGTGCCGTCCACATCGAGCTCGATGATGTGGGAGAGGAAGCCGCCGGCGTAGATGTACTTGTGTGCATCCTTGTAGGCGAGGGCGATGGTGACGGGGGCTTTCTTGTCACCATAGATAACAGCGGGAACGAGTCCCTGACGACGCATTTCGCGAGCGGCCCCCTTGCCCACTCCCTCACGCGCCTGTGCCTTGAGCACTTTGGTCTCAGCCATGGAAAATATCCACTTGGTTGGTGTATGCGTCACTACAACAGCATACGCGCCCGTCCTCCAGGGGTGACGAGCGCTTCATGGCGCGGGCTATAGCTGAAAGGGCGCAGGGGAGCAAGTGAACTTGGCAGGTCGAAGCAAGCGCCGACACAATCCCGCCAAAAGGCAGTGGTGAGCATCAGCTGGTAACGGGCTTGTGAGGAATGAATGAAGTCAGCTTTTCTGGTGAGTGTCCTGCTGTGTGCGGCTTTTGCCGCGCCCGCCTTTGCCGCCCCCAAGGTCTCGTTTGGAGACGATAACGGCAACTATACCCATGACGGGGAATGCGACGACCCGCGCTTCGATGGCCCGGGAATGACGGGTACGCCGCTGCTGAGCGACGACATGCTGCATGACGCCACCGACTGCCAGGCGGCATTCGACGCCGGAAAGCTGACGCTGCGCGGCGTGGCAGATGACGGCACCGTCGATTTTGGCGACGACAGCGGCAGCTACACCAAGGATGGCGAGTGCGACGACCTGCGCTTCACCGGTCCGGGAATGACCACGACCACGCTGATCGAAGACGACATCATGCACGACGCTACCGACTGCCGCACCGCCTATGAAGCGGGCAAGGTCAAGCTGCACCTCAAATAGCCGGCATCAGTCGTCCCGCAATTTTGCCCTGCGCCCGATCAGATAGTGGCGCACGGCATCGTCGGTGGCGAGGCCGATGGCGAGGGTGAGCGCATCATGGGCCTCTGACTTGCGGCCGGCCCTGGCCGCGAGGTTGCCCCGGGCTGCCCAATAAGGCTGGTAGCTTTCCATGCGCCGATCACCGGCTATGGCATCAAGATTTGCCAAGGCTGCCTCGGCTCCGTCGGTCTCGGCCAGTGCGGCGGCCCGGTTGAGCAGAGCGACGGGCGAGTGGGTCAGGCCCAGCAGCACGTCATAGAGCGCCACGACGGCGTCCCAGTTGGGTCGTCCCGTCACCCGGCGGGCCACATGCGCCGACTGGATCGCTGCTTCTATCTGGTAGCGTCCGGTTGGCCCCGCTGTTCGGTTGGCGCTGCGCAGCAGGGCCTCGGCCGCCAGGATCTGCGGTTCGTCCCAGAGGGCCACATCCTGCTCTTCGAGTGGCACATAGGCGCCGTCCGCGTCGCGCCGGGCCTGCCGCCTGGCCTCGGCATAGAGCATCAGCGCCAGCATGCCCTTGGCCTCGGCCTCGTCGGGCAGCAGGCTCACCACGAGCCGCCCCAGCCAGATGGCCTCATCGGCCAGCCGCTCGGCGGCGGTATCGCCGATTTCGGTCCAGCCCTTGGCATAGGCGGCATAAATGGCTTCGAGCACGGCATCGAGCCGTTCGGCCAGGTCCTCGCGTTCGGGAATGGCAAAGGGTATTCCGGCCTCCTTGATGCGCGCCTTGGCGCGCACCAGCCGCTGACCCATGGTGGCCGGCGGGATGAGGAAGGCGGCGGCGATGTCGATCGCTGACAGACCCAGAATGGTTTGCAGGATCAGCGGTGCCCGCATGCCGGCTTCGATCTCGGGATGGGCGCAGGCAAACATCAGCGCCAGGCGACGGTCGGGAATCACCTCGGGATTGGCGGCTGCTTCTTCGATTTCCTCACTCATGAGCTGGATATGAACCTCCCCGGCTGTGCGGGTCTGCCGCCGTCGTATCGCGTCGGTCTGGCGACGGCGAGCGACGGTCAGCAGCCACGCATCGGGATTGTCGGGTACACCGTCCGCCGGCCAGGATTTGAGCGCGCTGGCAAAGGCCTCCGCCAGCGCATCCTCGGCGCCTGCCACGTCGCGGGTGCGGGCGGCGAGAAAGGCGACCAGGCGACCATAGCTGTCACGGGCAACCCGCTCGGCCGCCTGGTGCGCCACGTCTCCCATCAGCGTGCGTTCTGCTCGACGATGGGGCGGATCTCGATGGCACCGTATTTCGAGCTGGGGCAGCGGTTGGCCCATTCCACCGCCTGCTCGATATCATCAACGTCGATGAAGAA
>CBFGMY010000225.1:0-6024 GCA_965650055.1 uncultured Devosia sp.
GGTAGCGGGAATCGAACCCGCATATTCAGCTTGGAAGGCTGCTGCTCTACCACTGAGCTATACCCGCTCGGTCGGTGACCGACGCGTTAGCCAATAGCCCGGCATAGTCCGGGCTGACAACCCCTCGGCGCCACAGAATCTGTGCGCCAGGCGACGGTGCGCCGTCGCCTGACTGTGATGGGCTAGAGCCAGCCTGCCAGGACGCCGATGCCGCCGAGAGCGAAGGCTGCGCCGGCAAGGCGGGCCGTTGCTTTGCCGAAGCGGCCGGTGAGTCCTGCGACGCCGAAGGCTGCAGCAATGCCGGCGAGATGGAGCAGGGCGGTCGTCGTGATGAAGCCCAGGGCATAGGTCAGGCCGCCAACGGATTTGGTCATTTCCGCGCCATGGGCGTGGCCATGGAATACCGCGAAGGTACCCACCAAGGCCATGGCGACGCCGACGGGCATCGGCCGGCCCGAGGCGGCTGCGCCGCCGATGGCGATGCTCGACAGGGCGATGGCGAGTTCGACGAATGGCAGCTGGACCTGGGCCAGGCCCAGGGCGAATCCGGCCACCATGGCACCCACGAAGCTCAGTGGCACCAGCCAGAGGGCCCGACCGCCGAGCACGAAAGCAAAAACGCCTACAGCGACCATGGCCAGCACGTGGTCGAGGCCGCCAACGGGATGGGCCAAACCGTAGAAGAATCCGGCGCCGTGGTCGATTCCGGTGTGGGCGAAGGCTAGGCCAGGGGAGACAATCAGAATGGCCAGTGCCAGCAAAAGACGCATCTTCATCCTTCCGGGGCCCTTCGCCCCTGAGTGATCGTGTCGGTGCCGCCGAACTTCCATGAACTCGCAAACCCATTTATTGGCCGAGCACTGCCAATTGTAAATGGTGATCCTGTTGGCGCCATTGCGCGTTGGGTAGGCGGGAAGCGGCACGATGCCGCTGAAGTTTAAAGGGTATTCGTCTTGTTGCTGATCATCTTCGCCGTGCTGTTCCTGTTGCTGATCCAGGTCGCGTTGCCGGGCCGCTACCTGACCAGGCAGGTCGGAAACGAAACACAGATCGGGCCGCGGGACGATCTGCCTGAGCCCAGCCGCGAGCTGGCGCGTTCGCGCCGCGCGCTGGCCAACCTGCAGGAAACGCTGCCCATCTTCCTGACCCTGGCACTCTTGTCGATCACGCTGGGCGAGCAGGGCTGGCTGTCGCTGGCAGGGGGAGTGCTCTATTTCCTCGCGCGCTCGGGGCATGCCTATTGCTACATGCAGGGCCTTACGCCCTGGCGTTCCCTCAGTTTCCTGATCAGCCTGTTCGGCACCATGCTCATGGCTCTGCCGCTGCTGCCGCATCTCTGGGGCTAGGCGCAAAGGGTCTTGCGAAACGCGCCCATTGCCATTAGACACACCCTCGCCTGAAGGGGTTTAGCTCAGTTGGTAGAGCATCGGTCTCCAAAACCGAGGGTCGTGGGTTCGAGTCCCCCAGCCCCTGCCAGGCACAATCATCGACATTGCTGATCTATGGCGCCGCGGCGCTATTTTCGGGTTCAGGCTAGCCCACGATCCGGCGGTACAGCCGGACCATGTTCATCGGCTGGCCCGGCGATTGCCAATAGACGCGCGCGACGAGGTCCTTGCGCTGGCCACTGCGCACGACGTCCAGGTCCAGCGCCTGGCGAGCCGCATCTTCGGGCGTGCGCGCGCCGGTGATGGTGGTTTCCTGGGGGTCGATGATGTCGCTGCGCACATCGACCACGCGATAAGTGATCGTCATTCCGAATCCTTGCCAAAGCGCGCCTCTAGCACTTTGCAGGGTCGGTCCACCTTTAACTTTGACATAAGCGGCCGAATTAGCCGGCGGCGACGTCGTCCACCGGAGCATAGCCGAGCTGGTGACGGCCAATGTCGAGATTCCAGACGCTGCCGGTATTGTTGCTCATCCCATTCACGAGAATGGCGCGGGCAGGCCAGGCATCTGGCGATGCCATGATGGCCCTTTCCATCAGTTGCAGGAAATCGCGATTGGACAGCCACATGCCGCGAAACCAGGCCATGCCGCGCTCGATCTCTGCCTGGTCGGGCAGGGTGGGTCCGATGCGCTGGCCAGCGCCGCGCAGGTCGATGGTATCAGGGCGGTTCTCGCCGGGCTGGACCCAGCCGATGCGCACATTGACCCCCGTCAGCAAGGAGGAGGCGCATCGCGCCGCCAGGGCGCGCTCACCCATGAGCTTGGAGGCACCATAGGCGGTGGGTGTGCGATAGTCGTAGCCGTCGAAGAAGCGCGTGCCGGGGCGTGGCGGCGTGTCCGCGGTGAGCTTCTGTCCAGGCGGCAGGGGTGCGTCCTTGTAGCCGCCCATGACGTGGTTGGACGAGGCGAAGACGAAGCGGCAGGGCGTCGTCTGGCCAACCCACTGCAGCAAGTTCATCGTCATGTCGATGCTTTGAGCTGCCTCGGTCCAGTTGGAATCGGGCGCTGGATTCTGCGCGGCAAAGTGAACCACGGCATCGGCCTGTTGGGTCGGGTCGATCCAGCGGCGGTCATGTGGGTCGCGCAGGTCGGCGCTGACAGCGCTGAACTTGCCGCTATTGGCCAACGGCTTGGGATCGATTCCGACGATAGAAGAGCACCAGGCTGCCGATTGCAGATGGGCGATTAGCTTGCCGCCGAGATTGCCGCCGGCTCCTGATATGACAACGCGCACGAAACTGTCCCCTCAGACAAAGTGAGGAGGCTAGCAAATGCCTGGCAGGCCGAACAGGCTGCTATTCGGCGGCCAGCGGCAGCTTGTCGGTATGGCGGGATTTGAGCCGGTTAAGCTGGTGGGCAGCATGGGCGAGTAGGGCGGTGCGCACTTCGCCGGCGCTGACCGAGCCAACATCGGCCTTGACCTTGAGATCGAGGTGGTAGCGCGACAGGTTGCCCATGAAGCGTTCTTCGACGATGACGCGGACGACGCCCGTCACGCGACCGGCAATAGCGGCATGCGGACCGTAATAGCGGACCTCGCAGCCCTTGACGTCAAAACTTGCCCCACTCGAAGACATGCCACAGCCTCCCGCTGCCGCCTTTCGGTCACAATTGGATCAAATGCCATTGCGGGCCGAGGCGCAAGTCGGATTCGCAGCCTTCTTAATGGATCGTTAATAAAGTGACCCGCAGCGAGTCGCCATCTGGCCATCATTGTGGGCCATGCCCTGTTGCAATTGGCGGCAAGTTTCTCTAGATAGCGGCATTCCAGCCGTGCGGGATTCCTGCGCGGCCTTTGGTTTTGCACCAAAACCCAAAGAGTAGATTCGCCTATGGCCCGTACGAACCCGATCCAGTTCCTGCAGCAAGTCCGGCAGGAAACCGCCAAGGTCACCTGGCCGAGCCGCAACGAAGTCCTGATCTCGACGGTCATGGTCCTCGTGCTGGTCGTTACGGCGAGCCTGTTCTTCCTCCTGGCCGATCAGGTTATTTCCTGGCTGGTCGGGCTGATGCTTTCGATCCGCTAAGCGGCGGTAACGGACACTATATTACTAGGAGCGGCGACGCTTTATGGCCAAGCGCTGGTACATCGTTCAGGCATACAGCAACTTCGAGCGCAAAGTGGCGGAAGACATCCGTCAGAAGGTTGCGCAGAAGAAGCTCGAGCACCTGTTTGAAGACGTGATCGTGCCGACTGAGAAGGTCGTGGAGATCCGTCGCGGTCGCAAGGTCGATGCGGAACGCAAGTTCTTCCCGGGCTATGTGCTGGTGAAGATGGACATGACCGACGAGGCGTTCCATCTGATCAAGAACACGCCCAAAGTCACCGGTTTCCTCGGTTCGGACAACAAGCCGATGCCGATTTCTGAAAAGGAAGCCCAGGCCATCCTGCAGCAGGTGCAGGAAGGCGTGGAGCATCCCAAGCCTTCCGTCTCGTTCGAAGTGGGCGAGAATGTGCGCGTGTCGGACGGTCCCTTCGCCAGCTTCAATGGCGTGGTGGAAGAGGTCGACGAAGAGCGCGCCCGCCTCAAGGTGGAAGTGTCGATTTTCGGGCGTCCCACTCCGGTGGAGCTCGAATACGGTCAGGTCGAAAAGGTCTGATCGGTCGTGCGCAAGCACGACGGACTGCGAATTCCGGCTTAGGCCGGACTCATCAGGCTTCGGCTTGATGAAAACCCGTGGAAGGGGATGGTGGTTGCCAAGCCGCCTACGTACTCCGCACCACGGTTCCCTGAACGGCAATTGTGCCACTGTCTAGGAGACGAAATTGGCAAAGAAAATCACTGGCTATGTCAAGCTGCAGGTGCCGGCTGGCTCCGCGACGCCGTCCCCGCCGATCGGGCCGGCTCTCGGTCAGCGCGGCCTGAACATCATGGAATTCTGCAAGGCGTTCAACGCCGCCACGCAGGAAATGGAAAAGGGTTCGCCCATTCCGGTCGTGATCACCGCCTATGCCGACAAGAGCTTCACCTTCGAGATGAAGCAGCCGCCGGTCACCTACTTCATCAAGAAGGCCGTCAACCTCAAGTCGGGCAGCAAGCTGCCGGGCAAGGAATCGGCTGGCACGATCACCACGGCACAGCTCCGTGATATCGCCGCCAAGAAGATGAAGGATCTCAACGCCGACAATATCGACGCTGCCGTGTCGATGATCGCCGGCTCTGCCCGTTCCATGGGCATTCAGGTCGAGGGCTGATTGAATGGCACACGTCGGTAAGAAGATCACCAAGGCCCGCGAGGGCATCGACCGCAACAAGCTGTACAAGCTCGACGAAGCCATCAAGATGGTGAAGGCGCGCGCTTCGGCCAAGTTTGACGAAACCATCGAAATCGCCATCAACCTCGGCGTTGATCCGCGTCACGCCGACCAGATGGTCCGTGGCGTCGTGAACCTGCCCAACGGCACCGGCAAGACCGTGCGCGTGGCCGTGTTCGCCAAGGATGCCAAGGCCGATGAAGCCCGCAAGGCTGGTGCCGACATCGTTGGCGCCGAAGACCTGATGGAACAGATCCAGGCTGGCAAGATCGATTTCGATCGCTGCATTGCCACCCCGGACATGATGCCGCTGGTCGGTCGCCTGGGTAAGATCCTGGGCCCGCGCAACCTGATGCCGAACCCCAAGGTTGGCACGGTTACTCCGGACGTTGCTGGTGCCGTCAAGGCTGCCAAGGGCGGCGCCGTGGAATACCGCGTCGAAAAGGCCGGTATCCTGCATGCTGGTGTTGGCAAGGTCTCCTTCTCGGAAGAAGCCCTGCTGCAGAACATCAAGGCGTTCACCGACGCCGTGCAGAAGTCCAAGCCTGCTGGTGCCAAGGGCACCTACGTGAAGCGCGTTGCCGTGTCTTCGACGATGGGCCCGGGCGTGCATGTGGAGCCGGCTTCGGCTCTCTAAGAATTTCGGGCGGCCGCAAGCCGCCCGGATTGCCCTTCGCAAGGAGGGTAAAGTCCTGTCCGAGACTGCCGGTGCTGATCGATCTGGGTCAGCTTAATGTCCACCGACGCCAGCATAGATGGGGTGAAGACCAGATTTTCCTGTCCCGCAAGGGCAGGGTGACCCGGTTCGAACCAGGCCAGTTGCCCTCGGGCAGCACGGTTGACAGGCATGTAACCGTTGCTCCTCTCCTTTCTCCGGAGAGTAGGGGGCAGCAATTGGCAATGGCCCGACTGACTATTGTCGGGCCGAATGTGGAGACTAGCAGTGGAAAGAGCGGAAAAGCGTGAGCTTGTCGCATCGCTTCAGTCAGCCCTCGCGGGCGCTGGATCGATCGTCCTCGCGCAGAACACCGGTCTGACCGTCGCCAATCTGGAATCGCTTCGCCGTGAGGTGAAGGGTGCCGGTGGCTACGTGAAGGTCGCGAAGAACCGTCTTGCCAAGCTTGCTCTGAAGGAAACCGACCACGCGGACATTTCGGGCCTGTTTACCGGCCCGATCGTCATCGCCTATGCGGCCGATCCCATGACTGCGCCCAAGATCGCGCAGAAATTCGCTGACAAGAACGCAAAGTATGTCGTTCTTGGTGGCGTCATGGGCAAGACCGCGCTTGACGCGAATAACGTCAAGGCGCTGGCGACCA
>CBFGMY010000226.1:0-6015 GCA_965650055.1 uncultured Devosia sp.
CGGGCGGAGGTTGATTTGATCGCTGCGACTGATTGCCCTCCGACACCAGAGCGCAGGATGCCCAACCCGATTCGGTACGTCCCCCCCGCCATCGGGCTGCGCGCAACGCGCGCCGCCTGCAAGGGCGGGGGCGGGGGCGGCAGCGTTGTGGTTCGTGGTCATTTCAGGATTCCTTTGAGGAGCGCTTAGAAGTGATTGGTGATGACCAGGGCGCGCGTTGCGTCGCTGGGGTCGGAAGTGGGGGAGAAGAGGGCGGGCGATTGCGGTCCACCGGTCCAGCGAACCATCGTCCGCCGGGTCAGGCGTTCGGGCTCCGATGGCTCGAGGGCGCCCTGCTGGACCAGCAGGATGGCTGCCGCGAAACCCACACCATCGTCCCGATAGAACCCAAGCAGGGCACCGATGCTCAGCCGGCCCACGGTCTTGGCAGCAATCGCTGCCAGCTCATCGACATGGGTGGCGTTGCAAATGCGAGCGCTCCGCAGGACCAGCCGGGCGTTGTGGATGGCCGTCTCCGAGATGTCGGCATCCGTGCGGACGAAGACGTCGTCGGCGAAGTCCGGGTTGTCCCGCTTGACCGCAGCAACCATGGCGTCGACACCGCTCGTATCGCGACGCGCCTCTGGCTTGATTGCGATGGCATACTGCTTGCCGGAGCGCATGTAGGCCATGATGTCGAAAGTGGTGTGTCGCTCGACGCCGTCCTCGTCAAAGTACGGGACAGGCGTGAACTGCACGTCCACACGCTCGACATTTCTGTCGGCCATAAGCACCTGAAGCCCGCAGAATTCGCCCAGGCTTTCGCCGAAGATTTCCCGCCCATGCTGGTCGAGGCCGAACACACGAAAGTTCGTTGCGCTTTTGGCGCTGGGGCGGCGACTGGCATTGGAACGTTCAAATTCCTGCCAGGACGTGCCGTATCGATCCTCGTCGAGCGGGCAGGGTGTGGGAACGGACAGATGTTCCGGTGGGAGTTCACCATCATGGCCCGGACGATCGATCATCGCGGTGATGAGCACCGGTGCGGACGGGATCACCAAGCCATGATTGGCACTGGCGTTAGGGAGTTTTTTAGACACGACTTCTCCTTTGCCGTGCCTTTCTCAACCGCCTCCTGGCTCTTGACGGAAGAGCGATCAGGATGCATGTTGAGGGTGCACAGCCCATTTGCTTTGGGGGTGTTGGCCGCTTGGTTTTTTGCAGGACATGGGCGACCGTTTTGAATTCGAGCGTCTCAGGCTTGCCTGAGACGTTTTCGTTTTCCGGCTATGGCGACATAGAAATCTCCTTCAGTTTCAGATATTTGACTGCGCTGATTCGACCTTGAGTTCAGGCAGATTTTGCCGCTCGCCGACGAATGGGTGTCCAGAACGACAGCACTGTGCAGACATCGATCTGCAGCGTGCCATCGGCGATGAGGGCCAGGAGCTCGTCGGCGGTACCGGCCGCGTCAAGAATGGCGCGGAGCAGCTTGCCGAGTGTCGTTGGTCGCTCGTCGGCTGTGAGTTCGAGGGCTGCCATTCGAGCTGGAAGCGTCACCTGTGTGTTACGCTTTTCCCAGATCATGCGAGCATTATCGAAACCTGGCAGCGCCGTGGTTTGCTCGCGTGTCAGCACTCGATCGAAACTTGTCTTGTCGTCCTTTCCTGTTGGCCGGCCGATACGGATGGTTTCCCAGCGCGCACCGACTTTTCGGCGGTAAATGCAGTCCTGACCAACGTCGGCGCCGTGAGGCGGGAGGTCGGCAGGCGCCAGCTCCGATACCCGCTCATCGAGCGTGTCCAGCACCAGCACGATCCGGCAATATCGGTGCCGGTAGTGGATGGCCTGCGGCGCCTTGAAGGACCGAAAGCCGGGGTAACGCAGACGAAGCGCAGTATTTTGGTCGAGCGACATCATTGACTGAATTCCTTCAGCAGCCCCGTGCTCCGACCCTTGCAGCTCGGGGCTGGCCACCAGGGCAGTCTCTGGATGAGATTTGAGGAAAACCGAGAGGTCCCGGTTCCCGACGGCGATTGTGTTTCCGGGGCGAATGCCCGGTCAACAACCGAGAAAACAGCTCAAGTTCTGAACAGCTATTTCAGAACGATCACCACTTCCAAACCCATCGGGTCTCTTCCTTCTAAGTCAGGTGAGGATAACTTTTGCGAATACGCGGAGTGCCTAGTTTTCTCACATAACCCATTCAAATTTCATGCCTTTTTGCTCGCGTCGATACTGCTGTCCGGCGCCACTCCAGACGGAGTGACATCGGTCCTCTGCGGGGCGCAATCAGCCTCGCCACGGGCGCCGTTTTGGTGCCCTATGGTTTTGCTGAATGCGGATGTGTTGTGGAGGTTGGGCATGGCCCGACGCTCACGCCGGTGGCGTGCTATCGCTCTTGGTGGCGATGACGAGCCGGCTCAATCGAGCCGATGGTCACCGGTCATATCTGAGGGGATAGAAGCGTCGGTCAGCTAACCGTGACCAAAGGAGGGACACGGTCGTTCGCGACAACGACGAGCAGCTTTTCGGGGCTTGTTTCGGCATATGCGGGCATGGCGTCTCTCCTTTCTTGAGTGCAGCCTGCCCGAAACATTTCCGTCTGACCATCCGGAATTTCGCTTGTTTCGGAGTAGCTTAGCGGTGGGTTAACAGGCCCTTGCAGAAATCGTTGGTACGCAACGAACCACGAGGCAAGCGGAATGGGCGGCAATAGAGCAAAATGCCACTTGCATTTGTTCATGCTATGTTCCAGATTTCAGGTGCTTATTGCGCAAGCAGCGCGCGATGTCAGAGCGAGGCTTGGCCAATGCTCTGGGCGGTTCACCAACATCCATTGACCGCGCCCGCATCGGGCAAGGAGCTGCACCATGAGCGATACCCGGAAGTCTGCCCTCCAAAGAGGCGGCAACGCCACGTTGGATTCATCCCCAGGTCGAAACCTTGCGACCGAAATGCTGAATGGTCTTCGACGCCGGTTGGCAGGTAAGCTAAAGCTCGACGCCGGCGGCGAAGGAAAAGCCGCAGCGATCGCCAAGAGGGTCCAGGCCAACATGCGGCTGCCCGTCGACCAAGCGGCATCTGCAATCGCGTTGGGATACTGTCTCGCCCCACACTTTGCGACGATGAAGGTGTTGGTTGCGACCAAGGCGTTCGTGGTCATCAGGACGCGCAACGGAGATGATGCTGCCACAGTGGGCGATGTGCTGGCCGACGCGGCCGCCTTCGAAGCGGGCCGGGTGGCCTACAATCCGCACTATGGGTTGGGCGAAGGTGATCGTTTCGTTGTTCTAGGCGATGCCAGCGTTCGACATACCCACAGTTCGGTCCGCGTTATCGCCGAGGCCGCCGAAAAGCAGCTTCCCATTTTTTGCACCCTGGCAGCCGACGATCCAAGGCCGGACGCACTGGCGGGGGCCGACCTTGAGGTGCACGTACCGCCAATGACTCCTGAAATGTTGGCACTGCTCTTCGAGGCGACCCACGACGAAGTTCCGGCTGGCGTCCTGAGCTTCTCCTCCGCGGAGAAGCTGCGCGTCCAAAACCTGGTGGCGCATGTTCGCCGGGGCCGGCCAGCGGCCGAGTGTCTGTCGGGCCTACAGCAGGTCGTAAACCCAGCAAAGGCGGCGAGCAGGGCCGAGACCATCCTGCTGGGCGACCTGGCGGGGTACGGCGCAGCCAAGACGTGGGGGCTCGAATTGGCCGAGGACTTGAACCTTTGGCGCGACGGCCGTCTGAACTGGGCTGAGGTTGACCATCGCGCAGTCGTGCTCGCGGGCCCGCCGGGCACGGGAAAGACCTCATTTGCAGCCGTCTTGGCCGCCACCCTCAAGGTGCCGCTGATAGCGACCAGTGTGGCGGAGTGGAATGCACGAGATAACCTCTCGGGCACGCTAAGGGAGATGCAAACTGTGTTTGAACAGGCAATAGCGCAGGCGCCGTGCGTTTTGTTCATTGATGAGCTCGACGGAATTTCGAGCCGCGATGCCATTGAGGGGCGCTACAGAGAGTACTGGTCGCAGATCGTCAATCGAATGCTCGAGCTCGTCACGAGCGCCTTGTCGACGGAAGGGGTGGTGATCGTCGGCGCCACCAATCATGTCGGCCGAATTGATCCAGCGCTGACGCGCTCGGGACGCCTCGATCAGATTATCCAGATCGCGCTGCCGGACTCCGAGGCCATTGCCGCGATCCTGAACCGGTATTGCGGGCTCGATATGCCAAGCAAAGAGCAATCCAAGCTCGCCGAGCGACTTGTGGGCCGGTCGGGCGCGGACATCGAGAAGCTGGTCCGGGCGGCCAAGGCCTCAGCGCGCAGGGCAGGGCGGACCTTTTCGGTCAGCGATCTCCACACGCAGATCGCAGATCCGCTTGAGGCATTGCCGCCACGCGCCCGTCGCCGGGTCGCGGTCTATCGAAATGGCCAAAGGATCGTCGCCCAAGTCCTCGGGCTTGCAGACATGATGGTCGAGGGGCATTCAGGCCTTCGTCAGCTTCTGGCGAAGGGCCTGTCGGAGGAGCGCTTTCCAACCGAGCAGCTCTGCAACGATGTCCTATGTGTCGTCATGGGCGGCCGTGCGGCGGAGGAGATTGTTTTCGGCGACGTTTCTGTGTTTGGCGCGGCCAGCTCGGACTCGGACTTTGCCGCAGCGACGATGATCGCGACGGACATGGAGTTGAAGGCGGGGTTCGGCGAGACTGGTGTGATCTATCTGGGCGAACTCAGCCCGGCGTCGACGCTCTCGACCGCAGCCATGGCAAGTGTCCGCAGGCGCCTAGAAGGGGCGTTGGCTCGAGCTTCTGCCTTGCTGATCGACAACGTGGAGGAGTTGGAGCCGACCAACCGCAATGGTGCGCTGAGCACCAGTAGCGCCGTGGAGCACGTCAGATTGCTGAACTAGGATACGATTGGTCCATCGGGCTGGCCAGAACGTCAAAAGAGAAGGGTCGTGGCAGCCGTGCCACGGTCCATTCTGGGGCCGGAAACAGTCTGGCTGCTTTCGGCATCCGAATGCGAATAAACGGACGTTACCGCCGGTGAAACTGGTCGCATTCAGGCAGCGGACTGCAAATCCGCGTACTCCCGTGACGTGCATGCCTTTGGGTCGGTCGGGAAAATGTGCGGGTGAAATCAGCCGCAAATTCTCATGCCGCTGCAGCGGCAGTACGCGGGAACAGTTTCAAAACGCGAAGCAGCTGGTTCTTAGCAAGAGAGAAAATCTCGTCTTCCTTGGACTGAACCCCTAGGTCCGGGCAGAGTTTCACGCCGCCATGCAGTGGATCGGAGCCACCTACATTATCAACCTGGCAATCATCGATGACATAGAAAACTCGTGGCTTTCCTTCGATCGCGATATCCCGGATGGCGGAGGCTAATGGCGCGAAGACCTCTTTCAGCTTCTGTCCGTTCGGAACAGTTGCGGCAATCTTGTCTACCGCGGCTTGGTATTCACCGTTGTTGCCGGTGCCGCCTCGCCACACTGATAGGGTACCGTTTAGAAGGTCGTTCGCCTTAATAACGGACCCCTTCACCCGACCCTTGTCGTAGTGCATCGGATCGCACGCCCCCCGGCAAACGATCTCCTCATCCGCAACGAGCCCCGGAGATGCGGGGTGCTGCTTCCTCGATTCAAAGCCGTGAGGGTCGTAACGAACCATGCCTAAGCAAGCACACCAGCAAGCTCTAGTGATCCAACGATACCGACGTCGTCGGTCACGTCGTACTTTTTCGACCAGGATTCGGCTGGGTCCGGGTCCGCAATTGTACACACCACCTTGCCATTCCCGAAGAACTCGAGGGACGCTAGGCGTTCGTCAACCATCCATATCAAGGAGGTAACACCATCGTCGTCGACATGTACCTCTGGAGCCTCAGCAAGATTGATTACGGACAATACGTCCGCCACGTCGGCCTGCACTGCCGCGGATGGCGCCACGGTTCCCTGCCCGTTCCATCCGTCTACAAGACGGCCCAAATCGCCGAGGATGCCGTCAGCGACTGACTCCTGAGCAGAGGCACCTTCCCTCTGGGAT
>CBFGMY010000227.1:0-5979 GCA_965650055.1 uncultured Devosia sp.
CGCGGGCAAGGACATGTCCAAGTTCCGCTCCATGGCCGCCGCGCCGGCCTATTTCGGCGACAAGGCTCGCGCGATCGAGGCGACCAAGTGGTTTCCTGCCATGGTGGGCAACCATGTGGCCGATATCGTCGAAAAATACGGTGCCGACAGCGACAAGGTCCCGGCCAGCCTGACCAGCTACATCGAAAAGCGCCGGGGCTACGATTATTCCAAGCATGGGCAGTCGGATAATCCATTCCTCGACTTCATCACGCCCGATGTGGTGGAAAACTTCTGCGTGCTCGGGGAGCCTGACGATCACATCGCCAAGATGCACGCCCTCAAGGATGCTGGCGTCACCCAGTTCAACATCTATCTCGATAGCGGCGACGAGGAAGAAATCATTGCTGGCTACGGCCGGCACGTGATCCCGGCGTTCCGTTGATCACCAGACGATCGGGTGCGTCTCCCCGGTCGCCACGTTGACAAAGCCTTCTGGCGCCAGCGGCGACGGTGCGACCAGCACCCAGCGCCAGGGTGCGCAGGTCAGAGTGGCGAAGGCCAGCCGCTCGGGGAAACCCGGCCACCAGCGCGGCGAGAAGGTGGGTTCGTACATCCACTCGATGGTTTCGCCGGCGCGATACAGCGCCTGCATTTCCGCATCGAGTTCCGCGGCGGGGCGACAGGTCATCAGTCCCCCGACCTCGTAGCGCACGGTGGCCAGCAATGCGCCGCGCCCCACCAGCGCCCAGCCGCCTTGGTTTTCGCGCAACGCATTGACCGCTTTGGCCATGGCGGCGTCGGATGAACCGACCACCCAGATATTATGCTTGTCGTGCCCCATCGAGCAGGCCAGCGCCGTGTCCTCGGTGCGAGGCCCCGTGCCCAGCCAGAACATGCGGGAGGTCTTACCCTCACCCGAGAACCGGTCGACAATGGCGAACTTGGTGATGTTGCGGCTCGCATCCCGCTGCACCAGGCCATCACTGACAGGCAGTTCCGCCGTGATGAACGTGTCGGACCAATGGAATGGCCGCAACAGCGCCGCGTTGACGCTCGGCCGACCAGCTGGCGCGGCAATGGCGAAGTCCGCGGCGGTCAGCTCGCGGTCTATCTTGACCGTCCGGGTCGCCCATTCCGGCCAGACGATGGACGGCAGGGCCCCTACATACTCCCTGCCCCGGGAAACCTGAGCGCCATCGGACCAGACCTCCGCTATCGAGAGGCTGGCAACATCGTCTAGCAACACCAGATCGGCGAACCTGCCGGGCGCGATCGACCCGACCCACGGCGTCAGCCGCATATGACGGGCCGGATTGATCGTCACCAGTTGGATAGCAACCTCCGGGCTCAGACCGGCCTCAATGGCCAGGCGGACATTGTGGTCCGTGGCCCCCAGCTTCATGGTGTCCGAACAGGAGCGATCATCGGTGCAGAGGGCGAATTGCGACCAATCCTTCTGTCCCGAGGCCAGCAAGCCCCCGATGATCTCCTTGAGCGAATGCGGGCGGATTTCCATGAACAGACCGCGCCGCAGCTTGTCGGCCACCTCCTCGGCCGTCCAGGCTTCGTGGTCCGATGCCATGCCCGCCGCGGCGAAGGCATTGATATCGTCGATGGCCCGCATGCCCGCCGCATGGCCTTCCACCACGCCACGCTGTTCGAAGGTGGCGCGGATCATGCCCCAGAGCCGCTCGTAGGACGGGTTGTCCGGGTTCCATACGGCCGGCCAGTCCATCACTTCGTCGAGCCCGGCCACCATCATCTGGCTGGTCAGGAAATCGCGCTGCTCATCGTAGCCGAAATGGCCGCCGCCCCATTCATAGGCCGTGGGCGGCACTGCCGATCCAGGCAATGGAAATATCTTCATCGGCGAACCGGCCAGCCGGGCTTTCAGCCAGAATTCGAGATTACGCGGTCCGTTCACGTTGGAAAATTCGTGGCTGGCTTCGCAGGTCCAGGTGCAACCATGCGGCAGCACCAATGCCGCCTCCCATTCCGGCGTCAGGTGACTGGATTCGATGTGCTTGTGCACCTCGCCAAAGCCCGGCACGGCCGACAGGTGCAAGCGATCGACATGCTGCTCGACCGTCCCGGGATAGGTCCCTGAAGGTCCCACCCAGGCGATGCGACGACCGGACACCACGATCTCCTGATCGTCGTGCCAGCGGCGACCGTTGACATCAAGCAAGCGACCGACGCGGATGGCACGGTCCGCCCCGCGCTTGCCCAGGGCAACCAACGCCAGATGCTGGCGAATGCGGACTTCGTCTGAGGCGTTGATCAGCAGGTCGTCAGGACCGTCGGTCATATCGCGTAGCCTTCGGATATTTGCTAATTCACTTGTTTAGCCAAATCTACTATCTAACTGAAAATGTGACTCATATCATACTTTCAAATGCTCCGCAGCACGAGCGGCAACGAGAGGCCCGTCGGACGCAAACATGCAGGGATGCAGGTGCTTCGGCAACCCGGGACGATCATCCCGGCCCGCGAGTTGGCCTGCCAAGGTCCAGCCTTGCCGGACTAGCCTTATCCCGATATTCAACGAGACTAACTCATAATCAAACAAAGACTTCTGACCGCATGTTGAAGCGGCACGAAAGGTAGCTCGAGTGACGAAGCGTAAACTGATCCTGGACACTGATGGCGGCGTGGACGATGCGCAGGCCCTGTTGATGCTGATCGCAGCCGGGCGCACCCCCGACGCAATCACGACGGTATTCGGCAATGTCGGTGTTGACGCCGCCACCCGCAACATCCTGTCCACGCTGGCCGTGGTCGGTGCCACGTCGGCGGTGCACAAAGGGCTCGGCCGGCCACTGACCCAGGCCATCATCGACGCCAAGTACATCCATGGCGAAGACGGGCTGGGCGGCGCCCCTCGCCCGTTGCATACCGCCGATATCGCCACCGATGACGCCATCGGCTTCCTGCGCACGACCTTCCGCGAGGCGGGCGACCGTGGCGAGAAAGTCGACATCCTGATGATCGGACCGCTGACCAATCTGGCCATGGCGCTGCGCCTCGAGCCATCCATCATCAATGGCATCGGCCAGCTCACCATCATGGGTGGCACCGTATACGGTCGCGGCAACACGACGCCGGCAGCCGAATTCAACATCTATGCCGACCCGGAAGCGGCTGCGATCGTCTTCGGTGCCGATATCGAAATCGTCGTGGTGCCCTGGGAGCCTTGCGTCACCCACAGCATGACCGGGGGCGACGTCGACGAGTTGTTCGCATCCCTGTCCGACAGTCCCGAAAAGGCCTTCTCGGCGGCGTTGGCGCGCCACGCCCGGCACACCATTGCCGGATATGGCGGCGGCGACAATTTCCGCTTCGTCGACCCGCTGGCAGCCGCCGTTGTCATCGAGCCCGGGATCGTGACCAAATCCGTCCGCGCTTCGGTCGATGTAGCCCTTGCGCCCGGCATCACCCGCGGCATGACGGTGGTGGACCCGTCCGGCCGGCTCGGCACACCAATGATCACGCTCGTTGAAGAGGCCAGGCTCGATCGCCTGGTCGCGCTCTATGCTGCCTCCGTCGCCTACGCTCCCAGCAAGAATTAAGGGCCGCTTCAGCCACATAGCCCAAACAATAGGCTTGCGGAGGGACCGCTACAAAAATAGGCTCCGAGCTGGCGGCTGCCCTCCCTCACCCGCGGCCCACGTTGCAAGGACTTTCCGATATGAAGAATTTCGCTGTCGCTGCGTTGGCCCTCTCAAGCGCGGCCCTGCTTTCGGCCGCCCCTGCCGCCGCCAAAACCCTGACCATTTCCTGGTGGGGCTTTAATGGCGAAAAACTCGAATCGATAGTCCTGGCGCCGTTTCGCGAGCAGTGTGGCTGCGACATCGTGTTCGAGACCGGCAACAATGGCGAGCGCCTGAACAAGCTGCAGATCCGCAACGGCGCCGGCGTCGACGTCGCCTATTTCTCCGATAGCTTCAGCCAGCAGGGCATCGAGGCAGGCCTGTTCCAGAAGATCGATCCTGCCAAGCTTCCCAACCTTGCAGGCATCTACGATCTGGCCAAGGACCCGCAGGGCGGCTATGGCCCGGCCTACACCATCGGTCGTGTCGGCATCGTCTATGACTCGGCCAAGGTCACGACCCCCATCTCGTCATGGAACGATCTGTGGCGCGAGGACCTGGCGGCATCACTGTCGCTGCCGGGCATCACAACCACCGCCGGGCCGATGGTGGTGATGAAGGCCGGCGAGCATGCCGGTGTTGACGCTTTCGCCGATGCCGACGCCGCTTTTGCCGCCGTCGAGGCTCTGAAGCCGAACGTCGTCAAGAACTACAATACCGGCTCCGAAATGATCAATCTGTTCTCGACCGGTGAAATCAGCGCCGCCATCGCGCAGGACTTCACCCTCGGCCAGATTCAAGCCGCGGTCCCGTCAGTTGTCTGGTCCGACCTTGCCGAAGGCTCGATCGCCACGCTCAACACCGTCAACATCCCCACCGGCGCCGCCGAACCGGACCTGGCCTACGAGTTCATCAACTTCATCCTGTCGCCGGAAATCCAGCAGCAACTGGCCGAACAGGGCGTCGACGCGCCCGTCAACACCTCGGTCACCCTGACGCCCGAGCAGGCGGCGCTCTGGACCTATGGCGCCGACCTGATCGCCGGCCTGCAGCGCATCGATTACGTCCAGATGAACGCCGCCAAGGGCGGCTGGGTCGATCGCTGGAACGAGATATTCGGCATGTAACCCCCGGATGCGGGCCCTGGCCCTCCATCCTTCAAACCCACGACGTCATTCCCGCTTTCGCGGGAATGACGCGGCGTTAGAATCGGCCACTAGTGGCAATCGGGTCTCACCATGAAACGCTTCGCCGGCTGGACCTTGGCCTCCCCCGCGACCCTGCTGATCGTGGTTTTCCTCGTATTGCCCGTTCTGGCGACGATCGTCACGACGTTCACCACGCCGGGCGGCCCGCTTGCGACGTATGTCGCCTTCTTTGGCAGCAGTTTCCGCCGCACGGTCCTGTTGCGGACCATCCAGATATCGCTGGCGACCACCGCCATTGCCCTGGTTATCGGGTTTCTCACCGCCTATGTCGTGTCGCGCGCGCCCGGCTGGCTCAAATCCATCCTGATCGTAGCAGCTGTATTCCCGCTGCTGACCGGGGTGGTCGTCCGCTCCTTTGCCTGGCTGATCATTCTGGGCAAGAACGGCATCCTCAACTCGACCCTGCTCAAGCTGGGCCTCATCAGCGAGCCGCTGACCATGCTCTACACCCAGGGCGCGGTGATCGTGGCCATGGTCTATCTCTTCGTGCCGTTGATGATCCTCACCCTGGTGGGCGTGCTCGAAGGCATTCCCGACGATCTCATCCAGGCCTCAGCCTCGCTCGGCGCCAAGCCATCGGCGACCTTCATGCAGGTCACGCTGCCATTGGCCGTGCCGGGCCTCATCGTCGGGGCCGTGCTGGTTTTTACCGGCAGTTTCACCTCTTACGCCACCCCGCAACTGCTGGGCGGCGAGCAGGTGATGATGATGGGGACGCTGATGTATCAGCAGGCCATGGTGACCTTCGACTGGGTCGCGGCCTCGACAATTGCTGCCGTCATGGTGGTGATCACCATCACCATCGTGCTGCTGATGACGCGCATCGCCCGGCGCCTCAATCCGATGGCCGTATGATGCCCCGGAAGATCCATCCCCTCCTGATATCAGGCACGGTTCTCGTCTTCATGTTCCTCGTGGGGCCATTGATCATCGTGCTCGGTGCCGCGGTGAGCGACACCACCTATCTCACCTTCCCACCACAGGGCCTGTCGCTGCGCTGGTTCGAGAACATCTTCCAGATCGACGCGTTCCGGCGAACGATCTTCACCAGCCTGCAGATCGCGCTGCTCTCGACATTCATCGCGCTAATCATAGGCATTCCGGCCGCCTATGCGCTCAATCGCCATCGCGTCCAGCTGCCGGGATGGCTGTCGACCCTGTTCGTACTGCCGGTTTTGGTGCCCGAACTGGTTCTCGGT
>CBFGMY010000228.1:0-5917 GCA_965650055.1 uncultured Devosia sp.
TGGTAGACGCACTGGATTTAGGTTCCAGCGCCGCAAGGCGTGGAGGTTCGAGTCCTCTCACCCGCACCACATCAAGTACCTTGGCCCCACGGATCAATGAATACGGGACAAAACCGAATGCAGGTTACCGAAACCCTCAATGAAGGCCTCAAGCGCAAGCTGAGCGTCACCATTCCGGCCGCCACCCTCAACACGCGTCTCGGCGACAAGCTCGAAGAGCTCCGCGGCCAGGCCAACATCAAGGGCTTCCGTCCCGGCAAGGTGCCGCTGGCCCACATCAAGAAGATGTTCGGCCGCTCGGCCATGTCCGAAGTGATGACCGACGCGATCAACTCGACCGTGTCCGAGACCCTGGATGGCCGCAAGGAACGCGCCGCCGCCCAGCCCAAGGTCGATCTGCCGGACGACCAGGCCGTCATCAACGACGTGCTCGACGGCAAGGCCGACCTGGCCTTCGAAGTCGAATATGAAGTGCTGCCGCCGGTCGCGCTGATGAACCTTGACGGTATCAAGCTCAACAAGCCCGTCATCGACATCACCGACGAGGAAGTCACCGCTGAAGTCAACCGCGTGTTCGCCCAGAACCGTGGCTATACCGACAAGGGTGACGAAGGCGTCGTCGAGAATGGCGACCGTCTTGGCCTGACCTTTGTTGGCACCATCAAGGGCAAGCCCTTCGACGGTGGTACGTCTGACCATGCGCACCTGACCGTTGGTTCGGGCGAGTTCATCCCGGGCTTCGAAGAGCAGCTCATCGGCATGAAGAAGGGCGAAGTCCGCACGATCGACGTGACCTTCCCCAAGGACTACCAGAGCGACGAACTGGCCGGCAAGAAGGCCCAGTTCGAAGTGACGATCCTGCATGTCGACGGCCCCAACCAGGGCGAGCTCGATGACGAATTCGCCAAGCGCCTCGGCGTCGAGAACGTCGAAGCCATGCGCGCCGCCGTCAAGACGCAGATGGAAGCCGCGCTCGCCTCGATGAGCCGCCAGCACATGAAGCGCCAGATCCTGGACGCGCTGGACGAAGGCCACAAGTTCGACGTTCCCGCCCAGCTCGTGGAAGCCGAATTCGCCACCATCTGGCAGCGCGTCGAGCACGAAGTGCAGAGCCACGGCCGTTCCTTCGAAGACGAAGGCACCACCGAGGAAGCCGCGCGCGAGCAGTATCGCAAGATCGCCGAGCGCCGCGTGCGCCTGGGCCTGGTCGTCGCCGAAATCGGCAACCAGAACGATGTGAACGTCACCGAGGAAGAGCACCAGCAGGCGCTGATCGCAGAAGTGCGCCGCTTCCCCGGCCAGGAACAGCAGGTCTACGACTACTACCGCAAGAACCCGCAGGCCCTTGCCGGCCTCCGCGCGCCTGTGTTCGAGAACAAGGTCGTCGACTTCGTCGCCGACAAGGGCAAGATCACCGACAAGAAGATGACCCGCGCCGAACTGGCCAAGCTGATCCAGGCCGACGAAGACGAAGTGCCGGAACAGCACCACCACTAACAAGCGCAAGCCGCGCTATGCTTCTCCCTATCTGGGAGAAGGTGGCGCGCAGCGCCGGATGAGGGGGCTTCCTCTCGTTGGGATAGTTTGAAGGCCGCCCAGAAATGGGCGGCTTTTTGTTTGTGTGTTACCCCGGGTCATTCCGGCGCAGGCCGGAATCCATGCGGTGGCCAAGCCGCGCACTCGATGCGCGGGGACTGCCGGACATGGATCCCGGCCTTCGCCGGGATGACATCGCGCCTGCCCAGGAACCCAATAGCCATGACATCAGCTCCCTCAGATATCCTGCTCACGCCGCGCCAGATGGGCGAGGCCGATCGCCTGGCCGTGCAGGCCGGGGTGAAGTCGCTGAAGCTCATGGAGGCGGCCGGCAAGGCCGTCGCCGAGGCCATCATGGAGCGCTACTACCAGCGCTCGGTGCTGGTGCTGTGCGGGCCCGGCAACAATGGCGGAGATGGCTTCGTCGTCGCCCGCCTGCTCAAGCAGAAGGGCTGGCCGGTGCAGCTTCGCCTCATCGGCCAGCGCGACACGCTCAAGGGTGACGCCGCCGCCGTGGCGCAGCAATGGACCGGCCGCGTTGAAGCACCCGCTGCCGCCGACATCGAGGGCGCCGACCTCATCGTCGATGCGTTGCTGGGCGCCGGGCTTGACCGCGATGTCGAGGGCGAATTCGCCGATATCATCGATGCGGTCAATGCCAGCAGCCGCCCGGTTGTCAGCATCGACATCGCCAGCGGCATTGACGGGGCCACGGGCGCCGCGCGGGGCGCCGCCATCATCGCCGACATGACTGTCACCTTTTTTCGCCTCAAGCCGGGCCATCTGCTGCAACCGGGCCGCGACCACTGCGGCGAGGCGGTTCTGGCCGAAATCGGCATTCCTGAAACGGTGCTGGCCCCGATCGCGGCGACCGCCTGGCAGAATACGCCCAGCCTCTGGTCCATCCCCGAGGCAGACAATGAGGGCAACAAGTTCCATCGTGGCCATGTGGTCGTCGTGTCCGGCGGGCCGCTGCAGACCGGCGCCGCACGGCTTGCCGCCATGGCCGCCTTCCGGGTGGGGGCAGGGGTGGTGTCGCTGGCCGGGTCGGAAGCGGCCCTGATGGTCCACGCCGCCCATGTCACCGCCATCATGCTCAAGCCGGCCGCGGATGCGGATGCGCTGACCACGCTACTGGCCGACAAGCGCATGAACGCCGTCGTCGTCGGCCCCGTGGCCGGCATTGGCGCCGAAACCCGCGACCGCGTGCTGGCCGTTCTCGGCTCCGGCGCCGCCACCGTGCTCGATGCCGATGCGCTGACCAGCTTTGCCGGTGACGCCGACGCGCTGTTTTCCGCCATCAAGGCGCACGACCGTCCGGTCGTCATGACCCCCCATGAGGGCGAATTCCAGCGCCTCTTCGGCGACGTGCCCGGCGGCAAGCTGGAAAAGGCCCGCGCCGCCGCCACGCATTCGGGTGCCATCATCATCCTCAAGGGCAGCGACACCGTCATCGCCAGCCCCGATGGCCGCGCCGCCATAAACGCCAATGCCCCGGCCTGGCTCGGCACAGCCGGTTCCGGCGATGTCCTGGCCGGCATGGTGGCAGGCCTGATGGGGCAGGGCATGGCGGGCTGGGAAGCCGCCTGCGCCGCCGTATGGCTGCATGCGGAGGCCGCCAACCGCTTCGGTGGCCCGGGCCTGATCAGCGAAGACCTGCCCCTGCTGGTGCCGGGGGTATTGGCGAGCTTGTAGGCCCCCGGTCGCCCACCCAAACTCGATCGTCACCCTCGGGCTTGACCCGAGGGCCTGGTTTCAAATGCCGCGGCCTACCCCCTCATCCGTCTTGGCCTGAGGCCAAGCCACCTTCTCCCCTTGCGGAAGAAGGGGCCCGAAGGGCGGATGAGGGGCAATGTCGTGATCTCTACGCGAGCAATCTATACCAACTGGCATGAGGCGGATGCATGATCTCACCGCCCACCTCTGTCCAGGCAATCAGCTTGGGGTGACAGGAACAAATCCCAAAACCAGAAAGCCAGCAAGAAGGTCGCCGTGATGGCAATTGCCCAACCGATGAACTTCCCGCTCATCGCTACCGCCAGCTCACCATCAGCCTCTGCAGCCCGTGGAAATGGTACACGTTGTTGTACCTGGGCTCCTCGGCCAGCCTCAACTTCGGCAGGCGCTTGAATAGCTCGCTGAACGCCACCTGCAGCTCGATCCGGGCCAGCGGCGCGCCGATGCAGAAGTGGATGCCCGCGCCGAAGCTCACATTGGCGCCATCCGTCCGGAATGGATCGAAGGTATTGGCATTGGCGAAGCGCCTGGGGTCGCGGTTGGCCGCGCCCAGCATCAGCCCGATCACGTCGCCCTTGCGCAGGTGCAGCCCCTCATAGTCGAGGTCGCTGAGTGCATAGCGCGTGAACAGATGCAGCGGCGCGTCGAAGCGCAGGCATTCCTCAACTGTCGCCTCGGTCTGTTCCGGCGTCGCAAAAAGCGTAACCGGATCGATACCGCTTTCGAGGATGGATTTGACCCCGTTGCCGGTCGTGTGCACCGTCGCCTCGTGCCCGGCATTGAGCAGCAGGATGGCGGTGGACATCACCTCTTCGTCGCTGAGCACGTCGCCATCGCGATCCGATGTCAGCATGTGGCTGAGCAGGTCTTCGCGCGGCTGCCGGCGCCGCTCCTTGATGGCCTCGCCGACGAAATCCATGAAATCCTGCGACGCCTGGTTGGCGTCCAGCTCCGTCTCGCGGCTCACCCCCAGCACATACATGGTCACCATGCGGTTGGACCAGTTGAGCAGCTTTGGCGCGCTTTCGGGCGGCAGCCCGATCATCTCGGCAATGATGATGGCCGGGATCGGCGCCGCAAACGCCTTGATGAGGTCGACCGTATCCTCGCCCTCGAAGCGGTCGATCATCTCATTGGCCAGCTTGACGATGCGTGGCCGCAATTGTTCCACATGGCGCGAAACAAACGCCCGGTTCACCAGCGTGCGCAGCCGCGTATGGGCCGGCGGCTCCAGGTTGAGCAGCGAGTGCTTCTCGGTCAGGTCGAACGCCGCCGTATGCGGCGTAGGCTCGGGCATGCCCAGCTCCTCGCGCGTCGCCACATGCAGGATTTCGCGCCCGAAGCGCTTGTCGCGGAGCAGGGCGCTCACATCCTTGAAGCCGGCAAAGCACCAATGCCCATACTGCTCCCAGAAGAAGGTGGGATTGTCGGCATGCAGCCGGTCGTAGAAGGCATAGGGGTTCTGGTAGAAGGCCGGATCGCGCGGCTCGGCGCTGGCGCGCCTGTTATCTGGAACGTCGGTGATCGGCTTGAGCTGGAGAATGGCGGCCATGGAAATCAATGTCTTGGGAAGGTTCGCCCGACCATACGAGGTCATTGCCGCCAAGCAAACGGCGGAGATGCCTTGCTCCCGCCGAAAAAATCGCTAGTGCAGGGGCAAGATATTTCGCGGAGCCCGTTATGAGCGACCTGACCCTGGCCCAGGCCATCGACAACATCTACACCTCGATCAAGAGCAACAACGAGGACCTGGACGCCCACATCGCCGCGCTCAAGGCCGCCATGGCCCGCGAAGGCGCCAAGGAAGCCGTGTTCGAGCCGGCCAAGCTGGCCCAGTCCAATCGCCAGGGCCGCAAGATCATGCAGGCCTATTTCAAGAAGAAGGGCGTCGCGGTTGCCTTCTCGGCCTAAGCCGGCATTCACCCTTCCGTCACATCGGCCGCATGCCCTATTGAAGCGTGCCCCAATGCCGCCTATCTGTGCCTTTACCCGCTCTTAAGGCGGCGTAGTCTGCAATCGGCCGTCGCGTCGCGTCGATTCGATATTCGGCATGATCCCCGAACCCCCGATGTCCGAGTTCGGGACGGGATCGTGTTTCATCTGGAAAACCTGCCAGCCCGGTCCGCGACCCGGCACGGCAAAAGGGGCATCACATGCGGGATCCGCACGATATCTACATGAACACGCTCGTTCCGATGGTGGTGGAGCAATCCAACCGCGGCGAGCGTGCCTTCGACATCTATTCGCGCCTCCTGCGCGAACGCATCATTTTCGTGACCGGCGTGGTCGAGGACAACATGGCCTCGCTCATCGTGGCACAGCTGCTGTTCCTCGAATCGGAAAATCCGAAAAAGGAAATCGCGCTCTATATCAACTCGCCCGGCGGCGTGGTGACCTCGGGTCTGTCGATCTACGACACCATGCAGTTCATCCGCCCGGCCGTCGCCACCATGGTGATGGGTCAGGCCGCCTCGATGGGCTCTCTGCTGCTCGCCGCCGGCGAAAACGGCATGCGCCACTCGCTGCCGAACTCGCGCATCATGGTCCACCAGCCTTCTGGCGGCTATCAGGGTCAGGTCACCGACATTCTGATTCATGCCAAGGAAGTCGAGGGCTTGAAGCGTCGTCTTAATCAGATTTATGA
>CBFGMY010000229.1:0-5893 GCA_965650055.1 uncultured Devosia sp.
TGATCGGCGCCCCTCCGGGCTATGTCGGCTATGACGAAGGCGGCGTGCTGACCGAAGCGGTGCGGCGCCGGCCCTATCAGGTGGTCCTATTCGACGAGATCGAGAAGGCGCATCCTGACGTGTTCAACGTGCTGCTGCAGGTGCTCGACGATGGGCGGCTGACGGACGGGCAGGGGCGGACGGTCGACTTCCGCAACACGGTCGTTATCCTCACCTCGAATCTGGGCGCCGAGTATCTCGTCGATCTCAAGGACGGGGACTCGGTCGAGCTGGTGCGCGGCAAGGTGCTCGACATGGTCAAGCAGGCGTTCCGCCCGGAATTCCTCAACCGCATCGACGAGATCCTGCTGTTCCACCGGCTGGGTCGCGAGCATATGGGCTCGATCGTCGACATCCAGTTCGGCCGGCTGGGCCAGTTGCTGAAGGATCGCGACATCCGTCTCGAACTGACGCCGCGGGCCCGGGAGTGGCTGGCCAATGAAGGCTACGATCCCGCCTATGGGGCGCGTCCGCTCAAGCGGGTGATCCAGCGGTCGGTGCAGGATGGTCTGGCCGACGAAATCCTCGGTGGCCGGGTCAGCGATGGCTCGAGCGTGGTGGTCGATGCCAATGAAGACGGCATCGTGCTGCTGCCCGGTGGCGCCGGCGAAGCCAACGCGGCGGCGTAATCAGGGAGGCCGGTCGCAAGACCGGCCTTTTTCGTTGCCATGTGCTCCTGTCCAGTATAGAACAAAAAGAGAACACAAGAGGCGACGCCATGGCTGACAAGATTGATTATGTCGAGTTTCCCTCCACCAACCGGGCCGTGACCAGCGCCTTCTTCCAGGCCGCCTTTGGTTGGGGCATTACCAGCTATGGCCCGGACTATGATGGCATCAACAATGCCGGGATCGATGGCGGCATCGACCAGTCTGCCGACAAGGTCGCCGCCACCATGGCCGTGGTGCGGACGGCCGACCTGGACGATGCGGAGCGCCGGGTGCGGGCGGCCGGCGGCACGATCACGCGTCCGCAGTTCGATTTTCCAGGTGGGCGGCGTTTTCACTTCCGCGAGCCGGGTGGCAACGAGATGGCGGTGTATGTGGCGACGGAATAGGCTCGCGCGGGAATCAGCACCGGACGCATCATGACCCAGGATATCGCCGCGCCGCAGAGCCGCCGTTTCGTCTTGATTGCCGCCATCCTGGCTTCGAGCATGGGCTTTATCGATGGCTCGGTGATTTCGATCGCCATTCCCGCCATCCGCGCCAATCTGGGCGCGACGCTGGCCGATGCCCAGTGGGTCAGCAATGGCTATATGCTGTTCCTGTCGGCGCTGATCCTGCTGGGCGGCGCCGCGGGCGACCGGTTTGGCTTGCGCAATACGTTCGGGCTGGGCATTGCCGTATTCGTGGTCGCGTCGATTGTCTGCGCGATCGCGCCGACGCCGCTGGTGCTGATCATCGCGCGCGCGGTGCAGGGGACCGGCGCCGCCTTCATGGTGCCGGGCAGTCTCGCCATCATCGCCAAGGCCTATCCGCGCGAGGAGCGGGGCAAGGCCATCGGCATCTGGGCCGCGGCTTCCTCGCTCACCACGATCGGCGGGCCGATCATCGGCGGCTTCATGTTGACGGCCCTGGGCGAATGGAGCTGGCGGCTGGTTTTCGCCATCAACCTGCCGCTGGGGCTGGTGGCGCTGGCATTGCTTTGGTTCCGCGTGGCGCAGGACCGGCCGGAAGCGGGGCGGCGGCTCGACGTGGTCGGCGCTATCCTGGCGACCCTGGCCTTGATGCTGATCGCCTATGGCCTGACCGGCGACGGCAGCGAAAGCGTTCCGCCGCTGTCCCACACCCTTATCTGGTGCGGCGCCGGGCTCGTGCTCGCCGTGGCCTTCATTATATGGGAGGCGCGCAGCGCGGCACCGATGCTGCCCCTTAGGCTGTTTCGCAAGCTCGGATTTTCCGGCGCCAATGGGCTGACCTTCGCGCTCTATTTTGCGCTGGCCGGCACCATGTTCTTCCTGCCGATGACCATGATCGGCGGCTGGGGGGAATCGCCCGCAACAGTGTCGCTGGCGCTGCTGCCATTGGGCCTGGCCCTGACCGCGCTTTCCTCGTTCAGCGGCAAATGGGCCGACCGGTTCGGACCAGGACCGTTGATCGCCCTGGGTTCGCTGATCGTCGCGGGTGCCTTTGCCGGCCTCGGGCTCACTGCGCCGATGCACTCGGTGTGGCTGGCCGTACTGCCCTGCATGGTGCTGCTGGGGCTGGGCATGGGCCTGGTGGTGTCGCCATTGTCGACGGCGGTCATGACCTCGGTCGAGGATGGGGATACCGGCGTGGCATCGGGCGTCAATAATGCAGTGGCGCGGGTGGCGGGGCTGGTGGCCGTGGCATTGCTGGGGGCTGTCATCGCCCCGGTCTTTGAGGCGGCGCTGGGTTCGGCCGCCGAGTTGCCGATCTTTTTCGGCATGATGACGGATGGGTTGAGCGCCGAAGACGAGGCGTTGCGGCTGGCTGCGACTGATGCCGCCTTTGCCACGGTCGCCTATGTGACGGCAGCGCTGAGCCTGGTTTCGGCGGCCGTCGCCTGGCTGACCCTGGAGCGCAAGGGCTTCTAGGGGCTGGCCTGTGCGACGGTCACCGGTGCCGGATCGCGCGCCATCAGGTCGTTGATCTGGGCCATGGTCTGCTGGAATGCCGGCTCATATTGCTGGGCCAGCACATTGTCCTTGGGCAGCTTGACGCTCAGCGGGTCGACGAGATTGCCGTTGATCTTGATCTCGAAATGCAGGTGCGGGCCGGTCGACTGGCCGGTCGAGCCGACATAGCCGATGATCTGGCCCTGGCGCACATGGCTGCCAACCTCGAGGCCGTCGACGTAACGCGACATGTGGCCATAGGCGGTTTCGTAGCCGTTGACGTGCTGGATCTCGACCTTGTTGCCGTAGCCCGACTGCCACTTGTAATATTTGATGATGCCATCGCCAGCCGCATAGATCGGCGTGCCCGATCGCGCCGCCAGATCGACGCCGGTATGGAGCTTGCGGGTGTGGAAGATGGGGTGGATGCGATAGCCGAAGCGGGAGCGCAGCGTACCGCCGCCTTCCAGCGGCCGGCGGGTCAGGAAGCGTTTGCCGGTTTCGCCGTCGGGATCGTAGAAATCGACGACACCATCGTCCGTGCCGAAACGGTAAAGCTGGCGCGTGGTGGTGCCAAGGGTGAGGCCGACATAGAGCAGCTCGGTACGGCCCTCGGCGTCGGGCGCGGTCTCGAGGATTTCGATGGAATCGCCGGCAGCGATCTTCTTGGTCATATCCACGTCATAGGCGAACATGCCGATGATGCGTTCGATGGTGGTGTCGTCCAGGTCATGCTTGCGGCCGGTTTCCCAAATGGAGCGATAGACGCTGGGGAGGTTGGCGACGTTGACCTCTTCGGTATCCTCGTCGGGGAAGGTGATCTCGGCTGGCGCCAGGCCGAGCACATATTGACCCTTGTCGGTCAGCGCGACCGTGGCGCGGTGCACGTCGAGATTGCTGCCGTCATCATGGAAGTAGATGCTCAGCCGATAGGGAATAAGCGTATTGGAGCTGCGCGAGGGCCCGAACAGGATGCGCAGGCGGGCGCCGGCCGGCAGCTCGGTCGAGGGGAACACGTTGGCGAGCGTGGCTTCGATCGCCGTTATCATCGCGCCGGTAAAGCCGTTGCGGCGCATCACGTCCTCGAGCGGCGTCCGCTCCTTGATGGTCAGAATGCGCTCGGCCCGCCCGAGTGCCGCATCGGCGGCCCGGGTGGTCTGCGGCACGACAGTGACGTTCTCGACAATGCCGCCCAGCGTGCCGGCGCCGGGCAGCAAGCCCAAATCCTGGACCGATGGCGCGAGAGCCGCATAGGCCAGGGTCGGGGAAGCCGGATCCTCGCTGAAGAAGGTGGCTTCCACCACGCTGCGCACATATTCGGCGGCCGACTGATCGGAAATGGCACGCGGCGGCACGAAGGTCATCGGCATGGCGGCCAGCTTGACGGCGACCTCGCCCTCGACCTCGGCGCCATAGACATCGGTGTTGATCTCCATGCCCGCGGTCGCCGCGATCGGCTGGGTGGCGTTGAGAATGGCCACCGGATCATAGTCGGGAATGCCGTCGGACAGTGACGTCGGCGCGGTGGCCAGCGTGGCCCTGATGCGCACGAAGGGCTGGTTGCGGATCATGTCGCGGCCATCGACCGTCTCGCGGATCGAGGCCTCGATGACTTGGAGATCGGAGCGGGTGGCCGTGACAGGGCGCAGCCGGGAGGATTTGGCCGAAAGATCGGTCGGCGTCAGCGCCTCGGTTTCGGGACGCGAAAGCTGGAGGGCCTCATAGGCGGTCGAGAAGGTGTCCTGGCCCTGGAAGGAGACATAGAGCGCAGCGCCCATCAGCAGGACACTGGTGAGACCGGTCATGACCGTGCCGCTCAGCCAGGCAAAACTCAGCTCGCGGCCATGGGGGATTTCGCCGTCGGTCGACTGTACCGTAAGGGCCGGGCCATCTTCGAAGCCAGTGGCCTTGAGCAGCGCGGCATGACGGTTTCTTTGCGCTGCGTTCAACGCCCCATCCTTTGATGATTCAACGGCAGTCCCTCGCAACCGATCTTCGCCGGTCTGCAACGCCCTGCGCGTAGCGCGCCTTACGTGTGCGCGCGGAGTCTATATCAATCAGCTGGCGGTATCTAAGGAAAATGCGGCGAAACTGGGAGGCGGGCCGAGGCGCAGCCTGGATCGGGGTACCGGGAGAACAGTCGCGAGGGGCGCTTGCGTCGAAAGTTCGTCGGCGTTGAGGGGCAGGGGAATGGCGCAGGCGACACCTTTCCCAGCCGGGGAGGGATCAAAGGGAGCGGCCGGCCAGATATCGGGGCGGCATCCGCTACCCAGCTCCAGCACGGCCCGTCGGGTGTAGATCTCCGTCCAACCCTTAACATTAAAAAAAAACCGAAGCGGCAGGCAAGCGAGCCATTTCCGACGAGCCGTCGTCCTTTTCCGACCTGTTGGCGCCAGGAAAGAGCCGATTCAGGCCGGACCAGGCGCCAAATGGACGATTTCGTCAGCCTGGGGCGCATGTATGGAAGCGCCGAGGCCCCGGAACTGACGGGGCGTTGAAATGATTGAGAAAAATCCGATATTGGCTGTCACGGGCGGAAACGCCTGTAATCACTGGTGGTTCAGTCGAGTTTTCCACACGGTCAAAACCGCCAAAATCAGAAAATGACGTTTTTGTCGTTTTGGGGGGTTTACAGGAAAATGGGTCGCCCCTATAACCCGCTCATCGCTGAAGAGCGCGGCGCCAAACGGCGGCGGGCACGGAAGCAAGCCACTGAAATCACTAAGAAATTAGCGATCTCAGCATGAAGGTTCCAGGCAACTGAAATCTTCTGGTTTTCGAAATTCGGTAAGAAACGAAAATCGAAAATAGGGTGTTGACAGACGAAAACGTCTCGAATACAACCCGCCACGTTGACGACGTCGAGCGCTAGCCGCTCCCACTGTTCAACGATTTCTGAAAGGGCAGACGATCTGCCGGGCAACCGGACAGAAACTTCTGTTCCCTGAAAGAATGTGGAAGCCAACGCTTCCAATGACGTCCTAGCCCGTGAGGGCAGTGAGGTCAGCTCTTTGAAATTGTGAAGATAGAAGAAAGAGAAACGTGGACGGCGAGGTTCTTGCGAACTGAAGCTGGAAGCAATTCCGGCGGAAGTTAAAAGACTTTCGATGGGTGCACGTTTTCTAAGAGAAAACAGATTGTTCTCGCAGTGACTTCGGTTGCTTGCTGAGAGCAGTGTGAGTTCTCGTCAATCATGCAAACGTGCATTCAGCGACCATGTCAGATTTCAAACTTGAGAGTTTGATCCTGGCTCAGAACGAACGCTGGCGGCAG
>CBFGMY010000230.1:0-5843 GCA_965650055.1 uncultured Devosia sp.
CGGTCCGGCCGTCGGCAGGTTCATCACCACCGAGACGATCACCGACCCCGAAACCAGCGCCGGCAACAGCCAGCCGATCGTCGACACCAGCGGGTTGAGCGCCAGCCGCACGGGATATTTGAGCACGACCTTCCATTCCGGCAGGCCCTTGGCCCGGGCGGTCACGACATAGGGCTTCTTGAGCTCGTCGAGCAGATTGGCGCGCAGGATGCGGATCAGTTCCGCTGTGCCCGCCGTCGCCAGCACCAGCACCGGCGCCCAGGCATGGCCGAGGAAATCCCAGATGCGCGGCAGGCTCCAGGTGGCGTTTTCATATTGCGGTGAAAACAGCCCGCCCATGGTGGCGCCGAACCAGGTATAGGCCAGGTACATCAGGATGAGCGCGAAGAAGAAATTGGGGATGGCGAGGCCGATAAACCCGCCGATCGTGGCGAGGTAATCGCCCAGCGAATATTTGCGCACCGCCGCATAGATGCCGATGGGCAGCGCGATGAACCACATCACGATCACAGCCAGGCCCTCGATCAGGATCGAATAGCCGAGCCGGCCCCAGATCAGCTCCCAGACCGGGCGCTTCCATTCGAAGCTGTGGCCGAAATTGCCCTGCACGATGCCGGTGACCCATTTCCAGTATTGCACGAGGAAGGGCTCGCCCATGCCGTACTGGTTGCGCAGGTTCTCGATAACCCGCGGGTCGACCTGGTCGCCCGTGGCAGAGAGGGCCGCGATATAACTCGTCAGGTAATCGCCGGGCGGCAGCTGGATGATGGCGAAGGCCACGATGGACACAGCCACCAGCGTCAGCAGCATGGCGATGAAGCGATGAATGATGAAGCCGACCATGATGCCTTGTCCGGGTGGTGGTTGGGGTCTCCCCGCAGCAGCAAGTGCCGCGGGGAGCCGGAGCGGGGTGGGAGGAGATCCCGCTTTATTCGAAGTACCAGACCGGCGGATCCATCGATGCCGGGGTCGGGAACAGCCAGGCGTTGAACATCGAAGCCGGCGCGTTCTTGAGGTTGTTCCGGATGATCGAGTAGGAGTTCGGCATCAGGCTCACCCCGATCACCGGGAATTGTTCCTTGGTGATGGCGAGGATCTGGTTGAACAGCTCCGCGCGCGCTTCCGGCGTGCCCGCGGCACGGACCTGATTGTAGAGGTCCATCTGCTGCTTGGCCCAGTCGACCGGCTCCTCGGCGATTTCAGGACGCGTGCCGTTGAACCACTGAGCCCAGCGATAGGCCCAGACCGATTCATCGCTGAACGGGAAGTAGTAGCGCGGCTCCTGCAGGGCCTCGATGCCACCGTCGCCAGCCCAGACCTGGGCATCGAACTCACCGGCCGGACGCTTTTCGTAGAACAGCGTGCGGTCGATATTGTTGAGCTCTATCTCGACGCCTGCCGCTGCCAGCTGCAGCTGCATGATTTCGAGCATGTCGATCCATTCGGGGCGCAGCGCCGAGATCACGTCGATGGTGATCTTGACCGGATTGCCGTCGCTGCCGAGGTAGATGCCGTCGCCATTCTTCTCGGTCAGGCCGGCCGCCGCGAAGTGCTCGGCGGCAGCGTCGGGGTCGAACTCGGTATACTGCTTGGCCAGCTCTTCATCATAGAACTGGCTTTCCGGGCGCGGCGCGACCTGGAAGGGTTCGCCCTGGCCGGTAAACACCACGTCGATGATTTCCTGTCGGTCGATGGCGTGGGAAATGCCGATGCGGAAGTCCTTGTTGTTGTAGAGCTCGCGCTTGATCGGATCGAGGTGATTGAGGTTGAGCTGCAGCACCAGGGTGTTGGATGCCGAGGGGATCACCTCGCCCAGGTGATAGCCACCCGCTTCCTGTCCGTCGAAGAACAGCGGCTTGTTGGTGGTGGTGGCGATGTGGCGTTCCTGGAAGTCGATCTCGCCATTGAGCGCGGCAAGGGTCAGTTCTTCGACGCCCCCCTGGCTCACGCGCATGTCGAGATTGTCGATATAGGGTAGCTGGTTACCCTCGGCGTCGGTCTTCCAATAGTAGGGATTGCGCTTCCAGGTGACGCGCTGGGCATTGGCCGTCAGCGGCGTCTCGATCACCCAGGCATAGACCGTGGGCAGGTCGGGATTGGCGAAGCGGATGGTTTCCCAGCCCCAGGCGCAACGGTCCTGCAGGTAGAGCGCCCAGCTGTCGAAGCCCGCGGCCTTGGCGTCGGCCTCGGCATTCTCGTTGTAGGTCGGGTGGAACTGGCTGCAATATTTCTTCTGCAGCGAGGTGGCGTGGATGCCGTCGACACCGGCGATCTGTTCGAGGAACATGCCGTTCGGCTTGCCGAAGATGAATTTGAAATTGTAGTCGTCGATGACTTCGAGCGTCACCGGGTTGTTCTTGTTGTCGATCCAGCTGCCCGCCGCATAGTCGGGGTCCTGGTACATCTCGACGGCAAAGGCGATGTCGGCAGTGGTGAACGGCGTGCCGTCGGACCACTTCACGCCTTCGCGCAGCTTGAACGTATATTCGGTGGCGTCGGCGCTGACCTCCCAGGACTCGGCCATATTGGGCAATACGGTCTTCCAGGTGTGGTCGTAGCGAACCAGGCCCTCATAGGCCACGGTCTTGACGATCAACCCGTTGTCGCCGCCGCCATTGAGGCCCATGCGCCAGGTGCCGCCATACTTGCCGACACTCTCGCCCTCGACGACCAGCGGATTGACCGGCAGGCGCTCGGCGACAGGCGGCAGCGCGCCGCTGGTCACCAGCTCGTCGAGCATGGGGGCCTGCTGCTGCGCCATTGCCGGGGCGGCAGCAAGCATGGCGGCCAGGGCCACCGCGCCCGCAAGCCCCAGCCCGGGCATGCGTTTTGCGAAGTCGATCGGCTTCATTGGTTAGTCCTCCCTTGTCCGGCGCACTGTGCACCGGTCCTTCCTCACTCGGCGGCCTTTGCCGCCATGGCAGTCGGGTGCAGCCCCGGCCTGCAAGCTCTCGGGCGCGCATTTCCGCGCCCACTCATGCCGCCCTAGAGCGGCGTGATCTCCAGCGCCACCTCGCCCCGGACCGGCCGAGCCTTGGCGGCGAACAGCAGGCGGGTGAGGTCGACAGACGGCGCGTATTGCTTTTCGACGCCGCGATGAATTTCCGTGGTGACCGCGACCTGCGCCGGATCGAACGCGACGCGTACGCCGCCCTCGCCGCCGACGCGCACCGCGTCAGTGCCAATTTCGACATCGAGCGGCGTCACCAGCACCGATTGAAAGTCGCCGCCATTGGCAAAGGCAAAGCCGTCGCGGAGCTTGATCCGCCCACCCGGCGCCTGCCGGTCCAGCGTCACGCTGCGGCGCAGCTCGACCAGGCCGGCCTCGCGCGGATAGGCGGCAGCCATGTCGATGGTGAGATTATCCAGGTCGGCGCCATGGCTATGCGCCACCACCGTCGCGGCATGGTCCGCCCCCTCGGCCTGCTCGTGGCCATTGACCACGGGCACCGAGTGGCCGCGCGACGAGGCCATGATGTTGCCGTAGCGCTCGGGCCCAAAATAGGCCTTGGAATAGCGGCCACGGCCCGGATCAGTCAGCACCACCTTGCCCTTGCTGACCACGATCAGCGAACCGACATCGTTCTGGTTGTGCATCTCGTCATTGTGCCCGCCCTTGACGGCGAGGCGCAGCGAACCGGGCTCGGCCGGGTCGAGCCGCGAGATCATCCAGGCCATGTCCCGATACCAGTCGTGCTGGCTGCCGCCAAAGGCCGCATTGGTCTCGGGCAGCGGCCAGGCGAACTGGCGCAGGGGCCAGGCGAACTGGTTGAAGTGGTCGACCGTGAAGTCGTTGCGCATCCCCAGACCAGTCAGGTCCGGCAGGTCGAGCTGCTCCGCCAGATGCGTCAATAGACCCGGGTGAAAGTTCGGATTGCTGTCGGAGTCCGAAAAGCTTGCCCAGATACCCGGCGCCAGCATGGTCCGCAGCGGAAACTGCGCGATATCGCGGATCAGCGCGCCTGCCAGCAGGTCGATGACGCCGCCCGTGCGGACATGCAGCAGATGCGCCAGTACCACGTAATTACCGAAGCCATAGGACCAGTAGTCCGGCCCTTCCGACGAGCCGCCCTGGCTGTCGAAGGTCTCGAGGTAATCGGCGAGGCTATGCAGTCCCCGCGTGATGATCTCCGCCAGCCGGTCGAGGTCGGTTTCGAGGTAACACGCCGCGCCCACCACGCCGGCGACGCAGACCGCCGTCCAGTTGTTGACCTGCTTTTCCGGGGTCGTATGCAGCCACCAGATGTCGTTGCGTTCGAGAAACGGCCTGATGGCCCGCCGGTCGACTTCGTGGGCTATCCGAACCTGCAGCGAAGGGGACAGACCCGGCCCCACCAGATAGGCCATTTCCGCCAGGTCTAGCGCGGTCATTGCCGCAGCCAGGTCCAGGGTCGGCCGGTCAGGCAGGTCCAATGTGCGGGCATGGGCGGGCCAGGCCCAGTTGGTTTCTTCCAGCCGCGCCCAGGCAATGTTCTCGATGGCGGCGGTGAAGCGTCCCTTGCCTTCGAGCCATTCCGCCAGCGTCAGGCGATAGAGCATGTTGCGACGCTGGCGCTGGGCGTCCTCATACCCCTCGCGACGGCCGGTGCGCTGGAAGTCGAGATAGAGCTCGGCCGGCAGCGATGGGATCGGCCGCTCCATGTCGGTCGCGGCGCGCGCCATCAGCTGCGCCACCGCGTCATCGCCCACCCTTGTGCGCAGGCCAGCCAGTTCGGCACCGCGCGGGAATGGCGTGAAGGTCGGCGCGGCGTCGAGCACCATGCGAACGTGTCTGACGTTCCATCGCCGCAAGTCCAACCCAACACCTCCCACGCCCTGCCATTATGCAAGCAGTGGCAAGCTAGGCGATGTTTTGCGTCAATTCAAGCATTTTGCGCAAATCTCGCAATAAACGCAAATTTGCGGGAATTGTGTCATGGGCACAGATACATAGCAGGTGCAAAAGCGTGAGGAATGCGCCGCATTCTGTGCACGCTTTGCGGCAATATGTGACAACGGATCGAGGGCCATGCGACCGGGTCAGGCGCGAAAGACCGTCTCGCCCTCGACCATGGTCACGCCGATTTCGAGCTGCTGTACGGCGGTTTCGCCATCCATGTGCTCGGCCAGAAGCCGCACCGCGCCGCGCCCGATGCCCTCGCGATCCACCCGGGTCGTGCTGAGCCGCGGCGTCGCCATTCCCGCCAGCGGCAGGTCGTCAAAGCCGATGATCGAGAAGGTCTTCGGCAAGGGGCTGTCGGCCCCATAGATGCCCTCGAGCATTTCCACCGCGGCAATGTCATTCCAGATAAAGGCCGCGGTGACGTCATGCTTGCCGGCCAGCAGATCGGCCAGCAATTCCTTGGTGTGACGCTCGTCCGTATTGACCAGCGTCCCCACCGCGCCCGGCGTCTTGGCAATCGCCGTCTCAAAGCCCCGCTGGCGCTGACGAATTGTCGGCCGATAGCGATGCGTATAGTGCAGGATTTTCCGGTGGCCCGCATCCAGCAGGCGCTGCGTCGCCATGTAGGCGCCGTAGTAATTGGCCGGTGATACCGAGCTCACACGCATCATCGGGTCGCTGCCATTGACCAGCACGACCGGCATCTCGGCTTCGGTCGACCAGGCCGCCAGATCGTCCCAGGCGTCGATCCCGGCCAGCAGCAGCCCGCCGGCATCGGCTTGGGCAATCTGCTTCTTGATCAGGTCCAGCGTGACCGCTGCCTCGTTGACCAGCCGTACATCGAGCGCCATCCCGGCCGCGGCGGCCTGCATGCGCATGCCCTCGACAATGCCGACATAGAAACCCGACAGGCCGCTCGTCGCGCTGCCCAGCGGCACCAGCGCCACGGCCCGCTTATCCC
>CBFGMY010000231.1:0-5800 GCA_965650055.1 uncultured Devosia sp.
GGGCGAAGATTGACCGCAGGCGGACCGGAAAGCAAGTGGAAAGAAAAAAGGCGGCCCGACGGACCGCCAATCGCTTTGGAGGCGATATTCTGAGGGCTGTCCGCGGTCAGCCGCGGAACTGCTGATGGCAGGCGCCGCAAGTGCCGCCCAGCGTCTGGAGCGCAGCGGCGTAGGCGGCAGCATCACCGGCTTCCGCTGCCGCGATCCCGCTGGTGGCCGCGGCTTTTCCGGCGTCGACGATGGCGACAAACGCGTCCCAGTTTTCCCAGATGGCCGGCAGCGCCTTGCTGTCGCCGACAATCGAGCCTTCGGGGAAGAGACCGGGAAGGTGCGTGTAGTTGGTCAGCACGGTATTGAGGCCGGCCACCGCCTCGGCGCCGGAAAGCCCACCAAGCCCGCGCATGATGCCGCCATCTTCGCGCATCAGCGCCTTGCGGGCGGCGACGGCTTCCTCTGGAGTGGCGGGGGCGACGAAGGCGTCTTGCGCCACGGTGGCGACGGCGCTGATGGCCAGGAGGCCGGCGATGGCCATGGCAGAAATCTTCTTGATCGACATGAGTGCACCCTCAACAAAACACACGAGCGGCGTCGCCGCCGTGGGGGCAAAGTGGCATGGCAAAATGACATGCCCAACGTCTACACGGGAATGTTACCAGGTTTTGCAAGGCGTTAGCGCCGGCTAGGCGAGCGCCACCCTCTGCAGGATATCGCCAAAGGCCGACTTGCCGTCGCTGGCTATGGCGCCGATGCGCACCGTATCGCCCGGTTTGAGGAAGGGCGTTCGGGCCCGGCCGTATTTGAGTTTTTCGACGGTACGCGCCTCAGCGATGCAGGCGAAACCGATACCATCCCTCTTGATCGGGAGGCTCTCATCGTGCCGAATTGATACCGTCCCGCCCCCCACAATCGTACCAGATGCCAGACTGCGGGTACGGGCGGCCTCGACGATCAGATCGGCGAAATCGAAATGCATCTCGGTGCCGGCATTGGGCTGGCCGTAGAGGGTGCCGTTGACCTCGATGCGGACTGGCAGATGCAGGCGATTGTCGCGCCAGGCACTCCCGAGACTGTCGGGCGTGGCGACGATGGGGGCGAAGCTGGTGGACGGCTTGGCGTGGAAGAAGCCGAAGCCATTCTGCAGGTCATCAGCGACGAGCCGGCGCAGCGACACGTCGTTGCAGACGGTGACGAGGCGGATGGCCAATGCGGCCTGCGCCTTGGTGGCAGCCATGGGGACGGGGCCGATGATGACGGCGACTTCGGCCTCGAAGTCGATGGCGAGATCGGGATCGGTCACCCGGATGGGGTCTGACGGTGCCGAAAGCGAATCGGAGCCACCCTGATAGAGCAGCGGCCGGACGGACTGCAGCTCCTCGTCCTTGCTGCCCTTGAGGGTCCGAACACGTTCGAGATGGCTGAGATAGCCGGCGCCGTCGATCCACTGGTAGGCGCGTGGCAGCGGCGCCAGGGCCTGGGCCGGGTCGAAGGGCTGGCCGGCTATGGCGCCGGCATCGAGCTGGGCAGCGAGCGCGGAAAGCGCCGGAGCAAGGGCGTTCCAGTCGTCCAGCGCCGCCTGCAGGGTGGGTGCGATACGACCTGCGGAGACGAAGCGGGCGAGGTCGGAAGAGAGGACAACGAGCTGGCCATCGGGGCGGCTGTTCCTGAGCGTGGCTAGCTTCATCGGCGCAATCTCGCAACTGTGTGACCTTGCAGCGCTACCACGGCGGCAGCCGCGCCACTATACTGTTGCAATCGGTCCTAGCGTTGTCTTAAGGGCCGGAGGATCGACGCGCGGCGCGTCGCGAAGAGGATTGTTCGCAGCTTGGGCAGGAACGGCGTACGCGCCCTGGTATTGTTGGTGCTGGCGGCAATCTGCCTGGTGCTGGACGTGAACACGGCCTATGCGCAGGCGGCACAGTGCTTCCAGCTCGAGGCGGCCCTGCGCCAGTTCGACAACAATTCATCCTACCAGCAGATGGGCGGCAATTCGCAGGCGGCCCGGCAGGCCCAGCGCGACGTGCAGGCGATGGAAAGCCGCTACGTCCGCGATGGATGCAATGACGACGCCAAGGCGGGGCGCCAGCTGACGCAGGAATGCCGGCAGATCGGCCGCGAAGTGCTGCGCCTGCGCGAAGTGGCGGCCGGCGTATCCCAGCAGGTGGAGACCGCCAATGCGGTCGGGGCCCAGCGCGAGGCGATCCTTCAGGAAATGGCGCGCTTCGGCTGCGGCGCCAACCAGGGATCGAGCGCGACCTTCACCACCGAACGGCAGTCGGTGTTCGATCGTATCTTCGGCACCACGTCGCAGGGCGATTTCACCGATGGCCAGATGGTCGATGGCGGCGACTACTGGGGCTATCAGGGCTACCAGACAGTGCGCACCGTCTGTGTGCGGCTGAGCGATGGGTATTTCTGGCCGATCAGCTACGCGACCATGCCCGACTTCGTCAGCAACGACGCGATGACCTGCCAGCAGAGCTGCCCCACCACGGCGGTGGAGCTCTATTTCTACGACAATCCGGGCCAGGAGCCCGAGCAGATGCGCAACCAGTATGGCGAGCCCTATACGGCGCTGCCGACCGCGTTCCGCTATCGCGAGGAAGTGGACACCAGCCCCGGCGCCAACTGCAAGGTCGCGCCGAAATCCGACGGCTCGCTGAGCGTGGCGACCGGCGCCGACGGCTCCACCCGCACGATGATCGAAGTCGAAGGCGTGACCTTCCCGCTGCCCTTGCGCGATCCCCGTGGCGTGGCGCCCGTGCAAGCGGCCGAGGTGCCGGTCCAGGCGCCGCTCGAAACCGCTACGCTGGTCGACGTGCCGCTGCCCCGCCCCCGCCCTGCCGGCCCCGGCGAGACGCCGGTGACCCGCCCGGTTCAGGCGGAGGCCGAGACCGAACTGCGGCTGGTGCAGTTCGGAAACAAGGTGGTCAGGGTAGTCGGTCCAGACACGCCCTACGCCCAGCCAACGGGAGCAGGGACCTAAGCTCAGGACCATCGTGGCGCCCGGTCAATGCCAGGCGCAGCGGCATGAACAGAGCTTTGCCCTTGCGGCCGGTTGCCGCTTTGAGCGCGTCAGTCCACTGGCTCCAGGTGGTTTCGTCCCAGGGCTCTGCCGGCAAGAGCGCCTTGGCCAGCGCGAGGAAATCGCGATCTTCGTCCGCGATAACAGGCTCGACCGGGCCAGTGACCAGCTTGGACCACTCGACGATATCGTCGAACTTGCGCAGGTTTTCGCGCAGCAGGAGCCACATGGCCTCGCCCTCAAGGCCCAGCGCCGACAGCCGGGCGGCAGCGCCTTCGTAGGGCAGCCCATGCAGCAGGCGGGCATTGAGGCTGTCGAGTTCGGCAGGATCGAAGCGGGCCGCGCCATGCGAGATCATCGAGAAATCGAGACGGTTGGCAATTTCGTCAAGCGTTTCGTAGGTCTCGATGGGGAGACTCGTGCCGGTGAGGCTGGCCATGATCGATATGGCCATGGGCTCATAGCATGCGTCGCGGAAATCGCTGATGGACTGGGAGCCCAGGCGCTTGGAGAAGCCCTGCCCCTCGGCATCGGTCAGCAGGTTATGGTGGCCAAAGACGGGGATGGCGCCGCCCAGTGCCTCGAAAATCTCGATCTGGGTGCCGGTATTGGAGACATGATCCTCGCCGCGGATGACATGGGTGATGCCCAGGTCGATGTCGTCGACGACGGAGGGGAGCGTATAGAGGTAAGATCCATCCTCGCGCACCAGGACCGGATCGGACATGGAGGCGGTGTTGACGGTCTGCGGGCCCTTGATGAGGTCGACGAACTGCACCGGGCGGCCATCGAGTCGAAAGCGCCAATGCGGCTTGCGGCCTTCGGCTTCGAGGCGGGCGCGGTCCTCTACTGTGAGGCTGAGCGCGGCGCGATCATAGATCGGCGGCTTGTTGAGCAGGCGGGCGCGGGCTCGCTTGCGATCGAGCTCTTCCTCGGTCTCGTAGCAGGGATAGAGCCGACCGGCGGCGATCAGTGTCTGGACGGCAGCGTCATAGAGCGCCGATCGCTCGGACTGGCGGACCAGCAGATCTGGTGTGATGCCAAGCCAGGCGAGATCGACCTCGATGCCGTCGGCGAATTCGCGCGTCGAACGGGCGTGGTCGGTGTCATCCATGCGCAGGACGTAGCGGCCGCCATGGCGACGGGCGTAGAACCAGTTGAGCAAAGCCGGGCGGGCATTGCCCAGATGAATGCGGCCAGTGGGGGACGGGGCCCAGCGAACTATCGTATTGGGGCTGGTGGTCATCCTATCGTCCGATCCTTGTAGCCATTGGTGATCGGGTATTTACGGCCGAGACCAAAGGCCTTGACGGTGAGCTTGGGTCCGGGAGCGGACTGGCGGCGCTTGTATTCGGCGATGTCGAGCAGGCGCTCGATGCGCTCGACCAGCGGCTGGTCGTAGCCCTGGGCGACGATCTGGGCGATCGACAACTCGTCTTCGACGATACCCTTGAGGATGGCATCGAGCACCGGATAGGGCGGGAGACTATCCTGGTCGGTCTGGTTGGGGCGCAACTCGGCCGATGGTGCCTTGGCGATGATGGCCTGCGGGATGACCTCGCCTGAGGGGCCCTTGCAGTCGCCGGGGACGTGGCTGTTGCGCCAGTGGGCGAGGCGATAGACCTCCATCTTGAGCATGTCCTTGAGCGGATTGTAGCCGCCGTTCATGTCGCCATAGATGGTGGCGTAGCCGACGCCCATTTCCGACTTGTTGCCGGTGGTCAGCAGCATCGAACCAAGCTTGTTGGAGACGGCCATGAGCACGACGCCGCGCATGCGCGACTGGATGTTCTCCTCGGCCAGATCGGCCGGGCGATTGTCGAAGATCGGCGCGAGTTCGGTCAGAGCGTCATCAACGGGGTTGCCGATGGAGACGATGTCGTAGCGGACGCCCAGGCGTTCCGCACAATCCTTGGCGTCGGTGAGGCTGGCCTCGGAGGTATAGCGATAGGGCAGCATGATGCAGTGGACGTTTTCGGCGCCCAGCGCGTCGACGGCCATGGCCGCGACCACGGCGCTGTCGATGCCGCCCGAAAGCCCGAGCACGACCTGCTTGAAGCCGTTCTTGTGCACGTAGTCGCGCAGGCCGAGCACGCAGGCGAGCCAGGGCGCTTCATCGGTCGTGGTGAGGTCGGTCACCTCGCCCTGGGCGCAGACCCAGCCATTGTCACCGCGGACCCAGTCGGAGGTGATGAAGTCGGTCTGGAACGACTTGCCCTGGAAGACCAGCTTGTTACCCGGCTCCATGCCGAAGGAAGCGCCGTCGAAAACCAGTTCGTCCTGACCGCCGACCTGGTTGAGATAGAGCATGGGGACATCGTCTTCGGCGACACGGGCGCGGACCAGGTCCTTGCGCACATGCTGCTTGTTGGTCCAGTAGGGCGAGCCATTGGGGCAGAGCATGATTTCGGCGCCGCGCATGGCCAGGTGCTCGCAGACGCTGGGGTGCCAGATATCCTCGCAGATCGGGATGCCGATGGGCACGCCCTTGATCAGCACCGGTTCGGTCAGCGGGCCCGGGGTGAAATAGCGTCGCTCGTAGAACACGTCGGAATTGGGCAATTCGCGCTTGAGCCTGACGGCGATGATCTGGCCGTTTTCCGCAACGATGGCGGCGTTGTGGAGACCGGTCTTTTCCAGCCACACGGTGGGGAGGATGAGGACGACATCGGTGCCCGCCGTTGCGGCGACAAGATCGCGCGCGGCCTGGATGGCGTCGGCGACGAACTTTGGCTTGAACAGAAGGTCGTCGGGGAAATAGCCTGTCAGGAACAGCTC
>CBFGMY010000232.1:0-5783 GCA_965650055.1 uncultured Devosia sp.
ATCGACTTGCGGTGGCCGGTCAGCGCCGAATCCACCCGGCTCATCTGGCCGGTGCCGATGTCGACGGTGGCGCCCGCCTTCACATAGACGATGGCGTTGGACTTGACGTGCTTGGCCACCTTGGCGGCGAGGCGCAGGTCGGCCATTTCGGCCGCGGTTGGCTGGCGCTTGGTCACCACCTTGAGCTCGCAATCGTCGACATTGCGGTTATCGCGCGACTGCACGAGCAGGCCGCCGGCCACCGACTTGACGACGAGGCCATCGGCCTTGGGATCGGCGAGGCCGCCGGTCAGCAGCAGGCGCAGGTTCTTCTTGGCGGCGATGATGTCCTGGGCTTCCTGGGTCGCGGAGGGGGCGACGATCACCTCGGTGAAGACCTTGACGATTTCGGTTGCGGTCTGGGCATCGATCTCGCGGTTGGTGGCGACAATGCCGCCAAAGGCCGAGACCGGATCGGTGCGCAGCGCGTCCTTGTAGGCGGTGACGAGATCGCTGGCCACGGCGACGCCGCAGGGATTGGCGTGCTTGATGATGGCAACGGCGGCCACTTCTGATGGGTCGAATTCGGAGACCAGCTCGAAGGCAGCGTCGGTGTCGTTGATATTGTTGTAGCTCAGCGTCTTGCCCTGAACCTGGGTGGCGGTGGCGACGCCGCGGCGATCATCGCCATTGGCATAGAAACCGGCCCATTGATGGGGGTTTTCGCCATAACGCATGACTTCGCGCAGCGTACCGGCAAAGCCGCGATAGGGAATTTCGGGATAGTCGATGGCCTTGGCGAACCAGGTGGAGATGGCGCTGTCATAGGCCGCGGTGCGGGCATAGGCCTTGGCGGCGAGCCGCTGGCGCAGCGCGAAGGGCACGCCGCCGGTTTCCGATATGGCAGCCAGGATGGCCGGATAGTCGGCGGGATCGACGACCACGGTCACGTAAGCATGGTTCTTGGCGGCGGAGCGCACCATGGCCGGGCCGCCAATATCGATATTCTCGATAATGTCGTCATAGCCGGCGCCGGAGGCGACGGTCTTTTCGAAGGGGTAGAGGTTGACCGCCACCAGGTCGATGGCGCCGATCTGGTGCTCTTCCATCGAAGCGGCGTGGTCGGCCTTGTCGCGCACCGCCAGCAAGCCGCCATGGACCTTGGGATGCAGCGTCTTGACCCGCCCATCCATCATTTCGGGGAAGCCGGTGAGGTCGGCGATCTCGCGGACCGGGAGGCCGGCATCGCTGATCAGCTTGTGGGTGCCGCCGGTGGAGACCAGTTCCACACCGGCTGCGCTCAGTCCCTTGGCAAAGTCGGCCATGCCAGATTTGTCGAATACCGAAAGCAGCGCCCGCCCGACCTTGACCGTCTTGCCCATGAGGATTTTTCGCCCTGTGATGTGATTTGCGCGCTCGCTAGCACGAAGCGGGGGTGGTGCCAACTGGCCATGTCCGTCCGCGATGTTGCAGTCGACACCCTCCCCCTTGCGGGGAGGGATCAAGGGTGGGGGTTGTTTAGCCCATATATCTGGGCCAAACGACACCCCCTCCCATCCTCCCCCGTCGAGGGGGAGGTGCCGTGCAGTGGTTGCGGAACCACCGCGCGCACTTTGAAGCTCACCCCTGCTCGAGCGTGAAGATCCAGGCGACTTCGGCATCGGCGGCCACGTCGGCTTCGAGCACCAGCTGGCGCGTCTTGTGGAAGCCGACATAGGCCGATTGGCGGACGCTTTCTTCCTCGCGGAAATGCGCACCTTCCCAGAGGAAGCTCCAGACGGCGCCATTGGGCAGCACCAGCCGCACGATGCCCTCGCCCTTGTTGCGGCGCACCATGATGCCGGGGGCGAGGTGAAAGCGGATGGCAAGCAGACCCGAGGGATTGCCCTTGGCCACCATGCGATCCTGCCCCACCAGGGTGGTGCCGCCCGAGAGCAGCGTCAGGTGCCGCTCCAGCGTGACGCCGAAGCGCTTGGCATAGCCATCGGAGGCCAAAGTCAGCGAATGATCGGCACTGTCCAGCTGCAGGGTCGGATTGCTGCTGCCGAGGGCGTCTTCGGCGTCGATGGTGGGGCCGGAATGGGCCACGCCCTGGCGGAACAGGGCTTTGCTATCAGGCAAATCGGCCGGCGCCGGCCCGCAGGAGCCCAGGATCAGTTCGCTGCCATGGGAAAATTCGAAGGCCAGCGGGCTGGCATGGAGGTCCCCGGCCAACCCAGCCGGCGGAACCAGACCGGAATCGGCGATCACCACCGCGTCGCCGTCGCGCAGGATGCCATAGCCGCCCAGCAGCATCGAGCGTCGCTTGCGGCCGGGGCCATTGGCCTGGATGGCGATCAGCACGTCATGCGGCAGGTGTCCGCAGCCGTTGAAATAGGCCGGTTCGCCGCTCGACAGGGTCAGGGCATCGAGGCTTTCATGCATGCGGTCGATCTGGGCGCCCAGCTCATTGCCGGCTTCCGATTTCACCGCTGCGGCAATGCGGCGAATGCTGACCAGGTCGACCAGCAACTGCAGCTGCAGCCGTGGATTGCGCGACTTGTGCAGGCCATCGTCGTCGAGCTGGCTGGCGAGGATCGCGTTGAGCCGCTCCAGCTTGCCCGGCACGTCGGTCTTGTCGCCCTGTTCGCAGTGCTCGGCCCCGAGCAGGGCAATGGCGGCAAACAGCGCGTCGGAGGGATCGCTCGAGAGCGGCCCGCGCACCTTGAGGCTCTGGATCTGCGCGCCCAGCACGCGCTGCACCGTCTTGGCCTCGGGCGCCGTTGCGCCATCGAGCAGCAGCGGCAGGTGGCGCAGCCAGTTGAGCACGCGCTGCGCCGTCAGCGCGGGGGCCCACGTATCGTGCTGGAACTGGCCTTCGCGCCCGATCCAGTCGAGCACCAGCATGCGGGCAAAGCGGCGTTCGCCGGGGTCGCGCAGGTCGTGGAAATGCCGCAGCCAGGAAAAGCCGTGCAGGTTCAGCCACCAGTCGAGATGCTCGACATCGAGGCTGAAGGGCGAGGCGCCGCCGGTTTCGATGAGCTTGGACGCCAGGAGATAGCGGCCGGCCATCATGTCGCGCACCGCTTCGCGGTCGGCAGGACGGAATTCGGGCAGCTCGCCGGCAAAGGCGTCATCGGCCAGCCCCCGCCAGGTCCAGCGCAGGATAGGCAGCGTCACCACCGTGTCGGCAAAGCCGAGGGCAAAACGGCGCAGCGAGTGGGGCAGCGATAGCGCCATCAATGCGCCTGCTCCCGCCATGCGTCATCCGCCAGCGTTGCCCCGTTTGTGCCCGTCAACGACCCATTCCTCGTTCGGCGCCCTTCCCCAACGGCACCATCACTTTGTTTTTTCAGCGGCGGCGGAAGCGCGCCACGAAAAACCCGTCCATGCCGCCATCGCGGCCACCCGGGCTCATGCCCGGATGCGTGCGCACCAGACCGCGGTCGGTCACGGCGCTCTCCAACCCCGGCAGCTCGGCCGCCGTTACCGGCCACAGCTCGAGGCCCGGCAAGGTGTCGAGCGCCCAAGCCACCTGGCCTTCGCCCTCTTCGGGCTCCAGTGAGCAGACGCAATAGATCAGCACGCCCGATGCATCAAGGCAGCGGAAGGCATTGGTGAGCAGCGCGCGCTGCAGCCGTACGCGGCCGGCGACGTCACCCACCGAGCGATGCCAGATCACTTCGGGATGGCGGCGGAAAGTGCCGGTCGCCGAGCAGGGCGCATCGAGCAGCACGCCGTCATAGAGCGCGGTCGGCGCATAGGTGCCAGCGTCGGCCACGACGGTTTCTGCGGCGTAATCGAGCCGGGCGAGATTCTGCTTGAGGCGCTCCATCCTGACAGCGTCGCTGTCGAGCGCGGTCACCTTGTAGCCCGCCTTGAGCAGTTGCGCGGTCTTGCCGCCGGGCGCGGCGCAGAGATCGAGCACGCGGCCGCCGGCCTTGGCGCCGAGCAGGCGGGCCGGAATGGCCGACGCGGCGTCCTGCACCCACCAGAGACCCTCGGCAAAGCCGGGCAGGGCCTCGACGGGCCGGTCGCGCTGGTCGATACGCACCGTGTCGGCCATGACAGCTTCGGCGCCGAGCTGGTCGATCAGGTCGCCATCATCGGTCTTGAGGGTCAGGTCGAGCGGAGCGCCAGCCAGCAGGGCCGTCGAAAAGGCATCGATGGCTTCCTCGCCATAGGCGTCGAGCCAGGTGTCGCCGAAGGTGTCCGGGATCAGCAGGTCATCGCTGAGCATGCCGAACTTGGCAGAATTGGCCTGGGCATTGCGCAGGACAGCGTTGATCAGGCCACTCAGATGGCGGGCCTTGGGGTCACGCTTGACGGCCTCGACAGCCAGGAACAGGGCGGAATGGGCGCCCAGATCGGGCAGGAAGACCAGCTGCGCCAGCGATAGGCGCAGCACCGCTTCGAAGGTGCCGGATTTGCCCGGCATGCCCTTGTCGAGCAGCGCATGGATGATGAAATTGAGCTGGCCCTGGCGGCGCAGGGCCGTGGTGATCAGCCGGTTGGCCAGCGCCCGGTCGCGGCCATCGGCCAGCTCGGCCGCAGTCAGCGGCGCGAAGTTGTCGCCGCCAAGTACGGATTTGAGCCGCTGAGCGGCAACGAGGCGGAGCTTGAGCCCCGCCGGATCAGGTTTGTTATGCGCCACGCTTGTTCTTTATCCCCAGGGACCGCGTTGTCCGCCGTCCTCGTCGGTCCGTCCGACGGTCGGCACGCGCCAGCCGCCGCCGATGTCGCGACCGGTCGAAACCGGCGCAGGGCGAGGCTGAGGCCTGCGGCCCTTATCGTCCACCTGCATCGAAGCTGCAAGCTTGCGCAAGGCTTCGATACGGTTGCCGGTGTCCGGATGGGTGGCAAAGAGGTTGTCCATGCGCTGCCCGGACAGGGGATTGATGATGTACATATGGGCCATGGCCGGGTTGCGCTCGGCCGCGACATTGACCTGACGGCCGGCCAAAGTCGCGATCTTCTGCAGCGCTGAAGCCAGAGCCAGCGGGTCGCCGGAAATCTCGGCGCCGTCCTTGTCGGCCTCATATTCGCGGGTGCGACTCACAGCCATCTGCACCAGCATGGCTGCGACCGGGGCGAGGAACACCATCAGCAGGGCGCCAACGCCGCCGAGCGGATTGTCGCGATTATTGCCGCCGCCGAAGAACAGGCCGAACTGGGCCAGCGCCGAAATGGCGCCGGCAAAGGTGGCGGTGATGGTCATGGTGAGGGTATCGCGGCTGCGGATGTGGCCCAGTTCGTGGGCGATGACGGCTGCGACTTCGCGGGTTTCAAGATGCTTGAGCAGGCCCGCCGATACGGCGACTGCGGCATTCTGCGGGTTGCGGCCGGTGGCGAAGGCGTTGGGCTGATCGGACTGGATGACATAAACCGCGGGCGTCGGAATGCCGGCCTTGCGCGCGAGGATGTCGACCATGTCGTAGAGCTCGGGCACGCGGGAGCGTTCCACCGGCACGGCATTTTGCATGCGCAACACCAGCTTGTCTGAGTTCCAGTAGCCAAAGAGGTTGGTCACCAGCGCGAAGGCGAAGGCAATCATCATGCCTGATGTGCCGCCGATGAAGTAGCCGACGACCATGAACAGCGCGGTCAGCGCTGCCAAAAGCACAGTGGTGCGAAACGCATTGAACACGGGGAGACCTTGGGTTCTGTTGTCTTGGCAATTATGTTGGGTAGTCAGAGGTTCCATGCAAGCGGCATGACCAAATCGTAATGCAGGCGACGCCATGAGCGATGATGAAATTGTGAACGAAGCCCCGCGCCCGCCTCTCAGCGAAGCGGCCAAGCGGGCGCTGGCGGAAGCCAAGGCG
>CBFGMY010000233.1:0-5779 GCA_965650055.1 uncultured Devosia sp.
GCCACATCGTCTCGACCTTCAGCCGCAAGCCGGTCTTCGGCTACATGGCCATGGCCTATGCCATGGTCGCCATCGGCTTCGTCGGTTTCGTCGTGTGGGCCCACCACATGTACACCACCGGCCTCAGCCTTGACGTCCAGCGCTACTTCGTGGCCGCCACGATGGTCATCGCGGTGCCGACTGGCGTGAAGATTTTCTCGTGGATCGCCACCATGTGGGGCGGTTCGATCACCTTCAAGTCGCCCATGCTCTGGGCCATCGGCTTCATCTTCCTGTTCACCGTTGGTGGTGTGACGGGTGTGGTGCTGGCCAATGCCGGTGCCGACCGTGCCCTGCACGACACCTACTATGTGGTTGCCCACTTCCACTACGTGCTGTCGCTGGGTGCCGTGTTCTCGATCTTCGCGGCCTGGTACTACTGGTACCCCAAGATGTTCGGCTACATGTACAACGAGTTCCTGGCTCAGTTGCACTTCTGGGTCATGTTCGTCGGCGTGAACCTGATTTTCTTCCCGCAGCATTTCCTCGGCCTTGCCGGCATGCCGCGTCGCTACATCGACTACCCGGATGCATTTGGTTTCTTCAACCGCATCTCTTCGTTCGGCTACTACGTCACCTTCGTCGCCATGCTGATCTTCTTCTACGCGACCTGGGAAGCCGCCCGTAAGAAGCGTCCGGCCGGTGACAGCCCGTGGGGTGAGGGCGCAACGACGCTGGAATGGACCCTGTCCAGCCCGCCGCCGTTCCACCAGTTCACCACGCTGCCCAAGATCGACTCGACCAACGCACACTAAGATATCGAGGGCCGCGTTCGCGCGGCCCCCATCCACCAACGAAGGCTAGGCCCTTGGCTCTGATCGACGACAGCAGGAACCTGCCCGGCATGGCCGGCGAAGCGCGCGTGGAGGACTACCTCGCGCTGCTGAAGCCATCGGTCATGCAACTGGTCGTGTTCACCGCCATCGTTGGACTGATTGTCGCGCCAGGCGGCATCAATCCGGTCATCGCGATCATCGCCATTGCCTGCATCGCCATCGGGGCTGGCGCGTCGGGTGCCCTCAACATGTGGTACGATAGCGATATCGACGCCATCATGAGCCGCACGCAGAACCGGCCGATCCCCGCCGGCCGCATGCCACGCGAGCACGCTCTAGTCTTCGGCATGGTGCTGTCGGGGTTCTCGGTTGCCCTGCTGGGGCTGGCGACCAACTGGGTCGCCGCGGGCCTGCTCGCCTTCACCATCTTCTTTTACGCCGTCATCTACACGATGTGGCTCAAGCGCTCGACGCCGCAGAACATCGTCATCGGCGGTGCTGCTGGGGCATTTCCGCCTATCGTCGGCTGGGCCGCGGTCACCGGTACAGTGTCGTTCGAGAGCCTGGTACTGTTCCTGATCATCTTCCTGTGGACCCCGCCGCATTTCTGGGCGCTGGCGCTCTACAAGCAGTCCGACTACGGCGCCGCAGGCGTGCCGATGATGCCCAATGTGGTGGGCGAAGCATCGACCAAGCTGCAGATCTTCGTCTACACGCTGATCCTGGCGGCATCGGCCATGCTGCCGACCTGGTTTGGCTTTGCCGGCTGGATCTACACCTCGGTCGCCGCGATCACCGGCGTTTCCTTTGTGCTGCTGGCCTGGCGCTTGCTGCGGACACGTGAAGACATTGCCATGCGCAAGGCGGCGCGGACCCTCTTCAACTACTCGCTGAGCTACCTGTTCATCGTCTTCTTCGCCTTCATGACCGACAACCTGCTCACCCGTTTCGGGGGCTTTGGCGCATGAGTGCTCCCGATGAGATCCGCAGCGTCGAACCAGAGTCGCTCGAGCTTGCCGCCGCCCGCGCCAGGGTCCGCCGCCGCCGCTCCATCGCCCTGGGCATTGCCCTCGCGCTGTTCGCGCTCACCTTCTACACGCTGACCATCGTCAAGATGGGACCGGCCCTGTTCGATCGGTCGCTGTGATGACCGAGCTGCATGTTCCCGGCATCGATCCTGCCCTCGCCCGTCGCAACAAGCGCGTGGCGATGGCCGGTTTGTTCGTTGCCGCGGGCATGGTGGGCCTGGCCTATGCCTCGGTGCCGATCTACCAGCTGTTCTGCCAGATCACCGGCTTCGGTGGCACGACGCAGGTGGCCGGCGATGCGCCCAAGGGCTCGATTGCGCGGCAGATGACGGTGCGCTTTGACTCCAATATCGCCAATGACCTGCCCTGGACGGTAACGCCGGCCGCGCACATCACCGACAATATCGGCAAGGTCGACACGGTCAATTTTGTCGCCACCAACAATTCGGACCAGCCGCTTACCGGTATGGCCATATTCAACGTCTCGCCCGAAAAGGCCGGCGTCTATTTCAACAAGATCGAATGCTTCTGCTTCACCGAGCAGACGCTGCAGCCCGGTGAAACCGTGGACATGCCGATCGTGTTCTTCGTCGATCCCGAGCTCGCCGATAATCCCGAACTCGACACCATCAAAGAGATCACGCTCTCTTATACTTTCTACGCTTCAGACAACGAGGGAAGCTGACCATGTCCGCCATAGCCAAGAACCACGACTACCACATGGTCGAGCCGAGCCCGTGGCCGTTTGTGATGTCGGCCGCCGTGCTCATCATGGCGATGGGTGCCATCTTCTGGATGCATGAATGGACGCCGTTCGTCTTCTTCATCGGTCTGGCTGGCGTGCTCTACACCATGTATGCGTGGTGGAGCGACGTGATCAAGGAAGCCAGCAGCGGCTTCCATACGCCGGTCGTGCAGATGCACCATCGCTACGGCATGATGTTGTTCATCGCCTCCGAAGTGATGGTGTTCTTCGGCTTCTTCTGGGCCTATTTCGACGGCTTCTTCCGCATGGACGACGTCGAGCAGTATGCTCGCGTTGCCGCCACGTCGGGCATCTGGCCGCCGACGGGCGTCGAGCTGTTCGACCCCTTCCACCTGCCGCTGTTCAACACCCTCCTGCTGCTGACCTCGGGCACGACTGTCACATGGGCGCACCATGCGCTGCTCGAGGGCGACCGTGAGGGGCTCAAGTGGGGCCTGGTGCTGACCGTGCTGCTGGGCGCCGTCTTCACCTGCGTACAGGCGCTTGAATATAGCGAAGCCGGCTTCGCATTCGCCGGCAACATGTACGGTGCCACCTTCTTCATGGCGACCGGCCTGCATGGCTTCCACGTTCTGATCGGCACCATCTTCCTGCTGGTCTGCCTCGTTCGTGCGCTGCGCGGCCACTTTACTCCCGAGCGTCACCTCGGCTTCGAATTTGCCGCTTGGTACTGGCACTTCGTGGACGTGGTCTGGCTGTTCCTGTTTGCCTCCATCTATGTATGGGGCAGCTGGGGCGTCGCGCTTCACCACTAGTCGGCCCGGACGTGAATTCACGGGGCGCAGCCGGAAGCTGCGCCCCGATTTGTTTGGAGACCCAGTTGGTCCAGCCGTCGCCTATCCTGACCGGACTGCTCTGCCGCTGCCCGCGTTGCGGCGAAGGCAAGCTGTTTGCCGGCTACCTCAAGGTGGCGCCGGCCTGCGCCGTGTGTGGGCTCGACCTCAAATTCGCCGATAGCGGCGACGGCCCGGCGATTTTCGTGATCTTCCTGGTGGCTCCCATCGTCATCGGCCTGGCCCTGCTGGTCGGCGCCCTGTTCAACCCGCCTCCCTATGTGCATCTGATCCTCTGGATCCCCACCACGCTGGTGCTGTCTCTGCTGCTGCTGCCGCCGTTCAAGGGCGTGCTGGTAGCGCTGCAATACCGGCACGACGCGCACGAGGGGCATCAATGAGCCAGAGTCGCCCCAATCCGGTCATGACCTGGACCTTCGTGGCACTGATGCTGGCGCTTGCCGTCGCCTGCGTATGGCTGGGCACCTGGCAGATGCAGCGGCTGGGCGAGAAGGAAGCGCTCATAGCCACCGTCGACGCCCGGCTGGGCGCTGACCCGGTCCCCGTGCCGCCCAAGGACCAATGGGCAGGGCTCGACGTCGACGCCCTCAACTATCGGCCGGTCTCGCTGACCGGTGCTTTCCGTTACAACCAGACCGTGACAGTCTTCACCAGCCTCGCCAATGCTCGCGGCGCCGCAGCCGGCCCCGGCTACTGGGTGGTGACGCCGTTCGTGCTGGCCGATGGCGGCACGGTCTTCGTCAATCGTGGCTTCGTGCCTCAGGACTTCCAGGAAGCCGCCGTCACCGACGGGGAGGGCGACGAGCTGCAGGTGACCATATCGGGCCTGCTGCGACCTGCTGAAGCTGCTGGCATGATGACGCCCGGTCCAAACACCTCAGATCGCATCGAATGGGTGCGGGATCCGCAGCGCCTGGCTGCCATGGTCGATCCGGCACTGGCGCCCTTTGCGCCCTTCTATGTCGATATGCCGGCCGGTCCTGCCGGAGAACTGCCGCAGGGTGGCGAGACGGTGGTCGAGTTTCCCAACAACCATCTGGGCTACGCGTACACCTGGTACGGCTTTGCCATTGTTGCCGTTGTCATGCTCGGCTTCTGGCTGGCCCGCCAGCGGGCAGCAGGCAAGGGCTGAGCCAGCAAACTTGCGGTTCACCCCCTGTTTGACTAGGTTGCAACAATTCTAAAGGGGCACTTCCTCCCAAATGCAGTTTGTCTCAACGCGTGGCCAGGCGCCCGTGCTCGGTTTCTCTGACGCGGTTCTGGCTGGCCTGGCTTCCGATGGTGGCCTCTATGTGCCGCAGACCTGGCCACAGGTCGATGCCGCCGAGATTGCCTCCTTCGCCGGCAAGTCCTACGCCCACGTGGCCTATGCCATCATCAGCCGCTTCACCGGCGACGAGATTGCGCCTGACAAGCTCAAGGCGATCGTCGACGAGGCCTATGCGTCCTTCCGCCACCCGTCGGTGGCCCCGCTGCTCGAGCTCGAGCCCAATCACTTCGTGCTTGAGCTGTTCCACGGCCCGACGCTGGCCTTCAAGGACGTGGCCATGCAGTTCCTGAGCCGGGTGATGGACCATATCCTGGCCGAACGCGGCCTCAAGGCGACCATTGTCGGCGCCACCTCGGGCGACACCGGCTCGGCCGCCATCGAGGCCTTCCGCGGCCGCGACACTACCGACATCTTTATTCTGCATCCCCAGGGCCGCACCTCGCCGGTGCAGCGCCTGCAGATGACGACGGTGCTCGACGCCAACGTCCACAATATCGCGCTCGAAGGAACGTTCGACGACTGCCAGAACATCGTCAAGGCGATGTTCAACAACCACCGCTTCCGTGACCGCGTGCGCCTGTCGGGTGTGAACTCCATCAACTGGGGCCGCATCGTCGCGCAGATCGTCTACTACTTCACTGCGGCAGTCTCGCTCGGGAGCCCACACCGCAAGGTGAGCTTCACGGTCCCGACGGGCAATTTCGGCGACATCTTCGCCGGCTACTGCGCCAAGGCCATGGGCCTGCCGATCGACCGGCTGATCATCGCCACCAATGCCAACGACATCCTGCGGCGCACCATGGATACTGGCCGCTACGAGATGAACGGCGTGGCGCCCACCATCAGCCCGTCCATGGATATCCAGATTTCCTCCAATTTCGAGCGGCTGCTGTTCGAGAGTGCCGGTCGCGATGCCGGTGCCGTGGTGCGGATGATGGATGGGTTGAAGCAGTCCGGCGGTTTTGCCTTGCCGGACAGTGCCCTCGGCGCTATCCGCCGCGACTTCGCGGCCGGCACCACCGGCGAGGCGGAGACGGCGGCAACCATTGCCGCGACGCTGAAGAAGTCCGGCTACCTGCTCGATCCGCATACCGCTGTTTGTTCGC
>CBFGMY010000234.1:0-5730 GCA_965650055.1 uncultured Devosia sp.
TGGGCTCGCGGGGGGGGGGGGGGGGCCGCCCCCCTTCCTCCGCATCCGACCCGGAAAAGGCCCCCTCACCCGTCGACTTCGTCGCCGACCTCTCCCCCGAAGGGAGAGGTGAAGAGGCTCCGCCCAACCGGACCACCCCATGCCCCTCCGCGACATAGCCCTGGCCCTCGGCGTCGTCCTCATCTGGGGGCTCAATTTCGTCGCCATCAAATGGGGCGTCGACGAGATCTCGCCCTTCCTGTTGACGGCCCTGCGCTATCTCGGTTGCGCCCTGCCGGCGGTGTTTTTCATTCGCAAGCCCAATGTCGGCTGGCCGATCCTTGTCGGCTATGGCCTCACCGTGGGCGTGCTGCAGTTCAGCTTCCTGTTCACCGCCATTCGCCTCGGCATGCCGGCGGGGCTGGCGAGCCTGGTCATGCAGATGCAGGTGTTCTTCACCATGGCGCTGGCCGTCGTGCTGCTGGGTGATCGGCCCACGCCGCTGCAGCTGGGCGGGGCAGCCATCGCCCTTGTCGGCCTGGGCACGATCGGGGCCGAGCATGTCGGTGGCGCCGTGCTGGTGCCGCTGCTGCTGACGCTGGTCGCGGCCGGCTTCTGGGCCATTTCCAACATCATCACCAAGCGCGCCGGCAAGATCGACATGCTGGCCTTCGTCGTCTGGGGGAGCCTCGTGCCGCCGCTGCCGATGCTGGCCCTGTCGCTGCTGGTCGATGGTCCGCAGGCGCTGGCCAGCTTGCCCGGGATCAGTCCGCAGGCGCTGTTTTCGGTCCTTTTCATCGCCTATGGTTCGACATTGATGGGTTATGGCGCCTGGGCCGTGCTGCTGGGCCGGCATCCGGCGAGCCTGATCGCTCCCTTCTCGCTGCTGGTACCGGTGGTCGGTTTTGCCGCCGCCTTCGTGTTCCTGGGTGAACAGGTTTCCGGCCTCGAGATCACGGGGAGCCTGCTGATCTTTGTGGGCCTCGTGCTCAACGTCTTCGGGCCGCGGCTGCTCACCCGGTTCCGGGTCGTCGCCTGATGCCGCTGCGCCATATCCTGCTGGCTCTGCTCGTCGTTGCCATCTGGGGCTTCAATTTCGTCATCATCAAGCTCAGCGTCGAGGCGCTGCCGCCGGTCCTGGCGGCCGGTCTGCGCTTCCTCGCCGCTGCCCTGCCGGCGGTGTTGTTCGTCCGGCCGCCCAAGGCGCCGTGGTGGCTGGTGGTGGGGTTCGGCCTCAGCTTCGGCCTGGCGCTCTATGGTTTTCTCAATCTCGCCATCGCCTGGGGCATGTCGGCGGGGCTGAGTTCGCTGGTGCTGCAGACCCAGGCCTTCTTCACCATGGCGCTGGCCTTCGTGCTGCTGGGCGAGCGACCCAGCCGGTTCCAGGTCATCGGTGCCATCATCGCCTTTGCCGGCATCGGCGTCATCGCTATCGAACGGCTTTCTGCCACAGCCTTGCTGCCGCTGGGCATGACGCTGATGGCGGCGTTGAGCTGGGGGCTGGCCAATGTGCTCACCCGGAAGGCCGGCCGGGTCAATGCGCTGGCCTTCACCGTCTGGGGGGCGCTGGTCGCGCCTTTGCCGCTGTTCGGCCTGTCGCTGCTGGTCGAGGGACCGCGCACCGTGATGGACGCGCTGGCGGGTTTCGGCTGGCAGGATGCCGGGCTGATCGCCTTCCTCGCCTATCCGGCGACGCTGCTGGGCGGCGGCATCTGGAGCTGGCTGCTCGGCCGCCATCCGGCTTCGACCGTGGCGCCATTCACGTTGCTGGTGCCGATCACGGGCCTGTTGTCGGGCTATCTGGTGCTGGGCGAAACCATCACGCCGATCGAGATCGGTGGCGCCGTGCTGGTCATATCGGGCCTGGTGGTCACCGTCTGGCGCGGACGGCCGGCTGAACCGGCCATCCACTGAGGTCGCTTACTGCGCCGGCGCTTCGGGCGTGGCCGGCAGGGCCGCAGGCTGCAGCGTATTGAGTTCATCCGCGCTCAGGCCACCGCTCGAATCGGCGTCGGCGGCATCGAATTCGGCCTGCTGCAGGTCGGTCCAGACCAGCTGCAATTCGGCAAAGCTCAGTTCGCCATTGGCGTCGGTATCGACATCGGCAAAGCTGGTCGGGCTCTGGGCGAAGGCGGCGCCGGCCGATAGACCGACAATGGCAAGGCTCAAGGCAAGTTTGTGCATCAGGTACTCCGACAGTGGGAGGCCGCGACGGGCGGCCGAGACAAGAAAAGCCACCCCAGGAGGTATGGGGTGGCTTCATTCACGCCCAGGGCTGGATGGCCAAGTGGCCACCCTGAGGGCGTTAGGGCTTAGCTGGCCGGGGCAACCGGAGCTGCGGCCAGGGTCGCAAATTCTTCCGCCGACAGCTCGCCATTGGCGTCGATATCCGCAGCCGTGAAGGCCTCTTCGGTCAGGTCAGGCAGCACGACCTGGGCTTCGGTCAGCGACACGCCGCCGCTTGCGTCGGCATCGACGGTCGCGAAATCGGGGGCAGCTGCCTGGGCGAACGCAGCGGTCGAAAGGCCGAGAACGACGAGGGACGACAGGATGATCTTCTTCATGGGAGGTTAGCTCCAATGTTGGGGAGAAAAGCGGCGACCGGTTAGCCGGCCTCCGACGAGCCACTCTCCTGCGGCCCGTGGGACAGACAATGGTTTGGCAATGTGTCTCGTCCGGGCCCGAAAATCGGCGCGCGCTGGGAGATTGTTAGGCGAAATCCAGGCAGTATGTCAGGCCTGCCGGATCAGTGTATCCGGCAAGATTTGAGCGCCATTTAAGGCCGTCGACTGGAGAAGATTTTAGATCGGCAACTTGCCGGCGCTGCGACATTCAGTACACCGCCAAGTTTACTGGCGACTATTGTTCGTCAATTCAAAGGTAACGCGACCGTGAACGCGGCTGTGAGCACTTCACAGCCGCGTCATCGCAAGTGAAACGATCAGGAAGATCAGAAATCGGGACGGACGAAATCGCCGCTTTCGCCGTCCATCACCCACAGCTCGCCGGTCGAAATGTCGAACCAGGCGCCATGCACCGCCAATTTGCCCGCCGCTTCGAGGTCGGCGACATAGGGAAAGGTGCGCAGGTTGCGGATGGAGTTGCGAATCGAGATGCGTTCGAGCGCGGTTTGGCGCTCGCCCGAGGTCAGCAGGCTGTTCTGGCCGAGCTGGCCGGGCAGGTCGCCCAGCATGCTCATCCACTTGCCGATAAAGTCGCCGGTATCGAGCGGGCTCTGGTCGGGCGCCAGGGCGGCCTTGATGCCGCCGCAGCGGCCATGGCCCATGATGACGATATTGGCGATGCCCAGCGCCTTTACGGCAAATTCGATGCCGGCCGAGGTGCCGTGCTGGCCGCCATCGGGCTGGTAGGTCGGCACCAGGTTGGCGACGTTGCGCAGCACGAACAATTCGCCCGGGCCGGCGTCGAAGATCATTTCGGGCGCCGCGCGACTGTCGCAGCAGGCAATGATCATGGTGGATGGGTTCTGGCCCTCGCTGGCGAGGTCCCGAATCCGGTCCTTCTCGCGGGCATAGCGGCCGGCCATGAAATTGGCGTGGCCCTTCAGCAGATGGTCAGGAAACCGATGCATGGCCACTCGATTAGCGATAAGCTGGGCCAAGATCAACTGCGGCCGCATACGGGCCGCGCATTGGGGCCATGCATGCTTATCTACCGCTTCCTCACCGGCGAGGACGATGCCAGCTTTTGTCACAAGGTCACCAAGGCCCTCAGCGAGGGCTGGCAGCTCCATGGTTCCCCCACCTATGCCTATGATGCGGTGGCCAAGAAAATGAAGGCCGGCCAGGCCGTCACCCGCGTAGCCAAGGACCAGCCCTACGACCCGGACAAGAAGCTGGTGGATTTCTGATATCTGTCGAACCGATTTGGCAGTCGACACCCTCCCCCTCGCGGGGAGGGATCAAAGGTGGGGGATGTTTGGCCCCAATATCGTGACTCTCAACACCCCCTCCCACCCTCCCCCGTCGAGGGGGAGGTGCCGCGCAGTGGATGCGGCAACGGCCGGTTTATCTAAACCGTCGCACCGCTGGCCAGTTTCAGTGCCAAAGCCTGCAACATCATGATCGTCTTGGCATCCATGATGGTGCCCGCCACCACCATGGCCAGTGCCTCGTCGAGCCCCAGCTCGAACACCTCGATATCCTCGCCCTCGGCGCTGAGGCCGCCGCCTTCGGCCTGGCGCTGGCCGGGCGTGTAGCGCGCCAGGAAGCAGGCGCATTTCTCGGTCAGCGAGCCGCCGCTCATATAGGCGTTGAACAGGAACTCGATGGCTTCGGGTTCGTAGCCGGTTTCCTCGAGGGCCTCGCGCCGTGCCGCCGCTTCGGGCTCCTCATCGCCGTCGAGCAATCCTGCCGGGGCCTCGATCAGCCAGGCCGGATCGCCATTGAGATGTGGCGGCAGGCGAAACTGCCGCGTCAGGATCACCCGGCGCTCGATCGGCGCGAACATCAGCACCGCGGCGGCGCTGCCATGGTCGTAGACCTCGCGCAGCACGGTCTGCCGCGTGCCATCCTGCCTGATATGGTCGACCTCGTAACGGTCCAGCCGCCCCCAGCCGCGGGCCAGCGGGGTGATGCTCTTGACGGTTACGCTGTCGCTCATGATGGCTCCTTGTCGAGCCCGTCTTCTGCCCCAAAGCTGCCCGACCGGCCACAGGCAATTGCGAATGCCAGCCAGACCCCAGGCGCCTCTCGCACACCCGGTGCGTTATACGAACAAAGTGCGGAATGCGCCAAAAGTCTCAGCCCAGCGCTTTGATTTTGTAACCTTTGGGCGCTAGAAGTCTCGAACCATTCCAAACTGCCCACGGCCAAAGTCCGTGCACCAGCGAGGCTCCATGACGGTTCGCTCCCGCCCGCTTTCCCCCCATCTGCAGATCTACCGCTGGACCATCACCATGGCCATGTCGATCGCCCATCGCGCCACCGGCATCGCCAATTATGCCGGCACGGCTTTGCTGGTGATCTGGCTGGGCGCCGCCGCCTGGGGCCAGGCGCCGCTCAACGCGGTCAACGAGATCTATGGCAGCTGGTTCGGCCAGCTGGTGCTGTTCGGCTATAGCTGGAGCCTGATCCATCACATGCTGGGTGGCCTCCGCCATTTCGTCTGGGATTTCATCATCGGCATGGAGCCGGGGCAGCGCGAAGCGCTGGCCTGGGCCAACCTGGCCGGTTCCATCGTCCTGACCCTGCTGGTCTGGACCGTTTTCGTCTGGATGGCATGATGCGCGAAACGCCAATTACCCGCGACATGATCGCCAATCCCAAGACCAAGTATGGCCGGGCCAAGGCCTCGACCCGGCATTTCCTCACCCAGCGGGTGACCGGGGCGATCAACATCGTCTTCCTGGGCTTCCTGCTGTTCATCGTGCTGCGGCTGGCCGGGCAGGATCGGCCCGACATGGTGGCGGTGCTCGGCAATGCCCTTGTCGGCCTGCCGCTGGCGGTTCTGCTGGTGGTGGTCACCATCCATATGCGCAACGGCTTGCGTGACACGCTGGAAGACTATTTCCACGGCGAGCTCTATCGCCTGCTCATGCTGCTCAACACGCTGTTCTGCATCCTTATCGCGGTGGCCGGGGTCGCCGCGCTGCTCAAGCTCGTCTTCTGGGGTTAACCGCCATGGCCACTTACGAACTCATCGACCACGAATTCGACGTGGTGGTGGTCGGCGCCGGCGGCGCGGGCCTGCGCGCCACTCTGGGCATGGCCGAGCAGGGCTTCAACACCG
>CBFGMY010000235.1:0-5717 GCA_965650055.1 uncultured Devosia sp.
AGTCCTTTGGAGGCCGCACCAGATGAGCCAGGCCGCCCGCCTGCCCTTCAGTCAGTCGCAAAAGACGGCCCTGCTGCTCGCCGCGAGCAGCGCCATTGCCGGTTCGGTCGGCCCGATCGCCATTGGCTCAGGTGGACTGGCAGGTGCCTCGGTCCTGCCGGCCGATGCGCTGAGCCTGTCCACCATGCCGGTCACTACCTTCGTGATCGGTTCTGCCATCGCCGCCATTCCAGCGGCCCTGCTGATGCGCCGCGTCGGTCGGCGCGCCGGCTTTATCACCGGCGCCCTCGTGGGTACCACCGGAGCGGGCCTTGCCAGCCTGGCGCTGAGCCTGGGCTCATTCTGGTTCTTTGCCATCGGCATGATGGTGCTGGGCTGCGCTGCCGCGTTCCTGCAGCAATACCGGTTCGCCGCCGCCGACGCATCCGACCCGGCCTTCAAGGATCAGGCGATAGCCTGGGTCATGGCCGGCGGCATCGTGTCGGGTATTGCCGGCCCGCAGCTGGCCATTCATGGCCGCAGCATCTGGCCCGACACGCCCTATGCCGGGCCGTTCTTCCTGTTGGCCTTGCTGTTTCTCTGCGCCGTGCCGCTATTGGCAAGGCTGCGCGTGCCCAAGCCCAAACCGCTGCCATCCGGTCAGCGCGATGGCCGGCCGCTCCGGGCCATCATCAGGCAGCCCCGCTACCTGCTCGCCATGCTGATCACCGTCTCCGCCTATGCCCTGATGAGCCTGGTCATGACGGCTGCGCCTCTCGCCATGGTGCAACTGTGCGGGCACTCGGTTGCCGATGCCCAGGTTGGCATCATCTTCCACGTGCTGGCCATGTTCGCGCCGAGCTTCTTCACCGGTCGTCTCATTGCCCGCTATGGCCGCTCGCTCATTGCTGCCGCCGGTTTCGCGATGATCGCCGCTGCCGCCGGCGTCGCGCTGACCGGGACCTCCATTTGGCAGTTCTGGCTGATGCTGACCCTGCTCGGCATGGGCTGGAATTTTGGGTTTATCGCCGGCACGGCCATGATCACCGACCTCTACCGCCCCGAAGAGGCCGCCAAGACCCAGGCTTTCAGCGAATTTGCGCTCTTCAGCATCGTCGCCCTGGTGACCTTTGCCTCGGGCGGCCTCATCGCCGCCGTCGGCTGGTGGGTCCTCAACCTTGTGGTCCTTCCCATGGTCGCGCTCGGCATCGCGCTGATCGTGGTGGAGGAACTGGCCGATCGGCGCCGTGCCGCGGCCTGAGCACGCCAGCCGCACCAGGGGAACAGGGCTTCCACGAAGAAGGCCCCGCCGTTGCGATGCTAGAACTTGTAGTTGAGGCCGGCGCGGACGACGCTGAACCGCTGCGCCGCGTCGATATTGCCGACACCGGCGGGCAGGCCGCTATAGCTTTGCGTCCCCAGGTCAACATAGAGGTATTCGGCCTTGATCGAGATGTTCTGTGTCGCCTGCGCTTCAAGGCCGACACCAGCCGTCCAACCCGTATGCGTGGCTGACTGCGACGTGGTGACGCCGCCCGGATTGGTGAGGCTCGCCGAGCCACGACCGGCCGCAACGCCGGCGGTCACATAGGGCATCACCTGGCCAAAGGCCATGCCGGCGCGGCCGCGCAGGGTGCCATAGAAGTCGATACCGGCCTTGAACGAGCCAATGCCCGGAATGTCTTCGGTATAGCCGACATTGGACCATTGCAGGTCCGCTTCGGCGCCCAGGATGAAACCGCCCATATCCATGTTGTAGCCAGCCTGGGCGCCCAGGTTCCAGCCGCCGGTGCTGTTGGACGCCTGGGCCCCGGGGGCCGGGGTCACGGTCGCCGTGCCAAATCCATAGCCGCCGCTGACGCCGGCATAAAAGCCGGACCAGCCCGAAGCAGGTGTTGGCGAATAGATCGGGCTGGCGCCGCTGTTCCAGCCCAGATCGGCGGCCTGGCTGGCAGTGGTCAGCACAAGGATCGCGGAAAGCATGATGCCAAGGCGCTTCATGGATGTCCTCGTTCTCAGAAGGGAATTGCTTTCCGCAAAATGCGACGGAAAAAATTAACACCCGGGTAAGGAACAAGGTTAACGCCATGCAGAGGCGCCATGGCTGTGCCCGACACCCTGCGTCAGGCGCATGGAACCGGCGCTGCGCCTAGAAGCTGGGACGCGGTCGCGGAAAGGGCACAGCGCCGGAATCGGACGCCGGCAGCCCGGGGCGGAGGTCGGCATCGAGGGATGCCTCGGCGGTCGGCGCGGTAAAGACCGGCAGGTGCACCGGCCGCGGCCGCGGCAGGTTGACGCCGACAGCGATGCGGCCGAGATCGGTCGCCACATAGGAGGCCGGCAGCACGGTGTCGGTGAGCAGGCTTGGCTGGCCTTCGAGCCCCATCGGGAAGGCCGCTTCCTGGCTCGCGACATAGGCCTTGGCCTCCTTGCCGCAGATCAGCGGGCGCATATCGACCGGAGCCGCCCCCGGATTATTGCTCAGCGTCAGCACCGTCTGCCCGTTGGGCAGCGCCGCGCCTGACAGCCCGCGGGTGATCAGTTCGGCCGCATGCTCGTTGCGGTCGCGCGCCGATGAACCGCCCAGCACCACCGCCATGAGCCGCCGCCCGTTGCGATCGACAGTTGCCACCATGTTGAGCCCCGAAGCACAGACGAAGCCCGTCTTCATGCCGGTGGTACCGGCAAAGCTCTCGAGCAGCTTGTTTTCCGATTCCAGCGTCTTGCCGTTGAGCACCACCGTGCCGGTGCCGAAGATGGGCATATATTGCGGGAAGCTCTGGCGGATATAGAGCGAGAGCACCGCCAGGTCGCGCGCCGAGGTCACCTGCGCCGGGTCATGCAGGCCGTTTGGATTGACATAATGCGTCGCCGTCAGCCCCATGCGGCCGGCTGCATCATTCATCAGCGCCACATAGCCCGCCTCGTCGCCGCCAAGGGTTTCGGCGATGGCCATGGCCACGTCATTGGCCGATTTGACCAGCATGATGTAGAGCGCATCCTGGAGCGTAATGGCACTGCCGACCGCCAGGCCCGACTTGGACGGAGCCTCATTGAACGCCTTCTTGGAGATGACCACCGGCGTATCGAGCGTCACCTTGCCCAGGGCGATCTGCTCGAAGGCGACATAGGCCGTCATGAGCTTGGTGAGCGATGCCGGATGCCAGGGCTGGCCAGCCTCCTGGGCGTAGAGCACGTCGAACGTATCCATATCCACCAGCAGCATCGGATTGGCGCGGGCCGGCACGAGGCTGAGCAAAGCCAGCATGAGGACGAGGACAAGACGGCGGGCGAACAGCACGGGCAAACGGCTCCGGAATGGCGGAAAATCGGCATCCTCATAGCAGCGCGGGCGTTTCACCTCAATGCGGCGGCGGCCACACTGACGGGCTTTTGAACCTGCTGACACGATCTGTCGCATGGCCGAACCAGTTTGGCGCCATCAACAAGGAGAAGCCAGATGACCGCTATCGTGACCATTCTGACCGAAGGCTATGCCGATTGGGAAACCGCCCTGCTCAATGCAGCGGCCCGGTCCTACTTCCAGATCGACACCCGCTTCGCCACCCCGGGCGGCAAGCCGGTTACCTCCTCGGGCGGCCTCAAGGTGACGCCCGATCTGGCGGTGGAGGACATCGACGTCAACGCCATAGATGCACTGGTGGTCAGTGGCGGCACGGCCTGGAGCCAGCCCGACGCGCCCGATATCGGCAAGGTGCTGCTGGCGGCGCGCGATGCCGGCAAGACCGTGGCCGGGATCTGCGATGCCACGCTGGCGCTGGCCCGGGCCGGATTGCTCGACGATGTCGGTCATACCTCCAATTCGACCGACAACCTCACCTCCACCGGCTATCAGGGCGCCGCACACTACCAGGACCAGCCCGACGCGGTCGTTTCGGGCAGGATCGTTACCGCACCGGGCACGGCGCCGGTAAGCTTCATGGGCGGCGTGCTCGAGACGCTCGGCCTGCGCGACGACAATCTCAATTACTACCTCGGCATGTATGCCGCCGAACACAAGGCGGCCTAGCCGACGTCTCGCATTGGGCGCCGGCCGACCTCCTCAGGTGCCCAATGCGATCAGTTTTTCAATTACCGCCTCGCCATCGGGCGTGTCCCAATGCGCTGGCCCCTGCAGCACCGCCAGCTCGCAGCCATTCTCGTCCAGCACCAGTGTCGCCGGCAGGCCCACGGCCACCGCCTGCTGCTTGAGCCGCTCGAAGGCGGCAAAGGTGTTGTCGGCATAAAGCGGCAGGTTGGCGAACTGGTTCTCCTCGAGGAAGGCCTTGGCCTTGTCGAGCCCGCCCTCGCCGATATCGAGATTGATGGGCAGCACCATGAAGGCGTCCGAATTGTATTTGGTGGCCAGCGCATCGAGCGCGGGCATTTCCTCGCGACACGGCACGCACCAGCTGGCCCAGAAATTGACCAGCAGTGCCTTGCCCTTGAAATCGGCGATGGTCATGTCGGTGCCCTCGGCATCCCTGAAGGCCATGGTGGCATAGCCGCGTCCCTCGCCCGTGCCATTGAGCGCCGCCAGTTCGCCCATTGCCGCATCGCCGATGGCCGCCGCCTCTTCAGCCTGAACTGGGCATTCCTTTGCCTGCCCGGCATTGCCGAGCCAGAACCACGCCGCTATAGCTACGGCCAATCCCGCCAAGCCCAGGATGACCCACAGCCGGACCCGGCTCGTTGCTCCCGGGCGAGGCGCTTGCGTGTCGGTCATAGAGGTCTCCGGAAATGAGCAACAAGATGTGGGGCGGACGGTTCGCCACCGGCCCCGACGCCATCATGGAGGAAATCAACGCCTCGATCGGCTTCGACCAGCGCCTGTTCCGCCAGGATATTGCCGGATCGATCGCCCATGCCACAATGCTCGCTGAGACGGGCATTCTGACGCAGGAAGATCGCGACGCCATCATTGCCGGTCTAAACGAGGTGCTGGCCGAAATCGAGGGCGGCTCTTTCACGTTCTCGCGGGCGCTTGAAGACATTCACATGAATGTCGAAAGCAGGCTGCGGGAAAAGATCGGGGATGCTGCCGGGCGCCTGCACACCGCGCGGTCGCGCAACGACCAGGTGGCGACCGATTTCAAGCTCTATGTCCGCGACACCATCGATACGCTGGTGATCCAGGTCCACACCCTTCAGCTGGCGCTAGTCACCCGCGCCGAGGAAGAAGCCGAGACCATCATGCCCGGCTTCACCCACCTGCAGAGCGCCCAGCCGGTTACCTTTGGCCATCATCTGCTTGCCTATGTCGAAATGCTCGGCCGCGACGCCGGCCGCCTGCTCGACGCGCGCAAGCGCCTCAACGAATCGCCCCTGGGCTCGGCGGCTTTGGCGGGCACGCCCTACCCGATCGACCGGCATATGACGGCGGAAAAGCTGGGCTTTGACCGCCCCACCGCCAATTCGCTCGATGCCGTCTCGGACCGCGACTTCATCCTCGAAACCCTAGCCGCTGCCTCGATCTGCGCCATGCACCTGTCCCGCTTCGCCGAGGAAATGGTGATCTGGAGCTCGGCGCAGTTTGGCTTCGTGCGGCTCAGCGACAAGTTTACCACCGGCTCGTCCATCATGCCGCAGAAGCGCAACCCGGATGCCGCCGAGCTGGTGCGCGCCAAGATTGGCCGTATCCTGGGCGCCCTGACCAGCCTCCTCGTCGTGATGAAGGGCCTGCCGCTCGCCTATTCCAAGGACATGCAGGAAGACAAGGAAGTCGCCTTCGACGCGCT
>CBFGMY010000236.1:0-5710 GCA_965650055.1 uncultured Devosia sp.
CCGATCACCTCGAAAACCACTATCGTCCACGCCCCGGCGTGTTCTGGGATGCGATGGCGTCGCTGCATGCCCATGACGTGCAGATTGCGGGCTCCGGCATCACCACCGTATTCGACGCCGTTCGCATCGGGTCCGATCTCGACATGCCGCAGATGCGCGAGCATGCGGGCATGCTGATCGATGCCATCAGGGCCGCGCGGCAGCAGGGCTGGCTGCGGGCCGAGCATCTGGTCCACCTGCGCTGCGAATTGCCGAGCACCGATGTCATCGAGCATTTCGAGAGCTTCGTCGAGCATCCCGAAACCCGCCTCATCTCGCTGATGGACCATACGCCGGGCCAGCGCCAGTTCACCTCGCTCGAGACCTACAAGCTGTTCTACAAAAAGCAGCTCGGCGTCACCCAGGAAGAGGTCGAGCGCTATCTGGCCGCGGCCCTGGCCCAGCATGAGCGCTATTCGGCGCCCAACCGGCGCCACCTGGTGCAGCGCGCGCGGTCTCGGCAGTTGGCCATGGCCAGCCATGACGATGCGACGCTTGCCCATGTCGAGGAAGCGGTGGCCGATGGCGTGGCCATTGCCGAATTCCCCACCACGCTCGAGGCGGCCTCGGCGGCGCATGATGCGGGGCTTGCAATCCTGATGGGCGCGCCAAATGTGGTGCGCGGCAAGTCGCATTCAGGCAATATCTCGGCAACCGATCTGGTGCGGGCGGGCCTGTTGGATATTCTCAGTTCAGATTATGTGCCGTTTGCACCGCTGCAGGCCGCCTTCGCGCTGCCGCAGCGGGTCGACGGCTTCGGGCTGCCGGCGGCCCTCGCCACGGTGACGCGCAACCCGGCACGTGCGGCCGGGCTGCATGATCGCGGCGAGATCGCCGTGGGCAAGCGGGCGGACCTCGTGCGCGTCAAGCTGGTGGGTGGACTGCCAGTGGTGCGCAGCGTCTGGCGGCAAGGCATGAGGGTCAGCTGATCGATGGCCCGTCCGCTCGGCTCACTGGTCCTGGTCGTCGGCCCCTCGGGCGTTGGCAAGGACACGCTGATAGCGGGGGCCCGCCACGCGCTCGACAGCGACAAGCGCTTCGTCTTCGTGCGGCGCCTGGTCACCCGCCCCCGGGACGTCGAGATCGAGGACCATGACAGCCTCGACCCAGAAACCTTCCGGCAGATGGACGAGGCGGGGCGCTTCGCCCTGTCCTGGGACGCGCATAACCTGCGCTACGCCTTGCCGTTGAGCCTGGATACGGATCTCGCCTTGGGCAAGACCGTCGTGGCCAACGTGTCCCGCCATGTGGTGCCCGAAGCCATCGAACGCTATCCGTCTTCCGCCGTGGTGCTCATTACCGCCGAGATCTCCTGCCGGGCAGAGCGCCTGATCCGGCGCGGTCGCGAGAGCGGCGACCAGATCACCGCCCGGCTGGCGCGCGAAAGCGCTCCGGTTCCATCGGGCATCACCCCCATCATCATCGACAACTCGGGTCTTCTGGCCATCGGCGTCACCGCTTTCGTGATGGCCCTGCGAACCATTGCCGCGCAGGAATAGCGGCACCCGATGAACCCGGCGCGGCTTTGGCGCGTTGCTGGTGCAGCAAGCGTCAGGAGTCTTCATGAGTCGCAACGGGCTTTACGTCGTGATCGCCATTCTGTTGATCGCGATCGTCGGATTTGGGGTCTATACTTACCAGCAGCAGCAGGCGCGCCCCGGTATCGAGGTGCGCATCGACGAGCAGGGAGTATCGATCGATGGAAACGGCTGACCAAACCGATCGGCGGCAGGCCATTGCCACGGCGATCTCGGCGGAACTGGAGCGGCAGGCGCTGGCCGGGGCAGCGCGCGTCGATGTCGAGGCGCTGGCAAGCGCCATCGAGGAGGCGCTCGATCCGGCTCCACCCGCCAGTGAGGGCAAGCATCCGGACGAGCTCAACGCCACCAATGACGACTGAGCGAGGACACGCAAATCCCCAGTGATACTTATGCGCTCATCGGCCTTGGCGTGGGCGCCATTGTCGTGCTGTGGCTGGTCTTCTCGGTGCTCAAGAAGGTGATCGGACTGGTGGTCCTGGCAGGTGTCGCGGCCGCTGCCTTCGTGCTGTGGCAAAATCCGGCGCTGCTGCGCGTCCTGGTCGGCTGGGTGCAAAACCTGGTGTGAGGGGCCTGGCGGCAGCCGCGCAGGGCGCGGCCACCGATCAGGCTGCGGCGTCGCCCTTGCGGACGGCCTGCGACACAGCGAAATGTGCCTTTTCGACGGTTTCGAACTGCTGGCCGTCGATGGCGAAAGCCGGCAGCTTCACCGCGAGGAAGCGGTAGCCGTCGGCATGCGGCACCACGACGCCGAGCGGTTCTCCGGCGACTTCTATGACGATTGGCTTATGGGCCTGGGCCCGGTCGAGACTGCGTTCCTGCATGGGTGGGTGCTCCACTTGCGCATTGCACAGGTCAGGAATCTGGTGAGCAAGAAGCTTGCACCATCCTGTCCGGCAACGCTGAGGGTTCTATCGGAAGACTGAGACGAAGGCGTGACAGCGGGTCACATTCGTTTCGAGTGACAGGTCCCTTGCCAGCGTTTGGACGCATGGAGGCTGGTGCGTACGAGAGAACAACCTGCATGGATGGTGAAGGTAGTCGATGGGGTCATCTTCAGTCCTTTCCTGCTGGTTGAACGACACGCAACATCGGCAAGTGCCGATGGGTGAGGGCAAGATAGGAGCGTTTCGCCGCAAATGCCAGAGGCGGGAACGCCAAGGAGTGAAGATTTTCCGAAAAAGACTGCTCGACTTCGGCGCTCCGACAGAAATTTGATGATTCTTGTCATGTTTTATCGGACCGGCACAATGCGCTCCCTTTCGATCCCGGCGCTTGAACTGGACCGGACAATCTGGTGTTGTCCGCCTTCAACTAAGCGTCACCGTGGAAGCAAACCGCGGCCGAGGGGTATGCAAAGTGTCCGAAGACGACCTGCCGCAGGCTGCCGCCAAGGGCAAGCGCGGCGTCAAGCCATCCGGTAAGCCGACGCTCAAGACGATCGCGCAGATGACCGGCTTTGCCGTCACCACGATTTCGCGCGCGCTCAACAATGCCCCCGAACTGGCGCAGGAAACCCGCGACCGGGTGCAAAAGATCGCCGCCGAGATCGGCTACCTGCCCGACCGCGCGGCTTTGCGCCTCAAGACCGGCCGCACCAATGTCATTGCCCTGGTGCTCGAACCGGACGAGCAGATCTACGGCTTCGGCTCATCCATCGTTACCGGCCTCACCGAGGCGGTGCGCGATACGGCCTACCACATCGTCATCACGCCGCTGTTCCGCAATGTGCAGCCCATCGAGCCGATCAAGCATATCGTGCGCAATCGCATGGCCGATGGCGTCATCTTCTCGAAGGCCGAGAGCTTCGACGAGCGCATCCGCTTCCTGATCGACAATGACTTTCCCTTTGCCAGCCACGGCCGCACCAAGTGGCCCGAGGCGCATCCCTGGGTGGATTTCGACAACGAGGCCTATGCCTATCTGGCCACCAAGCGCTTGGCGCAGAAGGGCTGCAAGTCGGTGTCGATCGTGCTCCCGGAAAGCGCGCTGACCTATACCGACCATCTCAAGGCCGGCGTGGCCCGCGCTGCCGCGGAAGCCGGCATTGCCCATGAATTTGCCACCGACGTGACGCTGCACAGCCAGACCGACGCCATCCGCAACTATGTCAGCAAGCGTTCCAAGCGCCCCGACGGGCCCGATGGCTGGGTCTGCGCCTCGGAAGTCTCGGCCCTGGCCGTGATCGGCGCCCTCAACGAGAGCGGCAAGACCGTGGGCAAGGACGTGCATGTGGTGTCCAAGCAATCCTCGGAAATGTTCGCCCAGTTCCAGCCCGGCGCCGAAACCGTGCATGAGGACTTCGTCGATGCCGGCCGGCATCTGGGTGCGCTCCTGCTGCGCCGCATTGCCGGCGAGGCACCGGAGGAACTGCACTATCTGGCCAAGCCAAGGGTCGACTGGAAGGCCTGAGGGTCAGGCCTAACGTTGCCACGCGCACGGCCCACCCTCCCCCTTGTGGGGAGGGAAGCGAGATAGGACTTAGCTTCAGCTAAGTCCGTTGAATCGAGCAGGGTGGGGGAACGAGAGCCCCAATATCGGGGCTAAACCACCCCCACCCTTGATCCCTCCCCACAAGGGGGAGGGTGTCGACTGGGCGTTCATTGGCAGTCCACCGGACCTTTGCCAAGCTGGCGCCTCACCCCTCCAGCTCTTCCCTGAGCAGTTCCATTTCGAGCCACTGCTCCTCGGCTGCCGCAAGCTTTGCTTCGGCATCCATCAGCGCCTTGGACTTGGCGGCAAAGCCGGCCGGGTCCCTGGCGTAGAATTTGGGATCGGCCAGGCTGGCATTGATGGTCTTGATCTCGTCTTCCAGCCCATTGATGGTCTTGGGCAGCGTTTCGAGGGCGTGCTTTTCCTTGAAGCTCATCTTGCGCTTGGGTGCTGCCGAAACGGCCGCGGTGGTCTGGGCCAGGCTGGTCTTGCCCGCCCGGTGCGCCTTGGGCGCCGCTTCGCGGGCGGTGACGCCCTCGCCGCGCTGGATCACCATGTCCGAATAGCCGCCGGCATATTCGGTCCAGACGCCCTCGCCTTCGGCGATGATCACCGAGGTGGCCACCCGATCGAGGAAATCGCGATCGTGGCTCACCACGATGACGGTGCCGGCATAGTCGCTGACCATCTCTTCGAGCAGGTCCAGCGTTTCGAGGTCGAGATCGTTGGTCGGCTCGTCCAGCACCAGGAAGTTCGATGGCAATGACAAGGCCCGGGCCAAGGCCACGCGGGCGCGCTCGCCGCCTGACAGTTTGCCAATCGGCGTATTGGCCTGTTCGGGCCCGAACAGGAAGTCCTTCATATAGCCCACGACATGCTTGGGCTGCCCGTTGATCTGCAGCGTATCCGAGCCACCGCCGGTCAGCGCTTCCTTGAGGCGCGTATCGGGATGCAGCTTGGCGCGGCCCTGGTCGAGCATGGCCAGTTCCAGCGCCGAACCCAGCTTGATCTTGCCGCTATCGGGCTGGTCCAGCCCGGTCAGCATCTTGATCAATGTGGTCTTGCCAGCACCGTTGGGGCCGACAATGCCGATCCGGTCGCCACGCAGCACGCGGGTGGAAAAATCGCCGACAATGACGCGGTCGCCATAGGCCTTGGAGATATTCTCGGCTTCCACCACCAGCGCGCCCGAGGTGCGTCCTTCGGAGACCTGCATATTGACCGAGCCGGTGACGCGGCGCTGCTCGCGCCGATCCTGCCGCAGTCCGGCCAGCCGTTCGAGGCGCCCGACATTGCGCTTGCGCCGCGCGGTGACGCCATAGCGCAGCCAGTGCTCCTCGCGCACGATCTGCCGGTCGAGCTTGTGGCGGTCGCGCTCTTCCTCTTCGAGCACCGCATCGCGCCACGCTTCGAAATGGGAGAAGCCCTTGTCGAGCCGGCGCGTCACGCCGCGGTCGAGCCAGACGGTGGCGCGGGTCAGGTCACTGAGGAAGCGCCGATCGTGGCTGATCAGCACCATGGCCGAGCGCAGGCTATCGAGCTCGGCCTGCAGCCATTCGATGGCCGGCAGGTCCAGATGGTTGGTCGGCTCGTCCAGCAGCAGGATATCGGGCTTGGGGGCAAGCACGCGCGCCAGCGCAGCGCGACGCCCTTCGCCACCCGACAGGTTCCGCGGGTTTTCCGCGCCGGTCAGTCCCAGC
>CBFGMY010000237.1:0-5664 GCA_965650055.1 uncultured Devosia sp.
CCGTGGCCACGCGCATCCGCACCTATGCCCTGCCGGTTTCGGACGTGGCGGCCGGCTATGTCGAAGCCATCTATGGGCTTCCCGCCTTTCAGGACTGGCTCGCACAGGCGCGGCACGAGCCGTGGATCGTCGACGAGGACGAGATCGACGTGATCCAGGGTCGGGTCAAGCCGGGGACGCTGGTATGATCCACATGATCAAGCTCTGCGTGGGGGTCTCGACCCTGCAGGAGCTCGAGGACTATCGCGATGAGCGCGCCCATTGGTGGGACGCCGACTATGGCGAGGATGTGCATGTCCACCGCACGCGCATGATGCCCAAGCGGGCGGCGGAGATGGAAGGTCTGGCCTCGATCTACTGGGTTATATCGGGGCAGGTGGTGTGCCGGCAGCCCATCCTGCGGCTGGCCAGGTTCACCAATGCCGAGGGCATCGACTATTGCGATATCATCATGGCGCCCGACATGGTGCGCACGGTGCCTTATCCCAAGCGGCCGTTCCAGGGCTGGCGTTACCTGCGGCCCGAAGACGCGCCGCCCGACCTGGGTGCCAATGAGAACGCCGAGTCGCTGGCGCTGGCGGCAGACCTGGCGAAGCTGGGGTTGATTTAGGACGCCTATCGAGGCTCCCAACCCCCACCCTCACTCCCTCCCCACAAGGGGGAGGGAAGCCTGCTTTGTGCGAGGGGTGCGACTGTGCCACTGACCGAGGCCCCTTCGCCTCCCTCCCCCTTGTGGGGAGGGAATGAGGGTGGGGGTGAGTCACGCGCGCTGGCTTGGTGGCGTGAGCTCTAACCCTTGCCGTCCACGACCCGCCGCCACATATTCAATCCATGGCGAACAAGGACCCGATTGCCCGGCCTGCCGCGGGCCTGCCCCAGCAAGGCAAGGTCAGCGGCGATGTTGCGGCCTTCGTCAGGAAGGTCGGCGCGATGGCGCGGCCCAACGCGGCGCAGGACGGGCGGTTGCTGTTCGCGCTCGACGCCACGATGAGCCGGCAGCCTACCTGGGACCTGGCCTGTTCGCTGCAGGCTGAAATGTTCAATGCGATTCCCAAGGACAGTGCCCTTCAGGTGCAGCTGCTCTATTTCCGCGGGCTGGGTGAGTGCCGCGCTTCGAAGTGGGTGCTGGATGCCGGCGCGCTGGCGCGGTTGATGACCGGCATCGACTGTCGCGGCGGCAATACGCAGATCGGCAAGGTGTTCGCCCATGCGCGGGCCGAGCACGCCAAACGGCGGATCAATGCTGTGGTCTATGTGGGCGATGCCATCGAGGAGAATGTCGACGAGCTGGCCGAGAAGGCCGGGCAATTGGGGCTGCTGAACTGCCCGATCTTCGTGTTCCAGGAAGGGCGGGACCGCCATGTGGAAGCCGCGTTTCGGGAATTCGCGCGATTGACCAAGGGCGCCTATGCCCGGTTCGATGCCGCGGCTCCACAGGAACTGGCGGCGCTGCTCAAGGCGGTGGCCGCCTATGCCAGTGGTGGACGCGACCTGCTCAAGCTGCAGGACAGCGGACCGGCGCAGGCACTGCTGGCGCAATTGCCCCGATGACCTATCTCTTTCTTGGCAGCGTGGCCGTGCTGGCTGCCCTGGCGGCCTACCAGTACATACGGCGCATAAATCCAAGCCAACTTCGGCGCAGCCTGCGCTGGATCGTGGGCGGCGCTGCCGCGCTGGTTGCCGGCTTGCTGGTGCTGGTCCGGCGCTTTGACATTGCGCTGTTTGTCGGGGCCGCCGCAGTCTCGATCCTGCGCACGGGCCGGCTGGGGCCGTTCTCGTTTGACACCATCGGGACGGCGCAGCAGGGCAATGTATCGCGGATCAAGAGCCGGTATTTTGCCATGGAGCTCGATCACGATACCGGGACGGTGGCGGGGCAGGTGCTGGCTGGGCAATTTGCCGGTGCCGACCTTATGGATCTGGGTGAAATGGATACCCGGCTGCTGATCGCCGAGATCGAGGGCGATGCCGACAGTGTGAGCCTGCTCGAAAGCTGGCTTGATGCGAACAGGAGCGGCTGGCGCGAATATTTCGCCGAGACGGCGGCCGGAGCGGCGTCCGACGAAGCGGCCCCGCCTGATGGATCGGATGCCGAGGCCTACGCCATACTCGGCTTGCAGCCGGGCGCCAGCGACGCGGAAATCCGGGCGGCGCACCACGAACTGATGAAAGGTGTGCACCCCGATCACGGCGGTTCGAGCTACCTGGCCGCCAAGATCAACGCCGCCAGGGACCGGCTGCTGAAGTCCTGACGCAAGCCCGGTGTTAATGCCCTGTTAACCATAGCGGCCCTTGTTAGCACCCAGTGGTGCAAGCACTGATTTGGGGGGCGGCGATGGCGCGTGATGGTGCGCATGTCATTGTGGTGGGCAATGAAAAGGGCGGGTCGGGCAAATCGACCACGGCCTTCCATCTGGCAATCTACCTGCTCTATGCCGGGCACCGCGTAGCGACGATCGATGTCGATGGTCGCCAGCAGACGCTGACGCATTATGTGCGCAACCGCCGTGCCCATACGCGCGATACCGGGCGCAGCCTGCCCAACCCGCTGCATTTCCATCTGCCGTCGGCCTGGGGCGATTCTATCAAGGAAAACCAGAAGGCCGAGTTCGACGTGTTCCGCCGCGCCGTGGGCGAGGTCGAGGACAAGGTCGATTTCCTGGTTATCGATACGCCCGGCTTCGATACCAACCTGACGCGCCTGGCCCATTCCATGGCCGATACGCTGGTGACGCCGGTCAATGACAGCCTGATCGACATCAATGTGCTGGCGCGAGTCGACCCGGAAACCGGCCTGCCGGTCGAAACCAGCCATTATGCCCGGCTGGTCCAGCGCGCCCGGTCCGAGCGCATGGCGGTGGGCGGCGAGACGATCGACTGGGTACTGGTGCGCAACCGCATTTCCATGCTGGCGTCGCGCAATGCCAAACAGGTCCATGCCACCCTCGAGGGCATCGCCGCCCGCTTCGGCTGCCGCATGGCCGACGGCATTGCCGAGCGCGTGATCTTCCGCTCGCTCTTTGCCAGCGGCACGACCGTGTTCGACCCGCTGGACGAGGACGGCAGCGGAGAATCCTCCTCTGTGTCCCATGTCAGCGCCCGGCAGGAATATCGCAATCTGGTGGCGGCGCTGAACCTGCCATTGCGTGGCCAGGCCAGCGAGCCGGTGCGACTTTCGGCTTGAATCGCCTCCGTGCATTAAGCCTTTAACGAAAGATTCACCTAGCGGCACTTGCCAGTGGGCCTCCCAATCACGAGACTCTGGCCAAGCAGCAAACAGGTGGGGCGATGGCTCGGCGGGGCGTGCATGTCATCGCGGTCGGCAATGAGAAGGGCGGGTCGGGCAAATCGACCACAGCCTTCCATCTGGCCATTCATCTGCTCTACGAAGGCTTCAAGGTGGCGTCCATCGACGTGGACAGCCGCCAGCAGACGCTGACCCATTATGTCCGCAACCGCCGCGAATGGGCGCGCAGCCGAGGCCTGCGCATTCCCCATACCACCCATTTTCACCTGCCGCTGTCGCGCGGCGATTCCATTCGCGAAAACCACCGCGCCGAGTTCGACCTGTTCCGGCAGGCAATCTCCGAGGTCGAGCACGATGCCGACTTCCTGGTCATCGACACGCCCGGCTTCGACACCAACCTGACCCGGCTGGCGCATTCGCTGGCTGATACGCTGGTGACCCCGGTCAATGACAGCCTGATCGACCTCAATGTCATGGCGCGGTTCGACCCGGTGACGGGCGAGCCGACGGAAATGAGCCACTATGCGCGGCTGGTGCAGCGCGCCCGATCCGAGCGGCTGGCCATCGACGGCAAGACCATCGACTGGGTGCTGGTGCGCAACCGCATCTCCATGCTGTCGTCGCGCAATATGCGGCAGGTGCAGACGATGCTGGAGCGGATCGCGCTGCGGCTGGGGTGCCGGGTCGCCGATGGCATTGCCGAGCGGGTGATCTTTCGCTCGCTATTCCCCACGGGGATGACGGTGTTCGACCCGCTGGACGATGATCTCTTGGGCGGGCTGCCGTCCATGTCGCATATGAGTGCCCGACAGGAATATCGGAGCCTGGTGGCGGCCTTGCATCTGCCCACCGCCGAGATAGCGGCGGCGCGTCAGGCCCTGGCGGCGCCCGATCCCGAGGACTCCACCCGGCGGTTCATTCACATGATGCAGACCGAGTCCTAGGCGTCCCGGTCGCCGAAGATCAGATCGACCGCCCGGGCGCCGCCGGGCGCAAACACGTCGATATCGATGGTCACCGGGTCCTGCACCATACGGCGCGTGCGGGCAGAGAGGGCCAGCACCACGCCCAGCAGGTCGCCGACGCTGCGCTTCCGCGGCAGCAGGCGCTGGGTGATGCCCGCCAATGCGCGGTTGCGCACGGCCATGTCCTCGGAAGCGAGGCTGGAGCGGCCGACGAAGTTGGCCAACTCGATAAGGGCAGTATTTTCGCTCATTGGGCTACTCCAAACACAGGCACCAATTTGCTTCCCCGGGGTGGCCGGCGCTCGTGGCGTCGGCTCATTATCTGTCGCTAGTTCCTAGCTCTGCATGGCCAGGCAGCTCATATCCTGCTGCTTGAGCTGGTTGCACATGGCCGTGGCATCGTCGCGTCCGCCAAAGCCGACGAAGCGGGCGCGGAAGAAGACCTGGCCGTTCTTTTCGAAGCGCTCGACATAGGAGCGGAAGTCGCCCAGCGTGCCGACCTTGCCGGCGGCATCGGCCAGCATGCCGCGGGCGCTGTCTTCCGACGGGCCGGCGCCGATCTGCACGATCCAGCCGCCCGGGGTCACGCCGGTATCTGCCGTGGCAACGGCGCCCGAGGTCATCAGATCGACCGGCTGGCCGCCCTGACCGCCCTGGTTGCCGACATTGGCCGGCGGCGGCTGGAAGCCGAGCGGCGCGGAGGGTGCAGTCTGGCCAAGGGCGGAGGGCGGCGCGCCCAGGTTGTAGCTCTCCGAGAGCCAGGCGCCGATGATGTCCTGGCTGGGGTAGGCGGGCTGCGGGGCCTGCGAGGGCGCGGCAAGGATGTTGGCGGCCTGCACGGCCGGCTGCAGGCCGAGATCGGCAGGCATGGGCGCCGGCAGCGGGGCGGCGCTAGCCACGACCACATCTGGCATGGGCTGGAGGGCGGCCGCCTGCGGCTGGGCGCCATTGGCGGCCACGAGTTGCGCCAGGCGGAAGCCGGGCAGGGGCATGGGCATGACGAAGACGGGCTGACTGGGCTGGGCAACCGCAACCTGCACGTTACCACCGCCCTGGCGACCCGGCACCGGGATCATGGCCGTTTGCAGATAGTCGCCACGGCGGCTCTCCGGCAGGTAAGCGGCGACCAGCTCGCGCACCTTTTGGTCGCGGGCGCCGGCCGAATTGAAGCCGAAAGCGACGACGACGATGTGGCGGCCGTCCTTGCGCGCGGCGGTCAGCAGGTTCGAGCCGGCGGCATTGATGTAGCCGGTCTTGATGCCGTCCACGGCGCCCATATAGCCCAGCACGCGGTTGTGGTTGCCATAGGTGTTGCGGCCGTAGCTGAAGCTGCGGGTCTGGAAGAATTCGTAATAGCTGGGGAAGTGCTGGTAGATGGCGATGCCCAGGATGGCCTGGTCGCGCACGGTGGTGACCTGGCCGCCATCGGGCAGGCCCGAGGCATTGCGGTAG
>CBFGMY010000238.1:0-5652 GCA_965650055.1 uncultured Devosia sp.
GGCGGGTGGCGTCGCCTACCTGCAAGGCCATGACGGCGCTGGCGATCCGACCGACGATCTGGCGGGAGACGCGGCCGGTTTCGGCGCTGCCGCTGGCGGAGGTTTCGCGGTGACGCGCCAGTTCGGCCAGCGCGGTTTCCATATCGGTGGCCAGCCCGCTCAGCGTATCGGCATGGGCATTCTCGAACTGGCTGCGCTGGCGTGCCGCCTGGCCGACCTCGTCCGTCAGTTGGCGATAGGCCGATGTGAATTGCTGGATGGTGGAGCTGGCTCCCTCGGAGAGCTTGGCGATATCGGTGGTGAAGACATCGAAATCGTCGCTGTCGCCGACGATGCTGGCCGCGACGACACGGGCGTTGATCGCGACAATGCCCATCATCTTGACGGTGCGGCGGAGCTCGCCGATCGGATGCTCGGCGGCAGCGACCACCTCGACCAGACGCGCCAGGTCTGCCTGCTCGGTGGCAAAGAGGGCTGAAATGGTCTGCGCCTGCCGGCCGACATCGGCCAGCCGGGTGGAGGCCTCCAGCAGGTCAGGGCTCTGCAACTGGGCCGGCAGGGCCTCGAAGACCTTGGTGACGCGGTTGAGCATCGCCGCGCCTTCGGCGAGGCGGGCGCCAACCGTGACGAAGGTGCTTTCGATCTGCTCGCGCGGACGCGCCAGCGCCTCGCCGATCTGGCGAAGCCTGGTGGTATCAGCCGGGGCCGGTGCAAACTCGTGGGCAAGGGCAGTCATGACGCGGTCCCTGTACGCGGAACGTGGCGGGCATAGAGGTCGATTTCGGTGGCGACCCGGCTCAGCGGCACGATCTTGACGGCGGCGCCGCGCTGGATGGCTTCCTTGGGCATGCCGAACACGACGCAGCTCTCCTCGTCCTGGGCAATGGTGTGGCTGCCGGCCTGGCGCATTTCGAGCAGGCCGCGCGCGCCGTCGTCACCCATGCCGGTGAGGATGACGCCCATCGCATTGCGCCCCGCGACCTGCGAGGCCGAGCGGAACATGACATCCACCGAGGGGCGGTGGCGCGACACATGCGGACCGTCGACGATGTTGACGGTGTAGCGGCTGCCGGCCCGCTGCAGCACCATGTGCTGGTTGCCCGGCGCAATCAGCGCCCTGCCCGCCTGCACCACGTCGCCATCCTCGGCTTCCTTCACCTCGATAGCGCAGAGGCCGTTGAGGCGACGGGCGAAGGCATTGGTGAACTTTTCCGGCATGTGCTGGACGATGATGATGGCCGGGCTGGTGGCCGGAAGTTTTTCGAGCACTTCGCGCAAAGCCTCCGTGCCGCCGGTAGAGGCGCCGATACAGATGATCGGTTCGGTTTGCGGTTGCTTGGCGCGCATGGAGGCGGCGCGCGCTTCCGACAGAGGCGGAATGATCGCGTCGGCGGTCAGCTTGGCCTCGACATTGATCGGCGGCGGCGGGGCTTTCTTCACGCCCCGGAACTTGGCATGGGCGGCGGCCTTGGCGGCGTCGCAGATGCGCATGCGCGATTCCTGGAGGAAATGGGTGGTGTCGACCCGCGGCTTGGCCACGACATCGACGGCGCCCGCCTCAAGCGCCTGCAGCAGCGTGTCCGAGCCTTCCTCGGCCAGGCTCGAGCAGATCACCACGGGGATGGGCCGCTGGCTCATGATCTTGCGCAGGAAGGTCAGGCCATCCATGCGCGGCAGCTCAATATCGAGAAACATGACGTCGGGCACTTCCTGGCGGATGCGCTCCACAGCGACATAGGGGTCGGCTGCCGTTGCCATGACCTCGAGATCGGGATCGCTGGCGATAATGTCACTGAGCGTCAGGCGCACCGACGCACTGTCATCTACGATCAGCACTCGGATCTTGCGGTGGGTTGCACTCATCGTCTCAACCTTCAGGCCTTCTGGAACACTGCCGGGGCGACCTGACGCATGGTCACCGCCGTTCCGATCATGGATTCGGAATGACCAAGAATGAGATAACCGCCGGGCCTAAGATGACTGACCAGTCGCAGGATCACCTTTTCCTGGTCGGCCTTGTCGAAATAGATCAGCACGTTGCGCAGGAATATGACGTCGACATCGCGGTCGAAGGGATAGGTCTGGTCCATCAGGTTCAGGCGCTCGAAGCGGACCAGGCGGCGCAATTCGGGAACGATGCGCACCTCGGGCCTTGGGCCCGGCTTACGCCCATGCATCAGGTAGCGCTGCTGCTTGCCCTGCGGCACCGGCGCGATCAGTTCGGCCGGATAGACGGCGCGCACGCCCTGTTCCAGCACGGCTGTCGATATGTCGGTGCCCAGGATGGCGAAGCGAAAGTCCTGGCGTTGCGCCACGAGGTCCGCCAGCACCATGGCCAGGGTATAGGCCTCGGCACCGGTCGAGCTGGCGGCGCTCCAGATCTTGAGCAGGGGTTTCCGTTCGGCGCGCCGCAAGGTGACGAGTTCGGACACCAACCGCTGCTCGAGCAGCTCGAAATGCTCGGGTTCGCGGAAGAAATCGGTCTTGTTGGTGGTTACGGCGTTGATGAGGAAGGGCCGCTCCACCGCCAGCCCATCGCGCTGGAAGAGATAGGTGCCATAGTGGTCGAGACTAGCCAGCCCCAGCGCACGCACGCGCTTGCGCAGGCGTCCCTCGACCATCAGCCGCTTGCTCGGCGGCAGCTTGATGCCGACTTCCTCGCCGATCAGATCGGCAATGCGCTTGAAATCGCGCGCCGAGAGGTGATCGTCATCGGTGTTGTCCAGCTGGATGGCAGCCTGGTGGGCGGATGGGGGCAATGGTCTATTCTCCAGCCGAAGGGCGGTCGGGTTCGGCTCAGGCGGCCGCGGCGTCCTCGAAGGAGCCGAGCAGACTCTCGAGATCGAGCACGGTGACGAAGCGGCCATTGCGCCGGCCGATGCCGGCAATGCACCGCCCAGACCAGGCGCCACCGACTGGCGGTGGCGGATCGAGTGCGTCTTCGTCCAGGATGGTCACCTCGAACACCCGGTCGGCGCGCAGGCCGAGCCGCAGGTCGCCGTGCTGACCCGCGAGGGCCAGCACGATGATGCGGGTATTTTCGGTGTCGGCAGCCGCCGGCAGGCCGAGCGTCAGGCGCAGATCGACCACGGGAATACCCTGGCCGCGTACGTCGATCATGCCAAGCAGGGTGTCGGGCGCCTGCGGCAGCCGCGCAATCGGCCGCATATCGAGGATCTCCTGCACCTTCGCCACCGGAGCGGCGAAGAGTTCGTCGGCCACGCCAAGGGTGACGTATTGTGCCCGTTCGGCCATTGCTGCCCCCTATCAGGCGCTGCGCCGGCTGAAGTCGGCGTCGAGTTCGTCCTGGCCGTCATCGAGGTCCAGGTCGAAGCCACCCGTGCTGGTGGTCTTGGCCTTGGCTTTCGGCTTGGCCGCAGGCTTGCGCGGGGCCATATGCGGCGCCTTGGCCAGAATGGCCTGCTTGAGATCGGCAGCCGGGGCAGGTTCGCTGCGGTTGGCCGCCTGCATGGTCGCGTTGTCGATGCGGAAGTAGCTGATGGCAGTCTGAAGCTGCTCGGCCTGGCTGGCCAGCTCCTCCGAGGTCGCCGACATTTCTTCGGCGGCCGAGGTGTTCTGCTGGGTCACCTTGTCGAGCTGCTGGATCGCCGTATTGATCTGCGCGGCACCGGCATTCTGCTCGCGGCTGCCGGCGGAGATTTCTTCCACCAGTTCGGCCGTGCGCTGGATGTCGGGCACCAGCTTGCTCAGCATCTCGCCGGCCGACTGGGCTGCCTTGACGGTGGTGCCGGATAGCGTCGAAATCTCGGCTGCGGCAGCCTGGCTGCGTTCGGCGAGCTTGCGCACTTCGGACGCCACCACCGCAAAGCCGCGGCCATGTTCGCCGGCGCGGGCAGCTTCCACCGCCGCGTTGAGAGCCAGCAGATCGGTCTGGCGGGCGATTTCCTGCACGACCATGATCTTCTCGGCGATGGTCTGCATGGCGGTCACGGCATTGTTCACCGCTTCGCCCGAGGCAATCGCATCGGCCGCCGACTGGCGGGCGATCTTTTCGGTCTGGCTGGCATTGTCAGCCGATTGCTTGATCGTGGACGCCATTTCTTCCATCGAAGCGGAGGCTTCTTCGGTCGAGGATGCCTGTTCGGTCGCGCCCTGGCTGAGCTGCTCGGCCGTGGCCGACATTTCCTGGCTGCCGGCCGCGACGTTGCGGGTGGCTGAAGTGACTTCGCTCACCACCTCGCGCAGCTTGCGGGTCATGGCATTGAGAGCGTCAATCAGGTCCTTGATCTCGTCGTTGGACCTGACCGAAGCGCTGGCGCTGAGATTGCCGTCGGCAACTTCGTTGGCGAGGCGCACGGCGCTGGCGAGAGCCCGCGAGATCGACATGACGATCCAGATGGCGGCAATGGCGGCGATGGCGATCGAGGCGACCAGGAGGCCGATCAGGAACAGGCGGCTCGATTCATAGAGAGCGTCTGCTTCGGCCAGCGCGTTCTTCACCGTGATTTCGTTGCGGGCCATGATGGCGTCGACCAACCCATTGGCCTGGTCGCGCAAGTCGGCGGCTGCGCCATGAATGATCTGGGTGGCGTTGTACTGCGACCGCTCGATGGCAATGGCATTGCCCTTGTTCATGGCAGCAAAGAGCGCGTCGAAATTACCGCGCAGATCGCTGACCAGCGACGCCTCGGACGCACCAACCTGGCGGGCGAGGCGATCGATATTGGGCTCGATGCGTTCGAACACGCCGTCAAAATCGCCGTACCACTGGTCCTGCTTGGCCGGATTGCTGGAGGCGAGCAGCACGTTGCGGTGCTGGCGGAACACGTCGCTGGCGTCGAGGAACAGGGTGCTGGCCGTTTCGTAGGCCGGGAAGGCTGAGGCGTCGCCGGAGGTGACACGGGCAGACAGGGCCGGCAGCAGCTTGGCCATGGTCTCTTCGACGGCGGTGATGGCGGCGCTGCCTTCGGAGGTGGTGATGGCAAAGGCGGCGGTATCGCTGTTCTTGGCGGCTTCGTCCTGAGCGATCTCGAGCTCGGTCCAATACTCTTCGAGCGTCGCAACGAAGCTCGTCATATCAGCGACATTGTCCGGATTGGTGAAGCTGCCAACCAGGACCTCGGCGTCGGCCTTCAACGTCGCATAGTTCTCCTGCATGGCGGCGCGGAGCGTTTCTATCTCGGCGCTGTCGGTGCTGAGGACCATGGTGCGCATATTGCTGGCCACCGAGGTCAACTCATTCTGCATCGACTTGAGCTGCAGGGAGCGTTCCACCGGACCGTTGATGACGGATTCCATGGAATTGTTGATGCTTCCCAACCCCTGCAGGGCAACGAACATGCTGCCCGCCGAGAGCGCGACCACGACGGTAAACACCGCCGCCAGCTTGGTTTTAATGGTGAGTCTCACGGTGCAGACCTTTCTTCTGATGCTGCGACGGGCGCGCTTCTGCTGCCCTGTGTTTCGAAAATTCGCCCCAGATCGGGGATGATGATGAAGCCGCCATTGCGCTTGCCGATGCCGCGGATGAATTCGGGCGGCCAGCGCATGCCGACCTTGGGGGCTTCCTCGATGGAGGCGGCCTCGATATCGGTGACGTCGTGAACCTTGTCGGCGAGAATGCCGGCCACGGTGGGTTCGCCGTCGATGTCGATCTCCATGACCACGATGCGGGTATCCTGGTCGGGCTCG
>CBFGMY010000239.1:0-5624 GCA_965650055.1 uncultured Devosia sp.
TGGGCGAGGCGACGCTGCCGCTGTCGAGATGGTCACGGCCGATGACGATGGGGGCGGAGACCTCGCCGCTCCGCACCATCTCGTTGAAGGCGAGGCCGAGCCGGTGCCGCTGCCCGAGGCCGACCCAGCAGATGCGCGCCGGCAGGCCCTGGAAGGCGATGCGCTCGCGCGCCATGTCGAGCCAGTTGTGCAGGTGCGGATCATCGGGGATCAGTTCCTTGACCTTGGCATCGGTCTTGGCGATGTCATCCGGATTGCCCGACAAAGCCGCCCAGCGGAACGGGCCGACGCCGCGGCAGAACAGCGGGCGGATATAGGCCGGGACGAAGCCGGGGAAATCGAAGGCATTGGCGACGCCCACTTCCTTGGCCATCTGCCGGATATTATTGCCATAGTCGAAGGTCGGGATGCCGGCCTCGTGGAAGGCCAGCATGGCCCGGACATGAACGGCCATGGACTGCTTGGCAGCCGCGGTGGTGCCCGCCGGATCGGCGGCGGCGCGCTCGCGATATTCGGGCCAGCTCCAGCCGATGGGGAGATAGCCATTGAGCGGATCATGCGCCGAGGTCTGGTCGGTGACCATATCGGGACGGACGCCCCGGCGGACCATTTCGGGCAGAATTTCCGCGGCATTGCCCAACAGGGCGATGGAGATGGCTTTGCGGTTGGCAACGGCGTCGGCGATCATGGCCAGCGCTTCATCGAGGTCCTTGGCCTGCAGGTCGACATAGCGGGTGCGCAGGCGGAAATCGATCGATTGCTGCTGGCATTCGATGGCGAGGCATGCCGCCCCGGCCATGGTCGCGGCCAGCGGCTGCGCGCCGCCCATGCCACCCAGGCCAGCCGTCAGAACCCACTTGCCGCCGAGAGCGCCGCCATAATGCTTGCGGCCGGCCTCGACGAAGGTCTCGTAGGTGCCCTGCACGATGCCTTGCGAGCCGATATAGATCCACGACCCGGCCGTCATCTGGCCGTACATCATCAGCCCCTGGCGATCGAGCTCGTTGAAGTGCTCCCAGGTCGCCCAATGCGGCACGAGGTTGGAATTGGCGATCAGCACGCGGGGGGCATCGGCATGGGTCTTGAACACGCCGACCGGCTTGCCGGATTGCACGAGGAGGGTTTCGTCGCCCTCGAGGCGCCGCAGCGTCGAGACGATTCGATCATAGGCATCCCAGTCGCGCGCGGCGCGGCCGATGCCGCCATAGACCACCAGTTCCTTGGGGTTCTCGGCCACGTCAGGATCGAGATTGTTCATCAGCATGCGCAGCGGCGCTTCGGTCAGCCAGGATTTGGCGGAGAGAGTAGTGCCGCGCGCCGCGCGGATTTCGACGTCCCGATAACGGCTGTTGCTCAGCATGGCGGCCTCACCTGTATAGAGTTGTATATGTAAGTTATCAAACTCTACAGCGTTGGCAACCGGCAAAATGACGGAACTTTCGTCGGATCAGGCGCGGGACTGGGTGTTGAAGAAACCCTCCATGCGATAGCGCGCACCCGGATAGAGCAGCCGGACGGCGGTGACGCAGCGCGCCGCCGACCAGGTGCGACGGCGGATCAGCAGGCACGGATCGGCCGGCGAGATGGCCAGCAGCTTGGCCTCCCAGGCCTGCGGCAGCACGGCTTCCACGACATGCTCGGCCTGCGACAACGGGGCGACCGCGGTGAGATAGGCGTATGGCGTGGTCTGGGTGAAATCCTGGTCGGCATAGTCAGGCGCCACGCCGGGATTGACGTAGCGATCCTCGACCTGCGCCGGCACGCCATTCTCGAAATGCACGATGATGGAATGGAAAACCACTTCGCCCAGACCAATGCCCAAAGCATCGGAAATCTCAGGCGCCGCCGCGTCTCGCTGCATACGAATGATCTCGGCCGTATGGGTATGCCCGCGCTTGCGGATCTCCTCGGCGATGTTGCGCACTTCGAACAAAGCGGTGCCGCCCTTGCGCTCGGCGACAAATGAGCCGACGCCCTGAACGCGCTTGATCACCCCTTCATTGGCAAGCTCGCGCAGGGCCCTGTTGGCGGTCATGCGGCTGACGCCGAGTTCGCTGACCAGCTCGTTTTCCGAGGGCACGCGGAAGTTCGGCGGCCAGACGCCGCTGTCGATGCGCTCATGGATCAGTTGCTTGACCGCCAGATAGAGCGGCCCGGTATCGGTACCCTGCAACGCTTCCGCGCCGAATGCGCCCTGCCCCGCCCCGCCGCCCACCGTCTTGTTCATGCCGCCACTTTCCGCAGAATCCGCTCTCGCACAGTTTTTGATATTTTTCGCTTGCGCGCCAGCATTAATTATCTATGGTTCCCTATACAACCAATGACAGGCAGGGTCATGGCCGGACACGCCGCTCTCCGCATCTTCGCTTCGCAAGCCCTGCTCAGCAGCGGGTGGGCGACCGACGTTGCGGTGTCGATCGCGTCCGATGGCACCATCACCGCGATCGAAACGGGCACTGCGGCGCAAGCCGGCGACGTCATTGCGGCCGGGCCGGTGCTTCCGCCACTGGCAAATCTGCATTCCCACGCCTTCCAGCGCGCCATGGCGGGGCTGGCCGAAGTATCGGGCCATGGCGATGACAGTTTCTGGACCTGGCGCGACACCATGTATCGCATGGTCGGCGCGCTTTCGCCTGACGATGTCGAGGTGATCGCCACCAGGCTCTATGTCGACATGCTCAAATGCGGCTACGGCCGCGTTGGTGAGTTCCATTACCTGCACCATGATCAGGCCGGCGCCCCTTATGCGGACCGCGCCGAGATGAGCACCCGCATCCTGGCCGCCGCGTTGGCAAGCGGCATCGGTATGACGCTGCTGCCGGTATTTTACGCGCACGCCAATTTCGGTGGCGTGGCGCCGACTGAAGGCCAGCGCCGCTTCATCCATGGCGCGGACGACTTCCTCGCCTTGATGGAGACGCTACGTCCGCAAGTCGCCGCCTCGGGCGCGACGCTGGGCTACGCCTTTCACTCGCTGCGGGCGGCGACGCCCGACGAGATGCGCGCCATCCTGGCGGTCGCACCGGGCGAAGGCCCAATCCATATTCACGTCGCCGAGCAGCAGGCCGAGGTCGACGCATCGCTCGCCTGGTCAGGACGGCGCCCGCTCGAATGGCTGTTCGATGAAATGCCGGTCGATGCGCGCTGGTGCCTGATCCATGCCACCCATGCCAATGACGACGAAGTTCAGCGCTTGGCGGCGAGCGGCGCCGTTGTCGGGTTGTGCCCGACCACCGAGGCCAGTCTCGGCGACGGAATCTTCCCGGCCACGGCCTATCGCAGCCTTGGCGGCAAGTTTGGCGTCGGCTCGGACAGCCACGTGTCGACCAGCCCTAGCGAAGAATTGCGCCTCCTCGAATATGGCCAGCGCTTGCGCGACGAGCGCCGGGTGCGGCTGGTGAACGGTCCGGGGCGCTCCAATGGCCGGGATCTGTTCGATACGGCGCTGGCAGGCGGCGCACAGGCGCTGGGTCAGGCCACAACCGGCCTCGCGGTCGGTGCCGCGGCGGACCTCGTGGTGCTCGACGGGGCTGATCCATTCATTGCCACCGCCAGGGACGACGCCATTCTCGATCGCTGGCTGTTCACGCTGGGCGACCGCGCCGTGCGCGACGTCATGGTGGCCGGACGCTGGCAGATCACCGACCGCCAGCATCGCCTCGACACATCGATCGACGAAAAATTCCGCGGAGTGCTCGCACGCCTCTGCTGATCGCCCAAACGCATATGAGACCGGGACGCCAGTCCTTCAACCAAGGGGAATACACATGAGACTGCTCGCTACCTCCCTCGCTCTGGGGACGGCCACTTTCCTGCTCGCCGCGGCGCCGGCCCAGGCTTCCTACTGCAGCGACGGCAAGACCGTCATGTTCGCCGGCATCGACTGGCAGAGCGGCGATTTCATCACCGAAGTGATGAAGACCATCTTCTCCAAGGGTTATGACTGCACGGTCGATGCCATCCCCGGCAATTCGGTGACCCTGGAACAGGCCACCGCCAACAATGAAGTGCAGATCTTTGCCGAGGAGTGGCTCGGCCGCTCCGACGTCTGGAACGAAGCCACTGCGGCCGGCAAGGTGCTGGCCATTGGCAAGACCTTTGAGGGCGCCGCTGAGGGCTGGTTCGTTCCCGCCTACGTGATTTCTGGCGACGCCGAGCGCGGCATCGCGCCGATGGCGCCCGACCTCAAGAGCGTCGAGCAGCTAGCCGATCCCGCCCTGGTGGCGCTGTTCAAGGACCCCGAGGAGCCCAGCAAGGGCCGCTTCCTCAACTGCCCATCGGGCTGGACCTGCGAGGGCGTCTCCACCGCCAAGCTCGAAGCCTACAAGCTCACCGATTCCTACGTGAACTTCCGCCCCGGCACCGGCGCGGCGCTCGATGCGGCCATTGCCTCGGCCTACCTCCAGGGCGAACCGCTGCTGTTCTATTACTGGTCGCCGACCGCCGCGATGGGCAAGTTCGACCTGGTTCAGCTCGAAGAACCCGCTTATTCGGAAGAGTGCTGGACGCAGCTGACCAGCGCCGATGGCAGCCGTGACCAGGCCTGCGCCTTCCCCTCGGTCGACGTGTCCTATGGCGTCAATGCCACCTTCGCCGCCGAGGCGCCGGACCTGATCGCCGTACTTGAGAAGGCCACTTTCCCGCTCGCCGACGTCAATGGCAGTCTCGCCTATATGACCGACAATGACGTCGATGGCGCCGCCGCCGCTCTCGAATTCCTCAAGACCAAGCAGGACGTCTGGGGTCCCTGGGTGTCGGACGAAGCCCGCGCCAAGATCGTCGCCGGGCTCTGATCTTGCCAGCGCTATCGGGCCCGTGGTCCGGTAGCGCACCAAACCTCATCCAGCCAGCCAGGGACGGTGGGCCATGTTTCCAGAATCGTTGCAGCTTTCCATCCGGTCGCCAATCAACGATTGGGTCGAAGCGGTGGTCATCAACTACGGCAGCACCTTCAAGGCCATCTCCAACGCCATCCTGCAGGTCGTGCTGGTGGTCGAGAGCGTGCTGCGCGGCCTGCCCTGGTGGGCGATCATCATCATCTTCGTGGCGCTAGCCTGGGCCAGCACGCGCAAGATCGTCTTCTGCGCCATTGTCGGCGTGATGATGGTGGCAGTGGGCGTCCTGGGCCTGTGGGACCTGACCATGCAAACCCTGGCGCTGATGCTGGTGGCAACACTGGTCTCTGTCATCATCGGGCTGCCTATCGGTATTCTCTGCGCCAAGAACCGCATCGCGCGGACCATCACCCTGCCGGTGCTCGACTTGATGCAGACCATGCCGAGCTTCGTCTATCTCATTCCGGTGCTGATGCTGTTTGGCCTGGGCAAGGTGCCCGCTATCCTCGCGACGGTGGTCTATGCCGTGCCGCCGCTGATCCGCCTCACCGACCTCGGCATTCGCCAGGTCGATGCCGAGGTGGTGGAGGCGGCGACCGCCTTCGGCACCGCTCCAGCGCGCCTGCTGTTCGGGGTGGAACTGCCGCTCGCCACGCCCACCATCATGGCCGGCCTCAACCAGACGGTGATGATGGCGCTCTCCATGGTCGTGGTGGCCTCGATGATCGGCGCCCGTGGCCTCGGCGAGCAGGTGCTCAACGGCATCCAGACGCTTGATGTCGGTCGCGG
>CBFGMY010000240.1:0-5591 GCA_965650055.1 uncultured Devosia sp.
GCGCCAACCGAGACCCAATGCTTGGCGCGTTCGCTGTCGAGCACGACGCGGTTTTCAGCGTCCTTGGCGAGCAGCGGGTTGAAGGTACCCAGCTTCTCGATGAAGCGGCCATCGCGCGGCGAACGGGCGTCGGCAACGACGATATGGTAGAACGGGCGCTTCTTGGTGCCAGCGCGGGCGAGACGGAGCTTGAGGGCCATTTTGGTATCCTTGAGTGAAGTTGAGTTGGGACTATTTCTTCTTGCCCAGGCCGGGAAGGCCGGGGAAACGGGGGGCGCCACCGCCGCCCAGGCCGGGCAGGAGCGGAGAACCGGACGTCTTGAGCAGCGCGCCGACATCGGACGGCAGCGCCTTGGGCGCGGGCAGGTCTGCCGAGGGCAGGCCCTTGAGCGCGCTGGGATCGATGCCGGCCTGACGGGCCATCTGTTCGAGCTGGGCCGGATCCATCTTGCTGAGATCGGGCATGCCGCCGAGCATATTGCCCATCTTGCCGCCGAACATGCCGCCCAGCGCACCCATGCCGCCCTTGCCGACCTTCTTCATCATGTCGGCCATCTGGCGGTGCTGCTTGGCCAGCTTGTTGATCTCGCTGACCTCGACGCCTGCGCCGGCAGCAATGCGCTTGCGCCTCGAGGCATTGAGCAGGTCGGGCTCGGCCCGTTCCTTTTTGGTCATCGAATTGATGATGGCGATCTGGCGATCGAACACCTTCTCGTCGACATTGGCGCCGGCCATGGCCTTCTTGATCTGGCCCATGCCCGGCATCATGGCCATCAGGCCACCCATGCCGCCCATCTTCTTCATCTGGATGAGCTGGCTGCGCAGGTCTTCGAGGTCGAAAGAGCCCTTCTTGAGCTTCTTGGCCATCTTCTGCGCGTCTTCGGCAGAGACGTGCTCGGCGGCCTTTTCGACGAGCGATACGATATCGCCCATGCCCAGGATGCGGTCGGCAATGCGGCTGGGGTGGAAATCTTCCAGCGCATCCATCTTTTCGCCGACGCCGATCAGCTTGATCGGCTTGCCCGTCGCGGCGCGCATGGACAGCGCAGCGCCACCACGGCCATCGCCATCGACGCGGGTCAGCACGATGCCGGTGACATCGAGGCGGCTGTCGAACGAGCGCGCGACATTGATCGCGTCCTGGCCGGTGAGGGCATCCACCACCAGCAGGATTTCATGCGGGTTGGCGATAGCCTTGATCTCGGCCGTTTCGGCCATCAGCTCTTCGTCGATATGGGTGCGGCCGGCTGTATCCAGGATCAGCACGTCATAGCCGCCCAGGCGGCCTTCGCGCTCGGCGCGGCGGGCAATCTGAACCGGGGTTTCGCTCGTGACGATGGGCAGCGTATCGACGCCGACCTGCTCACCCAAGACGCGCAGCTGCTCCATGGCGGCCGGGCGGCGGGTATCGAGCGAGGCGAGCAGGACTTTCTTCTTGTTCCGCTCGGTCAGGCGCTTGGCGATCTTGGCGGTGGTGGTGGTCTTGCCCGAGCCCTGCAGGCCCACCATCAGCAGCGTCACCGGCGCCTTGGCGTTGAGGTCGATGGGCGAGGCCGTATCGCCCAGCACGGCGACCAGCTCGTCATGGACGATCTTGACCACCTGCTGGCCCGGCGTCACCGAGCGGGTGACCTCGGCGCCGACGGCACGGTCCTTGACCTGTTCCACGAAGGCCCGGACCACTTCGAGCGACACGTCGGCTTCGATCAGCGCGCGGCGAATTTCGCGCATCGCTGCATCGACATCGGCGGCATTGAGCGCGCCGCGGCCACGGAGTCCGTCGAAGATTTTGCCAAGCCGGTCTGAAAGGCTCTCGAACATTTTTGGTCCTTCTCTGCGGGTTACCCGCGAGACATAGGATCCATCAGTCCAAACGCCAAACCCACCCGCGGGCGCAACGCGCTGGCGGATGGTGGCCTCCGGGATCGGTTTATACCACTGGGGGTCCCGGTCGGCTGGTCAGGAACAAGGCCTGATGAATGGCGTGCGTTTAGGGGAAGTGGGCGGCGGAGTCAAGGAAAGGCGGCCATCCGTCGCGGCCTTGAAAGTGGACGTATATTGTAGCAATATACACCTATGATCGATCTGGGCGGCATTGTTGGATTTCAATGGGATGCCGGAAACGATCGGAAGAGTGCCGACAAGCATGCAGTGTCCCAGTCTGAGGCGGAACAGGTTTTCCTAAACGAGCCGCTTCTGCTCGTGGCCGACGACAGGCACAGCGCGGAGGAGCCCAGATTCCATGCCTTGGGCAAGACGGATGATGCAAGGCTGCTTCTGATCGCCTTCACGTTGCGAGCGGATGATACTCTCATCCGCATCATATCGGCTCGGGACATGAACCGACGAGAGCGAGTCTCCTATGACAAAGCGTAAGCCAATTCCCCAGTTTAGCAGCGAGGCAGAGGAACGCGCCTTCTGGGAAAGCACCGACTCAACGGAGTATCTGGATTGGAGCAAAGCCGAGAAGGTACGCCTTCCCAACCTCAAGCCCTCCAACACCGCCATATCACTGCGTTTGCCCAATGCCTTGCTGGAGCGGGTCAAGGTGGCAGCCAACAAGCGCGATGTGCCCTACCAGTCGCTGATCAAACTGTGGCTGACGGAAAAATTGGATGCGACGAATAAGTAGGGCAACCCTACGGCAACCTGTCCGCCACATGACAAGTCGGGCAAATCAATGACCAAACCCTAACTTGTCCGCCGCGCCCCCTGCGGCGATCCTCACTCAACCGAGGAGGAACCATCCATGACCCGCCTGACCCCAATCGTGCTCGCCCTGCCGCTGCTGAGCCTGTCCAGCATCGCCTTCGCCGCGTCGACGCCGCAGGCCGTGCTCGACGACCCCAATCGGCCGGTCGAAGCGGTCGCCGCCGAATTGGGCGTGACCCCGCTGCAATTTGCCACCTGCTTTGCCGGCGTCACCCCGGCGCGAACGGCCAGCGAACTGGACGGCCAGCGCGAACAGGACAACAAGGCGATCCTGCTGCCCTGCCTTCAGGCCATCAACCCCGACATCGACAATGCCCGGCTCGACGCGGTGATGGACAAGTATCGCGGAGCCGCGCCGCGCTAGCGCGATCGGCGTCCGCATGGCAGCCGTAGCCGGGGCCCACTGGCATTTTTGCGTCACTTCCGCCATATAGAGCCCGACAACACCCAATGGGCGAGGCGGATTGTGAGCGGCGTGCCGTTTCTCAAGATGAACGGGCTGGGCAACCAGATCATCGTGGCCGACATGCGCGGCCGCGCTGGCCGCGTTACGCCCGCTGCGGCCATCGCCATCAACGCCACCGCTGGCACCAAGTTCGACCAGATCATGGCCATCCATGACAGCAGGACGCCGGGTACCGCGAACTATATCGAAATCATCAATTCGGACGGCTCGCTGGCCCAGGCTTGCGGCAATGGCATGCGCTGCGTCGTCCAGGTGCTGACATCGGAGCAGGGCCGCCAGGCCTTCACCTTCGAGACAGTGGCGGGCATCCTGTTTGGCGAGCAACGCGACGACGGTCTTTTCACCGTCGATATGGGCACGCCCAAGTTCGCCTGGTTCGACATTCCGCTCAGCGAGGAATTTGCCGATACCCGCAAGATCGAGCTGCAGATCGGGCCGATCGACGCGCCGGTGCTGCATTCGCCTTCCGTCTGCTCGATGGGCAATCCGCACGCCACCTTCTGGGTGCATCAGGATGTGTGGTCCTACGCGCTCGACCGCTTCGGGCCGATGCTGGAAAACCACCCGATCTTCCCCGAACGCGCCAATATCTCGATCGCCCAGGTGGTCGCGCCGGACAAGATCATCCTCCGCACCTGGGAGCGTGGCGCCGGCCTGACCGAGGCCTGCGGCACGGCGGCCTGTGCCGTCGTGGTCAACGGCGCCCGCACCCGCCGCACGGCCCGATCAGCCACCGTCACCCTGCCCGGCGGCGACCTGTTCGTTGAATGGCGCGATGACGACCATGTCGTCCTGACGGGTCCGGCGGAACTGGAATGGACCGGCACGCTGGACCCCGCCTCAGGCGTCTGGGCCCGTAACGAGGTGGCGGCCTGATGGCCGTCGAAACGCTGACATTCGGCTGCCGGCTTAATGCCTATGAAGCCGAGGTGATGAAAGCCGAGGCCGAAAAGGCCGGGCTCGACAATGCCATCATCATCAATACCTGCGCGGTCACCGCTGAAGCAGTGAAGCAGGCCAAGCAAGCCGTGCGCAAGGCCCGTCGCGACAATCCGGCCGCCCGCATCATCGTCACCGGCTGCGCCGCCCAGACCGAGGGCCGCACCTTTGGCGACATGGCCGAGGTCGACCTCGTCATCGGCAATGCCGACAAGATGAAGGCCGCCGCCTACACCCCGATGGTGTTCGGGACACCGCTCAACGACAAGGTGCAGGTCAACGACATCATGAGCGTGCGGGAAACCGCCGGCCACCTGATCGAGGGCATGGACGGTCGCGCCCGCGCCTTCGTCCAGGTGCAGAATGGCTGCGACCACCGCTGCACCTTCTGCATCATCCCCTTCGGCCGCGGCCCGTCGCGCTCGGTGCCCATGGGCATGGTGGTCGAGCAGGTCAAAAAGCTCGTCGCCAACGGCTACCGCGAAGTGGTGCTGACGGGCGTCGACATCACCTCCTATGGCCCCGACCTGCCCGGCAGCCCGACTTTGGGCAAGCTGACCCAATCCATCCTCCGCCATGTGCCCGACCTGCCGCGGCTGCGCATTTCCTCCATCGATTCCATCGAGGCCGACGAGGCGCTCTACGATGCCGTGGCGTCGGACCACCGGTTGATGCCGCATCTGCACCTTTCCCTGCAATCCGGCGACGACATGATCTTGAAGCGCATGAAGCGCCGGCATTCGCGCGACGATGCGCTTGATATCGTCGCCAAGCTGCGGTCGCTCCGCCCCGACATGGTCTTTGGCGCCGATATCATCGCCGGCTTCCCCACCGAAGATGACGCGATGTTCGAGAACACATTGCGCATCGTCGCCGAGGCGGACCTGACCTATCTGCACGTCTTTCCCTATTCGCCGCGCGAAGGCACGCCCGCTGCGCGCATGCCGCAGGTCAGCGGCAAGATCGCGCGCGCGCGTGCCGCCCTGTTGCGGGCCGAGGGCGACAGGCAGTTCGCCAAACTTTGCGGCAGCCGCGTTGGCAAAATCGAAAATGTGCTGATCGAGCGCAACGGCATCGGTCGCACCGAACAGTTCGTGCCGGTCGCCGTGCCGGGATCGCAACCGGGCGAGCTGTTGGCCGTTCGGATTACCGGCACGGCCGCTGACGGTCTCGTCGGCGAAGCGCTGCGCGAAGCGGCTTGATCTGGGCACGCCCTCGTGGTTCGACAGGCTCACCATGAGGGCTACTTTTACAGCGAGCCACCCAGTAGACCCCATCCTGAGCTTGTCGAAGGACGAGGTCGTGGCACCGACTGAAAGCAAACTATGACCGACAAGAAGCCGGGATTTTTCAAGCGCCTGTTTGGTGGCGAGCAGCCCATGCAGCCGCCGGCGCCGCCCGAGACGCTGCCCACGCCTGGGGCGGTGCCCGAACCGGTGGAACCGACACCGACCCCGCCGCCCGACGATGTGCC
>CBFGMY010000241.1:0-5430 GCA_965650055.1 uncultured Devosia sp.
GGGCAATTGCTGTTGAGCCACGATATGGGCTGGTGCGACCCGGCTTTGCCCGGCGGCGGTGTGCCGAAGCCCTACACGCATCTGGTGGACGGCGTGCTGCCCAAGCTGCGGGCGGCGGGGGTGGACGAGGCAATGATCGTGCGGATTACGCACGACAACCCGTTCGAGGCGTTTGCGCGGTAGCGGCGAAGGAAGCGTCTGGAGGGGGTATCCTTCCTTCGCTTCGGCAAACTATCCCGCAAACGCCGCGCGATACTCCCTCGGCGTCGTGCCCTTCAGCGCCTTGAACTGGCGGTTGAAGTTGGCGAGCGAGTCGTAGCCCACTTCGCCGGCAATGACGCCGATAGGCATCGAACCCGACGACAGCAAAGCGCAGGCGCGGCCGATGCGGAGGCGGGTGAGATATTGGCTCACCGTCAGCCGCACGTGGCGCAGGAAGGTGCGGTGCAGACCCGAGGGGCTGAGGGCGGCGATGTCGGCGAGCCGGGCGATGCTGATCGGCTCGGAAAAGTGGTTGTGGATGTGGTTGAGCACACGATCGATACGGCCGCGATCGGTGGTTGAGGGGGCAAGCTCGGGCGCGGTGGCGGACAGGGGCATGGCGTCGTGGTCTTCCGCGAGCCTCGTCAGCACAGTCACCAGCCCCAGGAAGCGCTCTACCGGTGGCCGGGTGAAGAGTTGCTCAACCAGCGGGCGGACGTCAGCGGCTGCGGCGGGCGAAAACTGCAGCCCATTGGCAGATCGCGCCAGCATGGCGCCGACGGCCCGCAGTTCGGCATTGGCCGTGAGGCGCTCGGCCCATTCGGGCAGGAACCACATGACGAGGGCAATATGCGGCTCGGACGGGTCCGGCCGGTCGAGCGAATGCCAGGTATGGGGCAGGTAGGGGCCGATCAACACGAGATCGCCCGGCTCATAGCGGCCGATATGGTCGCCGATGAAGCGCTGGCCGCGCGAATTGAGCGTCAGGGTCAGCTCGAATTCGGGGTGATGATGCCACTGAAACGGTATGCCGTCGTCCAGGCGCCGGTTCAGCGTTGCCCAGGAGGCGCCTTCATCAGGGGTGAGACGTTCCAGATAGGGCTTCATATGGCGCCGTGGGTGCGTGGGGCGCCAGAATAGTATCAATAGTTGCCAGTCCTGGGCAAGCGGACTGCGTTGTGTCGCCCTAGGTTCATCTCATCAGCGAGCCCGAAGGGGACAGCAAATGGGAGCCAACCATGCAGCCGAACACCAAACGCGACAGCCATCCCACCACGCAGGTGGTGACCACCCAGCTCAAGGATATCGTCAAGAAGCTGCCCCTGCGGGTGCTGAGCCCGGCAGACTGGGAGCACTGGGTGACCAAAGGCTATGTGATTGTTCGCGGTGCGGTGCCGCAGGACAATGTCGAGCGGCTCAAGGCTTTGCTCTGGGATTTTGACGAGAAGGACCCCGGCGACCAGACCACCTGGTATGCGCCGCAGCGCCGCGACCACATCATGAAGGAGCTCAACGGCACCGGCATGGTGGAGATCTACAACCACCAGTATCTGTGGGACAACCGGATGGAACAGCGCATCTATGACGCGTTCGTGGACATCTGGGACATGGAAGAACTGTGGACCAGCATCGACCGGGCCAATCTAAACGTGCCCAAGAAGGTGCATGGCAATCCCAATGGCTTCATTCACTGGGACAGCGATACCTCGCTCGATCCGCTGCCGATCGGCGTGCAGGGCGTGCTGAGCCTGGTCAAGCAGGATGGCGATGTCGGCGGCTTCCAGTGCATTCCCGAGCTATTCTACGACTTCGACAACTGGGTGAAGACCCAGCCCGCTGACCGCGATCCGATGCATCCGGACACCACGGGCCTCAAGATCACCAATATCGAGATGGAGCCGGGCGATCTGATGATCTTCAACACGCTCCTCGCGCATGGCGTGCGGCCGAACCACTCCAAGGACCGGGTGCGCATGGCGCAGTATATTTCCATGTTTCCGGCCGATGAGGGGAACCTGGCCGAGCGCACCGAGCGGATCCGCCTGTGGCGCGAACTGGACCACCCGCAGCGCGATGCCTTCCCGGGCGATCCGCGCGATTGGGAGAAGAAGCATGCCACCACGGCCAAGCTGACTCCGCTGGGCGAGAAGCTGCTGGGGCTCAAGAGCTGGCATTAGTCCCAAGGCCGCCACAAACTCGATCGTCACCCTCGGGCTTGACCCGAGGGCACTGTACTGACCGGACGCCCAGCAAGTGTAGAGCCCTCGGGTCAGGCCCGAGGGTGACGGCAGGTGGATGAGGCCGCTTGGCGGGCTTGGCTCTCCCTGCTACATCGGCGCCCGATGTCCAGCGTAATTCCCTTCATCAAGCGGTTCGTGCCCGGCCTGGCGCCTGTCAGCCTGGGTGAGCGGTTGCGCGCGTCCATCGGGGCGCTGATCGGTATTCTAGTCACCGGTGCGGTGGCAGGGCTGGCGCTGGGTGGCACGTCCGACGTGCCGCTGCTGATCGCGCCGATGGGCGCCTCGGCTGTGCTGCTGTTTGCCGTGCCGACGAGCCCCTTGGCGCAGCCCTGGTCGATCATCGGCGGCAATACGATCGCGGCGCTGATTGGGGTGACCTGCGCCCGCTATGTCGGCGATCCGATGCTGGCGGCAGCGCTTGCGGCGGGGCTGGCCATCGCCGTGATGATGGCGCTGCGGTGCCTGCATCCGCCCAGCGGCGCGGTAGCGCTGACGGCCGTGCTCGGCGGGCCGGCGATCCAGTCGGCGGGCTATGGCTTCGTGGTCTGGCCGGTGCTGGTCAATTCCGTGCTGCTGCTCGTGGCAGCGTTGCTGTTCAACAATCTCACCGGGCGACGCTATCCGCATCTGGCGCCGGTGCCGGGCAATCCGCATCGCACGGCTGATCCGTTGCCGATGGGGCGGCTCGGCGTGACACAGGACGATATCAGCGCGGTGCTGGCGCAATATGACCTGGTGCTGCCGGTGGCGACGGACGACCTCGAAGACATCCTGCACCGGGCGGAAATCCGGGCCTATGACCGGCGCTCGGGTGGCGTCACCTGCGAGCAGATCATGAGCCGCGACGTGCAGTCGGTCGGCCCAAAGACCAGCCTGCGCGAGGCGCTACGGCATCTGCGCGAGCATCACATCAAGGCGCTGCCGGTGGTCGATATCGACAACCGGGTGATCGGCATCCTGACGCAGACGGACCTGCTCGACAAAGCCGATTGGGGCATGTCGGCGACCGGCTCCGGCCTGGGCTGGCGGCTGCGCTCGATCAGCAATTCCGATCGCCGGCTCAAGGGGCAGGTGGAAGATATCATGAGCGCGCCGGTCAAGGCCGCGCGCCCCGATACGCATATCGCCCAGATCGTGCCGTTCATGGCCGATGCGGGGCTGCACCATCTGCCTGTGGTGGATGAGGGCGGGCACCTGGTGGGGATGGTGACGCAATCGGACGTGATGGCGGCGATGTTCGCGGTGGCGGCGAAGTCCGAGCTCTAGGCTCAGCGATAGAATCATGGCGCCGCTTCGGGGAGCCTTTGTGAACTGTCGCCGGTGCCTGCGGGTGTCGAATATGCATAGGGGTAGCATACACAAACAGACAAGTGCAAAGTCGGCGACTGACCGCCTTTGTCGGCCATGCGCCTTACTTACCCCTGAAATGCAAACGTTTGATCGCCCTAGCTTATGCCAATCTATCTTAAAATCATCTTTGGTCTAAATCTTCTGGCGTTCTTTCTTACTGGGGCATTTTTCTTTTTCGAGGGAAAACGGATTGCATACCAATCGGACGGGATTCGGCGGGGGTTCGCATCATCCGTGGGGCCGTTCGGCCTAGCAACGGTGATAAACACCCGACATGCGCTGTGCCCACCATGGGTTGCCGCCCGATATGTGAGATTGCGGCTATACACGTTTCCGGCGTTCGCCGCCGAGTTGGCAGTGTTTGCAGTGGTAAGCTACTTGAACAAATAGTGTCGCCAAGACGAGCGGAAGCACGATACGTGCCCGCCTGAGCAGGATAGGCGCCTCTCGCGCGACGCCCTCTCAATTCGAATCCGGAAAGCCCCTTAGGCCGCTGATTTTGCGGCGTTTGCCGGCTCGGCAAACAGGTCGTATTCGTCGCTTGAGGTGACCAGCACGTCGAGCATGTCGCCCGGCCTGATGCCGTCGGCATTGCTGATGATGACCTGGCCGTCGATTTCGGGGGCGTCCCACTTGGAGCGGGCGATAGCCTTGTTGGCTTCGGGCTGTACGTCATCGACCAGCACCTGGATGGTACGGCCGACCTTCTTGGCGAGCTGGCCGGTGGAGACGTTCTGCGCCACTTCCATCAGGCGCTCCCAGCGATCCTGCATCACGTCATCAGGCACGATGCCGTCGAGTTCGTTGGCGGGGGCGCCGGTGACGGGCTCGTACTTGAAGCAGCCGGCACGGTCGATTTCGGCTTCCTCGATGAAGTCGAGCATCATCTCGAAATCGTCTTCGGTCTCGCCGGGGAAGCCGACGATGAAGTTGGAACGCACAGTCAGATCAGGGACTTGGCGCTTCCAGTCGAGAATTCGATTCAGCGTCTTTTCCTGATGTGCCGGGCGGCGCATGGCTTTGAGCACCTTGGGCGAGGCGTGCTGGAACGGGATGTCCAGGTAGGGCAGCACGGTGCCCTCGGCCATCAGTTCCATGACCTGGTCGACATGCGGATAGGGGTAGACATAGTGCAGGCGCACCCAGGCGCCGAGCTGGCCCAGTTCCTTGGCGAGATCGTAGAACTTCGCCTTGACCGGCCGGCCGCGATAATTGCTCTCGGCATATTTGATATCGACGCCATAGGCACTGGTATCCTGGCTGATCACCAGTAGTTCCTTGACGCCGGAGCGGATCAGGCCTTCGGCTTCGCCGAGGATGCCGGCAGCGGGGCGCGAGGCCAGGTCGCCGCGGATCTGCGGGATGATGCAGAACGAGCAGCGATTGTTGCAGCCTTCGGAAATCTTCAGATACGCGTAGTGGCGCGGCGTCAGCTTGAGGCCGGTTTCCGGCACCAGGTCGACGAATTTGTTGGGCACGGGCGGCAGGTGCTCGTGCACAGCGCTGACCACGTTCTCGTATTGGTGCGGGCCGGAAATGGCCAGCACCGACGGATGGGTCTTGCGGATCAGTTCTTCCTCGACGCCGAGGCACCCCGTGACGATGACGCGACCGTTCTCGTTGAGGGCTTCGCCGATAGCTTCGAGCGATTCCTGCTTGGCGCTGTCTAGGAAGCCGCAGGTGTTGACGAGCACGATATCGGCGCCCGCGTAATCGCGGCTGAACGAGTAGCCCTGGCTGCGCAGCGTCGACATGATGCGTTCGCTATCGACGAGGGCTTTGGGGCAGCCGAGGCTGACGAGGCCAATTTTTGGCGCTTGGCTCATGAGAGCTTTGAATTCCAATGTTGGATTTGTTG
>CBFGMY010000242.1:0-5420 GCA_965650055.1 uncultured Devosia sp.
AGCGCGCCCTACGGATATCTCGTGCTGTGGGAGCGCAGCGCGCTCGTGCTCAAGCTGCGCGGTCGTCCGCCCGATGAGGGCGCCGTTCTCGGCCAGTTCAACCGCCAGAATGATCTTGTCACCTTCGGCTTCGAGCGCCACTTGGCTTATCCGCTGTTGCACCGCCAGGGCACATTCTTCCCGGCTCAGGGGAACATCGAACAGGTAGCGCGCCACATCCTCCCGGCGCCGATAGGCAAAGACGGCGTCGACGTCTCCCCGGTTAAAGGGACGCAGTACGAGCCGGTCAGTACGGATCGGATAGTCGGGATAGAGCGCCATGCCGCCTCCGGTGAGCGGCGCACTGTCGCCAGTGTGACGCACAAAGGCAAGTCGGCCCTTGCCGGGGTGGAAACAGCGTGCCAGCCTCGCCCCATGAGCAGCATGAACCGCCCAACCATTGCAGTCACGGCGCGATGCGCCTGTGGCCGCGTCGAAATGTCGGTTCGCGGGCCGGTTCTGTCCATGCTGATGTGTTCGTGCCTCGACTGCCAGCGCGCTACCGGCTCGGGCCATGCCAGCGTGGCCCTTGTCTCCGCCGACGCGCTCTTCCTGGTCGGAAACGCAAAATCCTTTGATAGGCCAAGTGATTCGGGCGCGACCTTCACGCGGCACTTCTGCCCTGATTGCGGGACGCCGCTTTATGGCCGGTCATCGCGGGCGCCCGACGTGCGGATGATTCCCGTGGGCTTCTTTGCGGGCCAGAATGACTGGTTCGCGCCCAATCAGCTGATCTTTGCGCGCAGTCAGCAGGCCTGGGACCTGGTCGCCGATCACCTGCCCCGGCACGACACCTACCGGCAGGGAACCGGGCGATGAGCCTGGCCTCCGAGGAACTGTCCGACCGCATCCGCAGCCATCTTGGCGCGCTTCCTCGCATCACCCAGCAGAAGATGTTCGGTGGCCGCTGCTTCATGCTCGATGGCAACATGCTGGTCGGCCCCACGAAAGACGGCGGCATGCTGGTGCGCGTCGGCAAGGATCGCTACCAGCATGCCCTGGCTTTGCCGGGCGCCCGACCGATGACCATGGGCGCCCGCACCATGTCGGGCTTCATTGAAGTGACCGGCGACGTGCTGGAAGACGACGACGTTCTGCTCGACTGGATCGAACTGGCCCGCAGCTTCGTCGCCACCCTGCCGGCTAAGTAGCAATCAGGCTGGGGCCTTGCCAAAGACCAGCGCGGCATTGACGCCACCAAAGCCGAAGGAATTGGAAAGGACATAGTCCACCGCCTTGGCCTTGGGCTCATTGGCGACCAGATCGAATGCCGCGGCTTCGTCCATCGGGTCGACGATATTGATCGATGCCGGCAACAGGCCTTCCCGCAGGGCCAGGACCGAGATAACGGCCTCCATCGCCCCGGCCGCGCCCAGCATGTGGCCGGTGGCAGACTTGGTGGATGATATCGCCAGGTCCTTGCCCCGACCCGGGAACACCGCGCCGATGCCCGCCAGCTCCGCCGCATCGCCAACTGCAGTCGAGGTGGCATGGGCGTTGACATAGCCGATCTGCGTCTGCTCGATGCCGGCCATCTTGATCGCATTGCGCATCGCGACTTGGGCCCCCGCCCCGTCGGGCGAGCCGGCGGTCAGGTGATAAGCGTCGGCCGAAGTGCCGTAGCCGGCCAGCACGGCCAGTGGCGTCGCGCCACGCGCCTTGGCGTGGCTCAGCTTTTCGATGACCAGCACGGCAGCGCCTTCCGACAGCACGAAGCCGTCATGGCCCTTGTCGAATGGGCGGGACGCCTGGTCCGGCCTGTCATTGAAACTCGTGGCAAGGGCACGCGAGGCGCCGAAACCGCCCAACGAAATCGGATCGACCGACCCCTCTGCCCCGCCAACCACCGCGACCTCGGCTTCGCCGGTCAGGATCAGACGCATGCCGTCTCCGATCGCCTGGGCCGAGGCGGCGCAGGCGGTGACGGGAGTGCCGATCGGCCCGCGGAAGCTGTGCAGGATGGAGAGCCAGCCAGCCGCCAGATTGGCGAGGAAGCTCGGCACGGTGAAGGGCGACAGCCGCCGGGGACCCTTGGTCTGGATGATCTCCACCGCCCGCGCCATCACCGGCGAACCGCCCACGCCCGAACCGATGATCGTGGCTGTCGCAGCCTGGTCCTCGGCCGAGGTCGGGTGCCAGTTCGCCTGCTCCAGCGCCTCATGCGCGGCGCCGATGGCATACTGGATGAAGAGATCCATCTTCTTGACCTCCTTGCCGTCGATGAAGTCGGCGGGGTCAAAGCCATCAGGGTCTGCCGGCTTGAACGGAACCAGCCCGGCAATCGTGGCGCCGAAGCCCTCGGTGTCGAAGCGATCGTTTTGTACGATGCCGCTCTTGCCCGAGGTCAGCCGGCTCCACATCGTGGGCACGCCAACGCCCAGTGGGCTGACAACGCCCATGCCGGTAACAACGATGGGATCGGCGGGGTCGGGCTTCAGCATGGCGGGTTCCTGTGTATATGCACGGTGTGAATTGCGAACAATTGCGGCGAGGTCATGTCGCTAAAGGCCGGACAAATGGCGGAGGCCGGCGATGACGGTATGGAAATCCGGGTCGGTCAGAGCCTCGCGCAGTTCGGCCTGCGAGCGCCGCCATTCGGGCACGATGGCATTGAACGTCTTGCGACCTTCATCGGTCAGAGCCCCAAGCCGGCCATTGCCCCGCCCGGCCGGTGCGCTGCTGACCAGCCCCTTGCGGGTGAGCAGAGCCAGGTTGCGCGACAGCGTGGTGCGGTCCATGGCCAGTGCATTGGCCGTCTCGGTAATGGAGCGTCCGGGATGGGCCGAGAGGGCACCCAGTATGTTGAACTGCGCCGCGGTCACCCCAAAGCCACGCAGCTTATGATCGGCACGGCGGGTCACCGCACGAGCCGCCATGCGGGTGTTGAGCACCAGGCAAAGGTCGAAATCGTCCTTCATACCCCTCAGGTAGTCGTGCATATGCACGATGTCAACCGGCATGACCCCTTGCCCTTTGCCCGCTTTGCGCTGCCGCCTGCCGATGCTATAGGGCACGCCGAAGGCCAGACGGCCAGTTTGCGGAATTCAGGGAGATGTTTTCGATGAGCAAGATCAAAGTTGCCAACCCGGTCGTCGATCTCGACGGCGACGAGATGACCCGGATCATCTGGCAGGCGATCAAGGACAAGCTCATCCATCCCTATCTCGACCTGCCGATCGAATATTACGATCTCTCGGTCGAAAACCGCGATGCCACCAACGACCAGGTGACCGTCGATAGCGCCCACGCCATCCAGAAGCACGGCGTCGGCATCAAGTGCGCCACCATCACCCCCGACGAGCAGCGCGTCGAGGAATTCAAGCTCAAGAAGATGTGGAAGTCGCCCAACGGCACCATCCGTAACATCCTGGGCGGCGTGATCTTCCGCGAACCCATCATCTGCAAGAACGTGCCGCGCCTGGTGCCGGGCTGGACCCAGCCGATCATCGTCGGCCGCCACGCTTTCGGCGACCAGTATCGCGCCACCGACTTCCTGTTCCCCGGCAAGGGCACGCTGACCATCAAGTTCACCGGTGAAGACGGCAAGGTCATCGAGCACGAAGTCTATCAGGCTCCCGGCGCCGGCGTGGCCATGGCCATGTACAACCTCGATGACTCGATCCGCGATTTTGCCTATTCGAGCTTCAACTACGGCCTCGCCCGCGGCGTGCCCGTCTACCTCTCGACCAAGAACACCATCCTCAAGGCCTATGACGGCCGCTTCAAGGACATCTTCCAGGAGATCTACGAGAAGGAATTCAAGGAGCAGTTCGAGGCCAAGAAGATCTGGTACGAGCACCGCCTGATCGACGACATGGTCGCCTCCGCTCTCAAGTGGTCCGGCGGTTACGTCTGGGCCTGCAAGAACTACGACGGCGACGTGCAGTCCGACATCGTGGCGCAGGGCTTCGGCTCGCTGGGCCTGATGACCTCGGTTCTCGCTACGCCCGACGGCAAGATCGTCGAAGCCGAGGCCGCCCACGGCACGGTGACCCGTCACTACCGCCAGCACCAGGCCGGCAAGGAAACCTCGACCAACTCCACCGCCTCGATCTTCGCCTGGACGCGTGGCCTCGCCCACCGCGCCAAGCTCGACGACAACGAGGCGCTCAAGAAGTTCGCGCTGACCCTCGAAAAGGTCACGGTCGACACCATCGAAGAAGGCAAGATGACCAAGGACCTGTCGCTGCTGGTCGGTCCCGACCAGCCGTGGCTCTCGACCCTGGGCTTCCTCGACGCCATCGACCAGAACCTGCAAAAGGCCATGGCGTAAGCCATCCATTGCGCGACGCAAGCTACAAAGGCCGGGTCCCAGTGACCCGGCCTTTTCGTTGGCGCCTAGGTAACACGGATGTGACTATCAACCCCGCGGCCGTCGATTTTTGTCGTCGCTGCGGGGTTGAGCCGGGTTTCAACCAGCCCACATGCAGGGTCCAGGACAAACCGAGGGACCGAGATGCGTAACACCGTCGCCATCATGGCTGCCGCTGCCGGGCTGCTGGTCAGCACCGCCGCCTACGCCGAGAGCAAGACCTATGAGCTCAGCGGCTTCGACAAGATCGACGTCGCCACCGGGCTCGACGCCGTGGTCAAACTGGGTGACAGCTTTTCGGTCACCGCCACGTCCGGCAGCGCACAGGCGCTGGAAAGCCTGCAGCTCGAAGTGACCGACGGCGTGCTGCTGGCACGCTTCGATCAGAGCTTTCTCGATTTCATCATCAGCGGCGGCCTGGTTGGCATGCTGCTCAGCAGCGGCAATGCGCTGACGATAGAAGTCACGCTGCCGGCGATTTCGGCCATCGAGGCCAGTTCAGGCGCCGATGTGCGCGGCCAGGGACTTGCAAGCGACCAGTTGATCCTCAACGCCTCGAGCGGCGCCAATATCGATGTGACCGACGCCAGGCTGGGCACCGTGCGGATCGGCGCGTCCAGCGGCGCCGACGTCGACATTGCCGGCACGGCGGACGCTGTCGAGGCCGAAGCATCCAGTGGCGCGGGCATCGACGCGGAAAATCTGGTGGCCGCCGGTGCGACGGTCAATGCCTCGAGCGGCGCCAGCATTTCCGTGCATGCCACGGCCAGCATCAACGCCGAAGCGTCCAGCGGCGGCGATGTCGATGTCAGCGGTAACCCCACTGCGCGCAATATCGACGCCTCGAGCGGCGGCGACGTCAACTTCGACGACTGAACGCAAAAGGGCGCCCGAGGGCGCCCTTCTTATTTCCCGATGACGATGACTACTTCTTCTTGCCGCCGGCAGCGGCGGCTTCCACCGTCAGCTCGAACCGCTCGCCACCCTTGATGGTGACCGGCGTTTCGGTGACGGCGTCGCCGATCGTGGTGGCGACGTCGTGGCGGATCGCGTAGACGACCCCGGCGGC
>CBFGMY010000243.1:0-5415 GCA_965650055.1 uncultured Devosia sp.
GATTACGGCGACACCGGCGACACCGGAGATGACGAGGGCGGCGGCGACGAAGCTCCCCCGTTTGACCCAGTTCCGCCTCGGGACGAACCGGTACCACCTGCTTTGCCTCTGGTCGTACCAACGTCTGCCAGGTTCGAATCGGCATCGGTCGGCAACGCATGCACACCCGGCCTGAGCTTCCTTGACGGCTATCGCTTCAGCGCCACCGACGTGGCGACGGTCAGCACGGCCAACCAGATCCGGATAGAAGTGATTTGCGTTGATGACAGCGCCGGCCTGGTCGGCCCTTACAACACGGTCGGCCTGCTCGGGGCGATCAACGGCAACCAGGCGATCCATGCTGAACTGCGTCAGCGGCACTTCAGCGCCGACGAAGTGGTCGGCATCCTGATCGATGCGGGCTACGACACCGTGCTCTACGTCTATCCCCGCTGATCTCCGGCCGGTGCCACCCTCGCGGTGGCATCGGCTGACCCAGCCGGGACCTGCAACAAGACAGATCTGGAAAGATATGGCGCGTGGTGACGAGGCTGTCCAAGCCTGCTAAGCCACGCGCGTTCTTCGAAAGCTTTCCCGTTGCGGCCACAATCCGTCGCTTTTTCCGTCACGCTTGTCACCCTGGGCATGGTCTTCACCCAAACCGGGGCCTCCTTTGCCAAGGGCCTGTTCCCGCTGGTCGGGGCGGCAGGCGCCACGACGCTCCGATTGACACTGGCGGCCATCGTGCTGCTCGTCATCTTCCGGCCTTGGCGGCAGCGCCTCGATGGCAGGCAATGGCGGGCCGTGCTGATGTATGGCGCCGTCATGGGGGCGATGAACCTGTTCTTTTACGCGGCGCTGCAGACCATTCCGCTGGGGGTGGCGGTGGCCCTAGAATTCACCGGGCCGCTGGCGGTGGCCCTTGCAGGCGCGCGCAAACCACTCGACTTCGGCTGGATCGCGCTGGCCGTAGGCGGTCTCGCCGCCTTGCTGCCGCTGGGCCAGGGTACCGGCGAGATCGGCCTTGCCGGCGTGCTGCTGGCCCTCGCCGCCGGCGCCTGCTGGGCCGGCTACATCATCTTCGGCCAGCGCGCCGGCACGGGCGGTGGTCCCCACATCACCGCGCTTGGCGTATCGGTGGCATCAGTTATCGCCCTGCCCTTCGGCATTGCCACGGCGGGCACCGCCTTGCTCGATCCGGCCATCCTGCCCATCGCACTGGCCGTTGCCCTGCTCTCGAGCGCCATCCCCTACGCCCTCGACATGGTGGCCCTGCCCCACATCCCCTCGCGCCTGTTCGGCATCCTGATGAGCGGCCAGCCGGCGCTGGGCGCGTTGTCGGGATTTGTGATCCTGCGAGAGACGCTGACCATCTGGCAGCTGGCCGGCATTGCTGCGGTGATCGTGGCTTCGCTCGGCGCGACCGTAACGATTGCCCGGAACACCCCACCGCCGGTGGCTTGAGCCGGTGCCACGCCCTCGTGGTTCGAGGCTCGTGAAGAACTCGCACCTCACCATGAGGGCTACTCAGAACTCGGCACCCCAGTAGCCTCATGGCGAGGCGGGAGCGCAGCGACCCTCGAACCACGAGGCGTGGCACCACCGCGCAAAAAACCGCTGGAGAGCGCGTCTGTTTTCGGCATAGTCGCTCGTCATGTTTCAGACGAGGGATCCTCGAAATGCTTTATGCCGTTCTTTGCTACAATGATGAAAACGCCGTCAGCTCCTGGTCCAAGGAGGAAGACGATGCGGTGATGGCACGCCTCGGCAAGGTCGAGGATGCGATGAAGGCCAAGGGTAAGCTCGGTCCGGTGGCGCGCCTGCTGCCGACGACCTCGGCGACCACCCTGCGCAAGAATTCCGGCGAGCCGCTGATCATCGATGGCCCCTTTGCCGAAACCAAGGAGCAGTTCCTCGGCTTCTACACGGTCGATTGCGACACGCTGGACGAAGCCATCCAGTTCGCCAAGGATCTTGCGGTGGCCAATCCGGGCCTGGGCTCCTACGAAATCCGCCCAGTTGCCGTCTTCCACCCCAGTGAGATTGGCTGATGGTCGACAACGCCTGGATAGCAGCGGCCCTGGTGGCCGCCCGACCCCAGGCGTTGAGCGCCCTGCTGCGCTATTTCCGCAATCTCGATACGGCCGAGGAGGCATTCCAGGAAGCCAGCCTCCGCGCTGTCAGAACCTGGCCCGACAAGGGCCCGCCACGCGACACGGTGGCGTGGCTGATCTTTGTCGGACGCAATTGCGGGATCGATGCGGTCCGCAAGGTGAAGAACAATGTCGCGCTGCCGCCGGAGGAGCGCGTGTCCGACATCGAGGATGCCGAGGCCGATATCGCCGAGCGGCTCGATGGCTCGCACTATCGCGACGACATCCTGCGGCTGCTCTTTGTCTGCTGCCACCCCGACCTGCCGGTCAATCAGCAGATCGCCCTGGCGCTGCGCGTGGTCGCCGGCCTGCCGCTGCGCCAGATCGCCCGGGCCTTCCTCGTCAGCGAAGCCGCCATGGAGCAGCGCATCACGCGCGCCAAGGCCCGCATCGCTGCCAATCCCGTGCCGTTTGACCCACCCGACGCACAAGACCGGCTGCAACGACTCGGCCTCGTGGCCATGATGCTTTATCTGGTGTTCAACGAGGGCTATTCGCGCGGCCATTCCGACCCCGACGCCGCCCAGCTTTGCGACGAGGCCATCCGGCTGACCCGCCTGTTGCTGCGGCTTTTCCCATCCGAACCCGAAATCATGGGCCTCTTGGCGCTGATGCTGTTGCAGCATGCCCGGAACGGCGCGCGCATCGACGCATCCGGGCAGATCGTGCTGCTCGATGACCAGGATCGCGGCCTCTGGAACACAGCGATGCTCACCGAAGGCAGGGCCCTGGTGGAAAAGGCACTGCGCCATCAGGAGCCAGGCGTCTATCAGGTGCAGGCCGCCATCGCCGCCCAGCATGCTCGCGCCAGGCAAGCTGCCGACACCGATTGGGGCGCCATCGACCGGCTCTACCAGACGCTCGAACTGCTGCAGCCATCCCCGGTGGTGACGCTCAACCGCGCCGTGGCCGTGAACAAGGCGCGCGGCCCCGCCGCGGCCCTGGCTCTGGTCACCCCGCTCGGCGAAAAACTCGGTGGCTATTTCTACTATCACGGCGTGCGTGGCGGCCTGCTGCTGCAACTGGGCGACAGCGCCGGCGCTCGTGAAGCCTTCAACCAGGCCATTGCGCTGGCCGGCTCAGCCGCCGAAGCCGCACATATCCGGCTCCATCTCGACCGGCTGCAGGCGCTGCCGGCGTTGCCGCCCGTCCTGTCCGCGAAATAATCGCGATCCGGCTGTCGAGCTGGCGCCGCGGCGCTCGTCGTGCTTGCATGGACCAGCACAAGGGAGAGCTCCAATGACCGAATTTCGTCCCAAAGGCGGCGTGACGCCCTACCTCAACGTTGATGGCGCCCGCAAGGCGCTCGACTTCTACAAGGCGGCCTTCGGCGCCATCGAACGCGAAGCCATCCCCGCGGAGAACAGCGACAAGCTGATGCACAGCCAGATCGACATCAACGGCAGCCCGATCTTCGTTTGCGACTTCTTTCCCGATTATGGCTTTGCCCCGGTCGCCCCGCAGGGCTTCAACATGCATATCCATGTCGACGACGCGCAGAAGTGGTGGGATCGCGCCGTTGCCGCCGGCTGCGAAATCACCTCGCCGCTCAAGACCGAATTCTGGGGCGACATCTACGGTCAGCTGAGGGATCCGTTCGGCGTGACCTGGGCGATCGGGCAGAGCGTCAAGCAGGGATAGCACGGGCACCGTGGCTCCCAACCCACGCGCACGAATACCTAAGCAGCCATTCACCTCCTCGCGCTAAAGTGCCGGTATGCCCGCCGACAAGCTCAGCACCTACCGCGCCAAGCGCGACTTTGCCCGCACCTCCGAGCCAGCAGGCGCCGTTGGCAGCGGCAGCTTTCGCTTCGTCATCCACAAGCATCACGCCACCGCCGATCACTACGACCTCCGCCTTGAACTCGATGGCGTACTCAAGAGCTGGGCCGTGCCCAAGGGGCCCTCGCTCAACCCCGCCGACAAGCGCTTCGCCGCGCGCACCGAAGACCATCCAATCGAGTATATCGACTTCGAGGCGGTCATTCCCGAGGGCGAATATGGCGGGGGCCCGATGATCGTCTGGGACACCGGCACCTGGGCGCCGATGGAAGACCCGCACGAAGCCCTTGCCAAAGGCGCGTTCAAGTTCCGCCTCGTCGGCGAAAAGCTGCGCGGCGGCTGGATGCTCGCCCGCCTCAAGGGCAAACCGGAGGACAAAGGCAAAGAATCCTGGATCCTGTTCAAGGAACGCGACACTTACATGTCGACCTCAGAGGATATCCTTGAAACCCGCCCGGAAAGCGTCAAAACCGGGCGGCGCATCGAGGAACTGGTGGCCCCGCCACCACCGCCTGTGGTCAAGAAGGCCACCAAGCCGCAGCCGGCCAAGCTGACTGGCGCGATCAAGGCCACCCTGCCCGCAACTGCGGAGCTGCAGCTCGCCTCGCCCGCCGACAAGGTGCCGCGCGCCGACGGCGGCTACCTGCACGAGATCAAGTTCGACGGCTATCGCACACTGGCCTTCATCGAGGGTCGGGAAACGCGCCTCATCACCCGCGGTGGGCTGGACTGGACCAGGCGCTATGGTGACCTGCCCGACGCCTTTGCTGCTCTCGGGGTCAAGGATGCCATCATCGATGGCGAGATCGTTGTGCTCGACAACAAGGGCATAAGCCGCTTCGGCATGCTGCAGGATGCGCTGTCATCGGGTGCCGGCAACAAGCTGGTCTTCTATGCCTTCGACCTGCTGCATCTGGATGGCTGGGACCTGCGCGCGGTGCCGCTGGTCAAGCGCAAGGGCCTGCTCGCGCAACTGCTGTCCGGCCATGTGACGCCACGCTCGGCCATTCAGTATTCCGACCATGTCGAGGGCGATGGCCAGCCCCTGCTCGACATGGCGTCCGACCGCGGTCTCGAAGGCATTGTCAGCAAGCGCAGCGACGGCAAGTACAGCGCGGGGCGCTCCTCCACCTGGCTCAAGATCAAGGCGCTCAAGACCGGCGATTTCGTCATTGCTGGCTACAGCGAGAGCGCCGCCAATGGCGGCATCGGCGCGCTGGCCATGGGCGAATGGGTCGAGGGCGAGCTGGTCTATCGCGGCAAGGTCGGTACCGGTTTTGACGCGGCGACCATGAAATCGATGGTCAGCCGGCTGGCGCAATTGCGCATCGACGAAAAGCTCGACGGCGCGCCCAAGGAGATCATCGCGGTGCGGCCGATCCTCACCGGCCGCGTGCAATATGCCGCCATCACCACGGATGGCATGCTGCGCCATGCCGTGTTCAAGGGGCTGCGGCAGGCCGAGCTGCCCACGCCCATCGCCGCGCCGGTCAAGCGCATC
>CBFGMY010000244.1:0-5412 GCA_965650055.1 uncultured Devosia sp.
GGGGGGCGCCTGGTACTGGCGGCGGCGGCGGGGGGGGGGCGGCCGGGGGAGGCTCGACATTTTCTATGATGGGCTGGTGGATCCGGTGACGGGGTTGATCCTGATCGACAGTCTTCTGGCGGGCGAGATCGACATCTTCTGGAACGCGATCAGCCACCTCATCCTGCCGGCATCTGTGCTGGGGTTCTTCAGCCTCGCCTATATCGCCCGGATGACGCGCAGCTTCATGCTGGACCAACTGAGCCAGGAATTCGTGACGACCGCTCGCGTCAAGGGTTTGCCGGAGCGCATTGTCATCTGGCGGCATGCCTTCAACCCGATCCGCGTGCCGCTGATCACCGTGATCGGCCTCAGCTATGCCGGGTTGCTGGAAGGATCGGTGATGATCGAGACCGTGTTCTCGTGGCCGGGGATCGGCAACTACCTGACCACGGCTCTGCTCAATGCCGACATGAATGCCGTGCTCGGCTCGACGCTGGTGATCGGCGCGGTCTTCATCTTCATCAACAAGATTTCGGACGTGCTGTACCGCGTCCTCGACCCGAGGGCACGATGAGTACGCGCGATTGGCTGCTTGACGATTCTCCCAACTCACGCTGGCAGGCCAATGCCGGGCGCACCTATCGGGTGTTTACCGCTCTCCTCGGCAATCCGTTGTCGGTGCTGGGCGGCGTCATCATTCTCGTGCTGCTGCTCACGGCAATTTTGGCGCCATGGCTGGCGCCTTACTCGTCCACCGGACAGGACCTGGCCAACCGGCTGGCCCCGCCCTCGGGCCAGCATTGGATGGGCACGGACGAACTGGGCCGCGATATCTTCTCGCGGGTGATCTGGGGTAGCCAGATCACCCTGACCATCGTGCTGCTGGTGGCGCTGATCTCGGCGCCGCTGGGATTGCTGGTGGGCGCAATCTCGGGATATTTCGGCGGCTGGACCGATCGCGTGCTGATGGGTTTCACCGATATTTTCCTGTCGATGCCCAAGCTCATTCTGGCTCTCGCCTTCGTGGCGGCCCTGGGCCCCGGCATCAACAATGCGATCATTGCCATCGCCATCACCTCCTGGCCGGCCTATGCCCGCATTGCGCGCGCCGAGACGCTGACGATCCGCAACTCCGAGTTCATAGCGGCGGTGCGGCTGCAGGGCGCGAACCCGGTTCGGGTCATCGTGCGGCACGTCCTGCCGCTCTGTACGTCTTCGATGATCATCCGCGTGACGCTCGACATGGCTGGCGTCATCCTGACGGCGGCGGGCCTGGGCTTCATCGGGCTGGGTGCGCAACCGCCGCTGCCGGAATGGGGCGCGATGATCTCGCGTGGGCGGACGTTCATTCTCGATCAGTGGTGGGTGGCGACCATGCCGGGCTTTGCCATTATCATCGTCAGCCTGGGTTTTTGCTTCCTCGGCGACGGGTTGCGCGACGTGCTTGATCCCAAGAGCGAGGGCAAGTGATGGCGCCACTGCTATCGGTCCAGAACCTGCGCGTCAGCTTTCCCACCCATCGTGGGCGGGCGGAGGTGGTGAAAGGTATCTCATTCGATCTCGGTCGCGAGCGGTTGGGCATTGTGGGTGAGAGCGGCTCGGGCAAGTCGATGACCGGCCGGGCCATCCTCAAGCTGATCCGCAAGCCTGGATTGGTAACGGCCGACCGGCTGGAATTCGACGGCATCGACCTGACCCGGCAGAACGAGCAGCAGATGCGCTCCATCCGGGGCGCTCGCATCTCCATGGTGATGCAGGACCCCAAATTCTCGCTCAACCCGGTCATGACGGTCGGCGAGCAGATCGCTGAGGCCTTGGTGACGCATGAGAAGTTGCCGCGGCGCGAGGTGAACGAGCGGATCCTGGCCATGCTGGAGGCGGTGCGGATCAATGACCCCAAACGTGTTGCCGGGCTCTATCCGCATGAGGTGTCCGGCGGCATGGGCCAGCGCATCATGATCGCCATGATGCTGATCCCCGAGCCTGAGCTGCTGATCGCCGACGAACCAACTTCAGCGCTGGACGTGAGCGTGCAAGCGCAGGTGCTCGATATCATCGATGATCTGGTCACGACCAAGGGCATGGGGCTGATCCTGATCAGCCATGATCTCAACCTCGTCAGCCGCTACTGCGACCGGATTCTGGTGATGAATTCGGGAACCGTGGTCGAGGAATGCGCGGCCGGCGAACTTGAACGGGCGCAGCACCCCTACACGCGCGGCTTGCTGGCGGCGATGCCTGTCATCGACGAGACACGCGAGGAGCTGCCGGTGCTTGACCGGTCGCAATGGGCGGGCACATGAGCGCGATCAATCTACGCAATCTCGATATTTCTTATGGCGACACCAAGGTCGTCCACGGGGTGAACCTCGACATAGCCGAGGGCGAGAGCTTTGCGCTGGTGGGCGAGAGCGGCTCGGGCAAATCGACGATATTGCGGGCCATTGCCGGGCTGGCGCCGGACTGGACAGGCGAAATTGCCGTGCTGGGCAAGGCACGCAGCCATGGCATCGAGCGCGCGGTGGCGCGGCAGGTGCAAATGGTGTTCCAAGACCCCTATGGCTCGTTGCACCCCCGCAAGACCATCGACGCCGTCTTGAGCGAGCCGCTCGAGATCAACGGCATCGGCAATAGAGCCGAGCGCGTAGAGGCGATGCTGAAGGCGGTTGGACTGGACCGGCGATTCCGGTTCCGGTTTCCGCACCAGCTTTCGGGCGGCCAGCGGCAGCGCGTGGCGATTGCCCGGGCGCTGATGCTGGAGCCAAAGGTGCTGCTGCTGGATGAGCCGACTTCGGCGCTGGATGTTTCGGTGCAGGCGGAGATCCTGAACCTGCTCAAGCGGCTGCGGCGGGAACAGGGGCTGACCTACCTGCTGGTGACGCACAATCTGCCGGTGGTGAGTTTCCTCTGCGACCGGCTCGCAGTGATGCGGAATGGGCGGATCGTCGAGGTGGCCGATGTCGAGCTGCTCAAGCGAGGGGAACTCGCCGAGCCCTATTCGAGAGAATTGCTGGCGGCGACGGCCGGGCGTGCGGAACCGGCCGCGTAGCACAGACAATCACCGGCGTTCCCTCGGGCTTGACCCGAGGGCCATTCGCCACTTGTGCCGTGCGGAGAGTGGCCCTCGGGTCAAGCCCGTGGTAACGCGGCGGGTGTGAAGAGATCGGCGCAAGTCGGATAAACAGACCAAGGACCAAACTATGACTGACTATTCCCAAGCCATCGCGCAATTCGACGCTGATATTGCCACTGCCAAGGGCGCCGATGCGGCGTTTGGCGCGCTGCAGGCGCTGGTGCAGGCGACGGTGGGCGCGAAGCTCTTCACCTTCATGACGGTCGACATGGAGGCCGAAGTGGCACGGCGGGCCTATACGAGCGACGCGATCAACTACCCGACATCGGGCACCAAGCCGATCCGCTACGATTCCTGGTTCGACATCGTGCACAAGGAGCGGCAGTATTTCGTCGCCAATACCATCGCCGATATCGCCAAGGTGTTTCCGGACTATGAGCTGATCGACTCGCTGGGGTGCCAGAGCGTGGTCAACATGCCGGTGGTGATCGGCGGGGAACTGGTGGGCACGGTGAACATGCTTGACGTGGACGGCTATTACACGCCCGAGCGGGTGCAGACGATCCGGGATGTGATCGCGGTGCCGGCCAAGCTGGCGGCTGTGGTGGCGCGGGGGTAAACCACACCGCGCATCACCCTCGGGCTTGACCCGAGGGCTCTGTCCTTCTCGACGGGTCCAGCAAGTGAGGAGCCCTCGGGTCAAGCCCGAGGGTGACGGCCGGAGGGCTGCGGCCCGTTTGGTGGGCGAGTACTCCCCTACCCTGCTTGCGCCATCAGGCTCGCATTCCCACCTGCCGCTGTCGTGTCGATGCAGACATGGCGCTCGATCACGAGGCGGTTGGCCCCCTCCTCCGACGTCAGCAGCGGGATGATGGCGCCGGATCGGGCGCTGAGGGCGATGCGGATGGCACGAAGGGTGGCGTCGTCGGCAAAGTATGCCACCGCGTCAAAGCCCGTCGCATGGGCCAGCGTATCGAGATCGAGTTCGGCCAGGATGGCCGCATTACCTGACATGGCGGCCATGGTGGCCTGCCGGCGCTGATCGACAGGCGTCGGGCCGAGGCAAAGCACCGAGCCGCGGGCGGCGGTATGCATGACGTTGCTCTCGCCCGTCGGGCCGGGCAGCGGCAATGGGCCGGCATTGGCATGACCATGGCCCTGGGTGAAGCGCGGCAGATAATGCGGGCCGCCTGCCTTGGGGCCGGTGCCGGAGAGGCCTTCGCCGCCGAACGGCTGCGAGCCGACAACAGCGCCAATCTGGTTGCGATTGACGTAGATATTGCCGGCTCGAACGGTGGATGACACCTGACGCACACGCGAGGAAATGCGGGTGTGGAGGCCAAAGGTCAGGCCATAGCCGGACGCGTTGATCGCGGCGACGACATTGTCGAGCTCGCCGGCCCTGAAGATGGCGACGTGGAGGACCGGGCCAAAGATCTCCTCGGCGAGGTCTTCGATGCCGCGGACCCGAAGCACCGTTGGCGCTATGAATGTCCCCCGACCTGGCGTCTTCAAACGATGAATCAGATTCCCGCTTTTCTCGTAACTATCGATGTGAGCTTGGATTTTCGCGCGCGCGGCTTCGTCGATAACCGGGCCGATATCGGTGGCGAGGTGCCATGGACTACCCAGGGTGAGCTCGTCCATGGCGCCCTTGAGCATTTCGATGGTGCGGTCGGCAGCGTCTTCCTGGATGTAAAGGACCCGCAAGGCGGAGCAGCGCTGGCCGGCGGATTGGAAGGCGGAGGCGAGGATGTCGCGAACTGCCTGTTCGGGCAGCGCAGTGGAGTCCACGACCATGGCGTTGAGGCCGCCGGTTTCGGCGATGAGTGGCGCCGACGGCGGCAGGTTGGACGCCATGGCGCGATCGATCTTGCGCGCCGTGGGCAGCGAGCCGGTGAAGACGACGCCTGCTATGGCTGGATTGCTGGTCAGCGCCGTGCCGACCTCGCCGGCGCCGGGGAGCAGCTGGACTGCGTCGTTGGGGATGCCAGCCTCATGCATGAGCTGGACGGCGCGGAAGGCGATAAGCGGGGTCTGCGGCGCGGGCTTGGCCAAAACAGGGTTGCCGGCGACCAGAGCTGCGGCGATCTGGCCGGTGAAGATGGCGAGGGGGAAGTTCCAGGGCGAGATGGCGGCGATGGGGCCGCGGGGGGCCGCGAGGGATTGGGCATCGGCTTCGGCAGCGTAGTAGCGCAGGAAATCGACGGCTTCGCGGACTTCGGCGACGGCGTCGGACCAAGTCTTGCCGGCCTCGCGGGCGAGCAGGGCGAAGAGTTCGGGGCGGTGGGCTTCGTAGAGGTCGGCGGTGGCGCGGAGGAGGTTGGCGCGGGTTTGCAACGGGGTCTGCGGCCAGG
>CBFGMY010000245.1:0-5213 GCA_965650055.1 uncultured Devosia sp.
CTTCCCCACCCGCAGCCATACCGTGGCGGCACAGGGCGGCATTGCGGCCTCGCTGCAGAATATGGGCCCCGATAGCTGGCAGTGGCACATGTACGACACCGTCAAGGGGTCGGACTGGCTGGGCGACAATGACGCCATGGAATATCTGGCGCGCGAGGCGCCGGCGGCCATCTATGAGCTCGAGCATTACGGCGTGCCCTTCTCCCGCACGCAGGACGGCAAGATCTATCAGCGCCCGTTTGGCGGCCACATGACCGAATTCGGCGAAGGCCCGCCGGTGCAGCGCACCTGCGCCGCCGCCGACCGCACGGGCCACGCCATTCTCCACACGCTCTATGGCCAGAGCCTGCGCCACAATGCGCAGTTCTATATCGAATATTTCGCGCTCGACCTGATCATGGGCGACAATGGCGAATGCCAGGGTATCATCGCCTGGAAGCTCGACGACGGCACCCTGCACCGCTTCCGCGCCAAGCTCGTCGTGCTGGCCACCGGCGGCTATGGCCGCTCCTATTTCTCGGCGACTTCGGCCCATACCTGCACCGGCGACGGCAATGGCATGGTGGCCCGCGCCGGTCTTCCACTGCAGGATATGGAATTCGTGCAGTTCCACCCCACCGGCATCTATGGCGCCGGTGTGCTGATCACCGAGGGCGCGCGTGGCGAGGGTGGCTACCTCACCAATTCGGAAGGCGAGCGCTTCATGGAGCGCTATGCCCCCAACGCCAAGGACCTGGCCTCACGCGACGTCGTCTCCCGCTGCATGACGCTCGAAATCCGCGAGGGCAGGGGCGTCGGTCCCAAGAAGGACCACATCTACCTGCATTTGGACCACCTGGACCCCAAGGTGCTGCATGAGCGCCTGCCCGGGATCACCGAATCAGCGAAAATCTTCGCCGGCGTCGACCTGACCCGCGAGCCGATACCGGTGCTGCCGACGGTGCACTACAATATGGGCGGCATTCCCGCGAACTATCACGGCGAAGTGCTGGACCCGACGCCTGACAATCCCGATCGCGTCGTGCCGGGCCTGATGGCCGTCGGCGAAGCGGCCTGCGCCTCGGTGCATGGCGCCAACCGGCTCGGCTCCAATTCGCTGACCGACCTCGTGGTCTTCGGCCGCGCCGCTGCTATCCGCGCCGGCAAGGTGATCGACAAATCAGCGCCCATCCCCGGCATCAATGCGGCGCAGGACGCCAAAATCCTCGCCCGCCTCGATCGCCTGCGCAATGCCAGCGGTTCCAAGCCGACAGCCGAGCTGCGCGACGCCATGCAGCACACGATGCAGGAAGACGCCGCCGTGTTCCGCACCTCGGAGTCGCTGCAGTCGGGCGTCAAGCGGATGACCGATATCTATGGGCAGCTCAAGGACGTGCGCGTCACCGACCGCTCGCTGATCTGGAATTCGGACCTGGTCGAAACCCTCGAGCTTGAAAACCTCATGGCCAATGCCATGGTCACCGTGGTCTCGGCCGAAGCCCGCCACGAAAGCCGCGGCGCCCACGCGCATGAGGATTTCCCCAGCCGCGACGACGAAAACTGGCGCAAGCACACGCTGAGCTGGATCGACACCGATACCGGCGCGGTTCGCCTCGGCTACCGCCCGGTCCATATCGACCCGCTGACCCCCGAAAGCGAAGGCGGCATCAACCTCAAGAAGATCGCGCCCAAGGCACGCGTTTATTGATGCGTTTCGCCCTCGCCATCATTGGCCTAACTCTTGCCGGCACGCTCGGGGTTGCCGCGCTTGATGTTCGGCTGGCCAGCGAGGCGGAGATTGAGCAGGCACTGGTTGGGTGTTGGGAGCGCGAGCCCACTCGAGAGCTTTTGGAATTAGCCGCTGGGGGCATTACGAACGACTACTCGGTTTGTTTTCACCCCGGGAACGTGGTCGAAACAACCATATTCATGGGTAGCTACATCAATGGCGTGCCCGATTTTGAGGGAATTGGTGATTCCGGGCGTTTCGAGGTTTCGAGCGGAAAGCTCAATCTCAGTGGAATTCAGGAATCTGGATGGACGTCGGCGCGTGCCCTGGTGTCTTGCGACGTGCTTATGACCGCGGACCATGCCGAGATGCGGCTTGAGAACTGCGTAGGCGCAGGTGCAGATCCCAACGGGGACAACCAAGACCCCGAACTGATTCCGAGTATCAGCTTTGCCAAGGTGGCCGAATGACTGACATCGGCTATTCGGGCACGCCCCTCGCGCAGAAGCTCGGCCTCAAGGACGGGCAGCGGGTGCTGTTTATCAGCCTGCCGGAGAGCCTCAACGATCTGCGCGTGTCGCGCCATTTCATCGAGATGGCGCAGGCGGGGTGGCAGACGTTTACCGATGGCGATCCGGGCTATGACGTGATCCACGGCTTCACCACCGAACGGGCCGAGCTGGAACGGGCGGCTAGGCCGCTGATGGACAGCATCGACCGCGATGGCGCCATCTGGATTTCCTGGCCCAAAAAGGCCGCCAAGGTCGCGACTGACATTACCGAGGATGTGATCCGCGATGTCGTGCTGCCGATCGGGCTGGTGGATATCAAAGTCTGCGCAGTCGACGAAACCTGGTCCGGCCTGAAGCTGGTCATCCGCAAGGAGCTGAGATGAGAATTTTTGCCGGTCTGGCCCTCATTGGCCTGATGACGATCCCCGCCGCCGCGGCGCCCACTGCCGAGCAGAAGGCCGAGTTCCACGCGGTCTGCATGGGCATCGCCCAGGACGAGACGCTGTGCTCCTGCAAGGCCGATGCGGCGATGACGCTGATCGATGCGGATTTCATGGCCATGGTGATCGCGGCCATGCAGGGCGGCTCGGTGCCGCAGGACCAGTACAACGCCTACAATACCTACGTGGCCAAATCGAACCAGATCTGCAAGCCGAACTACTAATGCCTTGGGCTGCTGGCCCAGTTGAGAAGGAACGCGACCAATGGTCGAACTGATGCTCCCCAAGGCCGATCGGCCGACCAAGGGCAAGACCTGGCCCAAGCCCGCCAATGCCAAGCGGCTGCGCGAGTATCACATCTATCGCTATGACCCCGACCAGAGCGCCAATCCGCGCATCGATACCTATTTCGTCGATCTCGACGATTGCGGCCCGATGATCCTGGATGGCCTGCTGTGGATCAAGAACAAGGTCGATGCGACCCTGACCCTGCGCCGCTCCTGCCGCGAGGGCATTTGCGGCTCCTGCTCGATGAATATCAACGGGCTCAACACCCTGGCCTGCACCAAGGGCATGGATGACTCGACCGGCCCGATCAAGATCTACCCGCTGCCGCATATGCCCGTGGTCAAGGATCTGGTGCCGGATCTGACCACCTTCTACGCCCAGCATCGCGCCATCGAGCCCTGGCTCAAGACGACGTCGCCGACCCCGGCCAAGGAATGGACGCAGTCGGTGCCGCAGCGCGCCAAGCTCGACGGGCTCTATGAGTGCATCCTCTGCGCCTGCTGCTCGACCTCGTGCCCGAGCTATTGGTGGAATGGCGAAAAGTATCTCGGCCCCGCCGCTTTGCTGCAGGCCTATCGCTGGCTGATCGACTCGCGCGACGAGACCACGCAGGAACGCCTCGACGACCTCGAAGACCCGTTCAAGCTCTATCGCTGCCACACCATCATGAACTGCGCCAAGGTCTGCCCCAAGGGTCTGAACCCGGCCAAGGCCATCGCCGAAATCAAGAAGATGATGGTGGAACGCCAGGCGGCTTGAGGGAGAGCACCCTAGTCCTCCCACCCACCGCGCGTCACCCTCGGGCTTGACCCGAGGGACATGCACCGGCACGTCCCACCCACCGGGTCCACCCTCCCCCTTGTGGGGAGGGAAGCGAGATAGGACTTAGCCCTTGCTAAGTCCGTGATCGAGCAGGGTGGGGGTGTCGCGCTATCCGCAAGCTCGACACGTGTTCGACCCTCAGCACCCCCACCCTTGATCCAGCCATTCGAGCGTAGCTCTCATGGCCTTGGTCGCTCAAATCGCTCCACCGGAGCGATTTGCCTGGCGTCCGCTCCCAAGCCCCACAAGGGGGAGGGAGACGACTGCGCGGGCTGTGTGCCGCTTCCCCAAAGCAAAACGGCGGGGCTTTCACCCCGCCGTTTCAAACTCATGCGCTTCGAGCCTTCAGTTGGCTTCGCTGGTCAGGATCAGCGTGCCGGCTTCATAGGCGGCCTTGCAGTCGGCGCTGTCGTGCATTTCGTCGCTTTCCAGCAGCACCGAGGCAGCGGCCGGGCCTTCGAAGCGCGGGTCGTCGCAGCGCTCGTCATTGGCATAGTCCGACGTGTTGTCGCCGAAGTCGACATGGCTGCTGTCATAGGGCGCGCCGGCGACATATTCGGGCGAATAGACCTTGCGGATGGTCACGCGGCCTTCAGCCTCCAGCGTCTTGCAGTCGGTGGCGTCGCCATAGAGGTCGTCGGTCAACAGCTTCTTGTCGGTGCCTTCGCCGGTGAAGCGCAGGTCGTCGCATTCGCCGTCATTGGCCCACTTGCTCCAGTCCGAGCCATAGTCGAAGGCAGCGGCCGGCGAGGTCGAGGCGCCGCCATTGAAGGTGGCAGTGCCGGCGTCCACTGCGGCGCGGCAGTCGGTGGCGTCATGGCCGGTGTCGGCGTCGAGCAGTTCGTCGGCCACGCCAGTGCCCGAGAAGCGCGGATCGTCGCATTCGCCGTCCTTGGCCCACTGGCTGGTGTCGTCGCCATAGTCGATATCGGCAGTGCCGTCGCCATTGAAGGTGACGGTGCCGGCATCATAGGCGGCCTTGCAGTCGGCGGCATCCTTGAGGATATCGGCGTCCAGCGTTTCGGCAGCCGAACCCGACCCCGAGAAGCGCGGATCGTCACACTCGCCGTCATTGGCCCATTCGCTCGAATTGTCGCCGAAGTCGATGGCGACGGGCGTGGTGGTGGTCGTGCCGCCAACCAGCGTCACGGTGCCGGCGTCGAATGCGGCCTTACAGTCGGTGGCGTCCTTCAGGATATCGGCATCGAGCGTTTCGGCAGCCGAACCGGTGCCGGTGAAGCGCGGATCGTCGCACTCGCCGTCCTTGGCCCATTCACTGCTGTCATCGCCGAAGTCGATGGCGGCAGGCGTGGTGGTCGTGGTGCCGCCGTCCTTGAGGGTCACGGTGCCGGCATCATAGGCGGCCTTGCAGTCGGCAGCGTCCTTGCGGATATCGGCATCGAGCGTTTCGGCAGCCGAACCGGTGCCGGTGAAGCGCGGATC
>CBFGMY010000246.1:0-5153 GCA_965650055.1 uncultured Devosia sp.
GTCGGAATGCGTGCGGACAGAATGGCGCCCAGGATCGGATTGATGAAGCCGGCCGATAGACCGCTCAGCAGCAGTGCCGTGAGGATGACGGGCAGCGGCAGGTCGAGCGCGAAGACGCACATTGCCAGGGGCCCCGCGCAGAGGAAGCCGAGCGTATAGAACAGCAAGCGTGGTAGCCTGTCCCCGATGGCGGCGGCGATACTCGCCCCAACGATGGCGCCCGCCGAGAACGTGGCGAGGAAGATCCCAACCCAGGTCACATCCAGCCCTGAATTCCGCACCCAGACCGGCAGCATGACCATGGCATAGGCCTGGTCGAATAGATTGGTGATGGCGATCATGATGACGAGGCTGCGCAGCACCGGGTCACGGCTCAACACGCTCCACCCCGCAACGAATTCGGCGCGATAGGTGCTGGAAACGTCCCGCCTGGGTGCTTCGGCGAGATGGCCCGGAACGCCCAGCGCGACCACCAGCCCGGACAGGGCGAAGGCCGCGGCATTGGCCAGCAGGGCCGGTGCCGGGCCGAGCAGCGCGATCAGGGCACCCGCACTGGCGGCGCCCAGGGTGCCTGCGAGGCGGTCGCTGGCACCCATGACGCCGGTAACGCGCTCCAGCGGCACATCTCCCAGCGTGGCGATGGTGGGCACCAGCGCATGCTTGGCCGCATCGGACGGCGCCCGCAACACGCCGATCAGCGCCACGGCCGGCAGGAGCGTCCAGATGGAGAGGAGCCCCATCCAGTAGAGCAGAGGCACAAGCGCCACCGCTGTCGTCGACAGACTGTCGGACCAGATAGCCATGCGCCGCGCGCCGAGACGGTCGATCAGCGGACCGCCCAGCGCCTTGGTCGCCACATAGGGCAGCATTTCGGCAAACCCCACCAGGCCCGTCAGCACCGGGCTGCCCGTCGTGGTCAGCACCAGCCAGGGGATGGCGATGGTGGACACCCGCGTACCGCCGATGGAGAGGACACTGGCGGCCGAGAGCGCGATGAGCGGCGCGTGCTTGCTCATGGCGCGTCCCCCTCTTCGGGTGGACGGGGAAAGCTATGCAGGATGACAGCGAAGGGTTCGACGCCCTCTGGATAGGGTCCGCCCATGGGCGGCGCCGACTGCATGGCCTCCCACAGCAGGTCCTGCAGCTTTTTGGTCAGCGCCTCGGCCTGGCTTGACGTCAGGGGGATGTAATAGTCGCTGACGGTCGAGGCCTTGCGCCATTCCGGGGAGAGGTTGACCTGGTTTCGCAGCGCACCCTGCATCTGCATGATCTGCCAGTTGAGCGCCGCCTGCCCGAACGCCATGCCGGCCTCAAGTGCCTCGCCGTCGCCCTCGTCCTCACCATAGTTGGTCGATTCGTGTGCCGCCTTCCACCAGCGGTCGCGGGCATTGCCCCGCGCGGTGTCCTCGACGATGAAGCCGTGCAGCGCCAGTTGCCGGAGATGGTAGCTGGTGGCGCCGGAATTGAGCCCTAGTCGTGTCGCCAGGCCCGATGCAGTGGCGGGACCGTCGAGCCGCAGCAGGCTCAGCATGCGCAGCCGCACCGGATGCGCCAGGGCCTTCAGCGCCGATGGGTCAGGCTTGACCTGGCTGATATCGCGCAATGGGGTTTTGGGCATGGCGGGACCTCCAATGGTCCACGCCTACCATTGCAAACATATCTTTGCAAATATTTGTTTGCGATCAGGCGGCCGCGGCGCCCTCGAACTCAACCCGCGCCTGCTGGATATGCGGATGGTTCTCGCTGGCCCAGGAAATCAGATGGCCAAAAGGCACGATGATCGACGCGCCCAAAGGCGTCAGGCGATACTCGACCGAAGGCGGCTTGGTGTCGAAGACACGGCGCGCCACCATGCCGTCGCGCTGCAGGTCGCGCAGCGTCTGGGTCAGCATTTTCTGCGAGATGTCGGGGACTTCGCGCCGGATCTGGTTGAAGCGCTTGGGCCCGCTGGCCAATGTCATGACCAGCAGCATGCTCCATTTGTCGCTGATCTTGTCGAGCACGCCGCGCACCGGGCAATCGCTCGTCAGCCCACCCAGGCTGGCATTCCACTTTTCGATGTAGAGCGCGGCTTCTTCAGACGTGTTGCGCATGGGTGGTTACTCCAAGGTGACGTTATGCGGCGAAAGTGCCTCCTTTCGCAGTCGGCCGATGACGACTAGATAGCACTCTCCCTAAGATACTTACTCTCCATCGGCATATGCCGCAAGGGCGGGTTTGTTGCAACAAGGAGAGCGAAAATGGCACAATTCAAGGATCAAACCCTGCTGGTCACCGGCGCGGCAGGCCAGTTCGGCCGCATTGCGGTCGAGGAACTGCTGGCGCGCGGCGCCACCAAGGTCATTGCCGGCACGCGCGACCCGGCCAAGCTGGCCGACCTCGCCGCCAGGGGTGTCACCGTACGAAAGGTCGATTTCGACGACGCGGCCAGCCTGGCATCGAGCTTTGCCGGCGTCGATCGTATCCTGATCATCAGCACCGACGGCATCGGCAAGCGCGTCGAGCAGCAATCGGCGGCCGTCGCCGCAGCCAAGGCCGCTGGCGTCAAGCACATCGTCTATACCTCTGCACCGGCAGCGCGGCCCAATGCCGATGCAGGTCTCGCGGGCGAGCATTTCTGGACCGAAGTCGCCATCGGACAGAGCGGGCTCGATTTCACCATCCTGCGCAATCACATGTATGCCGAGAACAACCTGATGAGCGCCGCTCACGAGGTGGCTTCCGGGCAGTTGTTCGGCCTTATCGGCGACCGTGGCACGTCCTACGTCACGCGCGCCGACGCGGCCCGCACCGCCGCCGGCGCGTTGCTGACGGCGGAAGGCAAGGCGGTTCTCGACGTGACCGGCCCTGCCCCCGTCACCAACAATGACCGCGCCAGCCTTTACGCGCAGGCGACCGGCAAGAGCGTGAACAGCATCGCCATCACGCCGCCGGAACTGACTGCCGGCATGGTCGCCGCCGGCCTGCCTGAGGGCTTTGCCCAGGCGCTGGTGGCATTCCAGGTCGATGCGGTGATCGGCTATCATGGCGCCGTCACCGACACCGTCGAGCGTTTCTCGGGCCGCAAGCCCAAGGCTTTTGCCGATTTCGTTGCCGAAAACCGCGCCGCCCTGGGCGCCTGATCTGGCCGCCCGGCCCTTCCCAGGGGCCGGGCGCCACCATGGGCAACGATGGTGACGCATGGTAACGATTCCGGATCGTCTCGCCGGTTCCAGACATGCCTCACCTGATCAAGCCCAGACGCCTTGTTGCCGGCGACACGATTGCGACGGTTTCCCCCTCGTGGGGCGGGCCCGGCCGTTTCCCGCAGCGCTATGCCGCTGGCAAGGCCCAGCTCGAACAGCGTTTTGGCGTAAAAGTCGTGGAGATGGCCCACACGCTGGCCCCGGCTGAGTGGATCGCGCAAAATCCGCAGGCGCGTGCGGCAGACCTGATGGACGCCTTCCGCGACCCAGCCATCGCCGGCATCTTCGCGACCATTGGCGGGGACGATTGCATCAGGCTGCTGCCTTACCTCGATCTCGACGTTGTCAGGGCCAATCCCAAGGTCTTTCTCGGCTTTTCCGACACAACGGCCCTGCATCTGGCCTGCTACGCCGCCGGGCTTGCTTCATTCTATGGCCCCAGCATCATGGCCGGCTTTGCCGAGAATGCCGGCATGCATGCCTATACCGCCAGCGGCGTGCGCCGGGCCATGTTCGCCGCCGAAACTATTGGCGCCATACCGCCAAATACCGAAGGCTGGACGGCTGGTCCGACGGATTGGGCGAGTTCCGTCCTCCAGGGCCAGCCCCGCGCTCTCCACCCCGCCGACGCGCCCCGTATCCTGCAGGGATCCGGCACGGCGACCGGGCATCTGCTTGGCGGCTGCGCCGAAGTGCTGGAAATGACCAAGGGCACCGCGTGGTGGCCGGACAAGACGGCCTGGCAGGGTGCGATCCTGTTTTTCGAGACGTCCGAGGATTCGCCATCACCCAGTTTCATTCGCTACTGGATGCGCAACTACGCGGCCTTGGGCATTATCGACGGCCTGGCCGGGCTGCTCGTCGCGCGCGCCGATCCGAAGGGCGATGACGGCTACCAGCACGCCATCGAGACCGCCATATTGCAGGTGCTGGCCGAAGCAGGTCGCGGCGACTTGCCGGTCCTGGCCGGCCTTGATTTCGGGCATACCCAGCCCATGCTCACCCTGCCCTATGGCGTGCAGGCTCGTATCGATTGTGCGGCGGCGACGCTGACCATTGTGGAATCCGGCGTGAGCTAACAGCATTCTTGCAACATTACGGCCCGAACCGGGCTGAGTTCTGGACGCCTTGGTGACAACACCCTAGAAATTACGCCAATTTATTGCCGTATTCGCGGAGTCGGGTCCCGGTGTCAGTTGGTTCTTTCTTCAGCCGCCTGTGGGCGCGCTTCGCCTATGATCGATCCATCGGCTTCGGCCTTGAATATATCGGCCTCACTACGCTGCGCTATCCGCGCGCGGTTGCCATCGCCGTGCTGGCCTTCTCCATTCTCTGCTTCACCCAGGTTCCCCGCGCCAATGTCGACGGCGACCTCCTGCGCGTCTATGCCCATTCCGGCCAGTATTATGACGCCTACGAGCATCTGTCGGACACGTTCGGGACGTTCGAGAACGACGTCTATGTGCTGGTCAATTCTCCGCGCCTGACGGAGCCCGAAACGCTCGAACGCGTGCGCGAGCTGGCCTTCGATCTCGAGCTCAACGAGTTCGCCGTCGGCACCATGTCGCCCTTCACCCTGCGCAAGCCCGATGGCCGGGGCGGCTCGGTGCCCGCCGTCCCCGAAGGCATGGACGATTTCGGCGAAGTCGCCGTCGCGCTCAGCGACCTGCAGCAGAACGATCCGATGATGCGCAACCTGATCACGCCGGATCTGAGCGGCGTGGTGCTCATCATGTTCCCCAATCAGGAGATGACCAAGGGCGACGGCACCAAGCGGATGATCGCGTCGCTGCGCGAAACCGTGGCTACCTATCAGGACGAGAATATCTCGATCGAGCTCACGGGGCCGCCGATCTGGACCTCGGAAATGCTCAATGCCGCGGTGGATGACCAGGTCAAGTTCACGGTCTGGGGCTTCGGGCTGGGCGCCGTTATCGCGCTGCTGGCACTGCGCTCCCTGCCCGGCGC
>CBFGMY010000247.1:0-5109 GCA_965650055.1 uncultured Devosia sp.
CCGGGGAAACCAGCGACGATGCGCTCAAGACCGAGCTCAAGAACTGGGTGCGCAAGGAAATCGGGCCGATCGCCACGCCGGATCTCATCCAGTGGGCTCCCGGCCTGCCCAAGACGCGCTCCGGCAAGATCATGCGCCGCATCCTGCGCAAGGTGGCCGAGAACGACTTCGGCTCGCTGGGTGACACCTCGACTCTGGCCGATCCGAGCGTTGTCGATAGCCTGATCGAGAACCGCCAGAACCGCTAAGGCAGCACTGTCGGAGGCGCCACCGGCGCCTCTGGTTCAGCTTGCGCCGGGTCGGTGACCTCCACCGACCCGACATCGTCGGCTGGCAGGCCGTTGGACGACCCGCTCGGGGTGGTGATCGTCACAATGACCGACGTTTGCGACGCCAGCAGGCTTTCAAAGTGCTTGAGCACCAGGATGTAGTCATTGCCCGCTTCGAGCGGAGCCGTGACCAGCGGGAATAGGCCATTGGCGCCACCGTCATCGTCACTGGCGATTTCCGTCAGCCGATCGCCATCGAGGCGAAACAGCACACCCACCAGGTCAATTCCGGTTTGATCGCTGCCTGATTCCGGCGCGAACGCGAATGTGTGCTCGCCCGTCTCTGTGGCCTGGTAGGAGAATGCCGCTCCGTCGGGCGGGACAACGGCGATCTCGCCCAATGGAGTGGCCGGAACCTGCCGGGCAATTTGCTGGGCCGAGAAATCGACGGTCGGGTCGATCTCGATGGCGGCGTCTTGCACCATCAGTCGGGCAATGCCCTGGCGACCGTCATAGCTGGACGCGCGCAGGTAATACTTCCCGCCCGGCACGATGGTGAAGCGCAGTTCGGAGTCGAACGCTCCGGTAAAGCCACCGTCGTCATTCTCGTCGACCAATTCGCCATTGGCGTCGAACAATTGCAGGAACGGGTCCACCGAACCGATGGCCTGAAGGCTCGCCCGGTAATTGCCAGGCGACAGCGAAAGCCGGAATATTGCGCCGCTCGCTATTTCGATTTCCTGCAGGCTTGAGAGCCCGCTGATCGTCTGGTCGACCTGGGTGGGGTCGATGCGATCGACCCGCGCGATGATCGCCGGAGAAGCCGTCGTGCCTGTGCTGGTGGGGTCGTCCTGCAGGGGCTCCGGCAAATCACAGGCAGGCAGCGAGTTCTTGTCGAGATACTTGGACATGGCGAGAGCCCCATGGCGGGTCAACTCGATGGCATTGACGTCGCCATAGGGATATTCGACCAGACCTTCTACCGACAGATAGGCCAGGTGCTCGGCGAGGACCTTGTTGTCGGAGTTGGCGAAGATCATCGTGTCATGGCGCCCGTAGCAAATCGCCTCCAACAGCGGCCAGGCGCCGACGCGTTTGGCATTTTCGACCTCGACGCCGTAGAGCACGCTTTCAATCTGCGCCTGCATCCCCAACGCGACCTCGTTCCGGTCCTGGCTGCTCAATACTGCAAGTTCGGCGCTCAGCCAGGGCATGTCCTCGATGGCGTCGACCATTGCTTCGCTCAGACCATCTTCGACAGTCACCACACTGCGCTGGGGCAGATAATCCTCGACCTTCTTGTCGCCACCAAAGAACATGTTCGCCAGCCGCATCAGGTCATCGGTCGGCACGACCAGGCCGGCAATGACCACCAGCCCGAATGCAAAGGTCAAGCTGCCGAATTCCAACCGGCCCTGTTCCGGCTCCTCCACGACGGCCGGGGCGGCCGGATTGGCTGGGACCACCACGGTCTGCGCCGGACGGCGCATGGTGATGAGCACGATGATGGCGCTGATGGCCGCGAGCTTGAGCAGAAACTCGATCGCCCGCAGCAGATAGAGGCCGTGCTCGACTTCGGTGGCGAACATTGCGGACAGGGCGACAAAAATCAGGATGGCCACGGTCGCTGCGCTGGCGATTGCGAATGAGCCGACGGCCGCGCGCTGGATCGACAGAAGGTGCTTGAAGCCCCTCGCCAACAGATCCGTATTGGCGCGGTTGAGCCAGGCAAACACCCCGGAAACCGCCATGGCGATGAGCAGCACCTGGATGACGTTGACGATGAGTTCGGAGCGCAGGCGCTCTGGCTCCGAGAACAGGGCGATGCCGATCGCGATGATGGTGATGCCAAGCGCCAGCCCGATGAAGGCCAGTAGTGCCACCGCTTGCACGGTCAGCCCGAGCCCGACGCCGTCACCTTGATGATCATCGTGTGTCATGGCAGGCCCTCCCTCCTGACATGGCTAGGGTAGGGTTGGAGGGCCGGAAAGTTGGGCTAAATACTAGGTACGAACGCCGCTGGGGCGTCAGCGACGTGAAATGTCACGGGCGAGGATCCCAAGATCCCCGCCCGCTTTAAGGCAACGGCTTCATCGGACGAAAGGTTGAAGAACGACCGACGCTCCAAGTCGCCAGCATCAAGGATTGCATGGCGACTTTGGCCGCACATCCCCCAAATAGGGGTGGCGGGCCCCCTGGCCATTGTTTCGGCTACATTGACCGCCCATCGTCAAAACCATGATTCTTGCCGGGATGCCCGCCACCATGCTGTTCCGCCGTCTTGCCGCCATGATGGTCCTGCTGTCGCTGCCCGTGTCCGCCCATGCGGCGACGCTTGAGCAGATGGCCGGGCAGATGATCGTCGTCGGGTTTCAGGGCGATGACGCGACCGATGCAGCCGTCAAAAGCCTGCGCGATGACCTGGCGGCGAGCCGGCTGGGCGGGGTCATGCTGCTCAAGATCAACGTCAAGAGTCTGGATGCCGTGGCCAGGATGAATGCGGCGTTTCGGGCAGCGTCGCCTGAACTGCTCCCCTTCATCACGCTCGATCAGGAGGGCGGTGCCGTTGAACGGCTTACCGAGGCGGTCGGCTTCAAGGAGATCCCCAATGCGGCCGCCATCGCCGCGGCCAATTCCCCCGACGAGGCCGAGGCGATCTATGCCCAGATGGCGACCGCGATCGCCGAGCTTGGCTTCACGGTCAATTTCGGCCCGGTGGCAGACGTCAATCTCAATCCCAACAACCAGGTGATCGCCAAGTTCGGCCGCGCCTTCAGCGACGATCCGGCGGTGGTGGCGCGCTACGATGCCGCTTTCATCAAGGCCCACCACGCCGCAGGGCTGCTGACCGCACTCAAGCACTTCCCCGGTCATGGCTCGTCCACCGCCGACAGCCACGAGGGCTTTGTCGATATCACCCAGACCTGGCAGCCCAGCGAGCTCGATCCCTACCGGGCGCTGATGGCCGATGATCTGGTCGACATGGTCATGGTGGGGCATCTCTACCATGCCGAGTATTCCGATGCCGGCGCCCAGACGCCGTCTTCGCTGTCCCCGCAATGGATTACCGGCGTGCTGCGGGACGAGCTGGGCTACAAGGGCGTCGTCATCAGCGATGATCTCGAAATGGGCGCCATCCGCGATCATTTCACGCTCGAGCAGACGGTGACCCAGGCTGTCCGCGCCGGCACGGACGTGCTGCTGTTTTCCAACACCGCCAAATACCGCGCCGGCCTCGGGCAGGAGATCCTCGATATCCTGGTGGCGGAAGCCGAAGCCGATCCGGCCTTTGCGGCACGGATAAAGGAGAGCTACGGGCGGATCGTGGCGCTTAAGGGCCGGATACGGTGACCTTCACCTCTCTCCCGAAGGGAGAGGTGGAGATTGGCGAGCTCATACGTTTCCCCACCTTCTCGCGGTCACAGGTTTCCTCTCGGCCCGTCCCCGGATAAAGTGCGCCTCCACGATGCGCAGGAGTCGCTGCTTGAATGACGGATGACCGCGAAGTCCGACAGGTCCGCGCCATATTCATTTCGGATGTGCATCTGGGCATGAAGCCGATCCGAACAGGGCAGCTCATCGAGTTCCTGCGCTCCCACGATGCCGAGACGATCTATCTGGTCGGCGATATCCTCGATGGCTGGCGGCTGGCCAAATCCTGGCACTGGCCGGCCGAGTACAACATCCTGGTGCAGATCCTGCTCGACAAGGCCAATGCCGGCACGCGCGTGGTCTACCTGCCGGGCAACCACGACGAGTTCCTGCGCGAATATCTCGGCACCTATTTCGGCGAGGTCGAGTTCGTCGACCGGACCGTGCATACCTCGGCATCGGGCAAGACCTATCTCGTCATCCACGGCGACCAGTTCGACGTGGTGGTGATGAATGCCAAGTGGCTCGCCCATGTCGGCGACTGGGCCTACAACGCCGCCTTGCGCGTCAATATCGCCATCAACTGGGTGCGCCGCCGCCTGGGCCTGCAATATTGGTCGCTGAGCGCCTGGGCCAAGCAGAAGGTCAAGAATGCCGTGTCCGTCATCGGCCGCTTCGAGGAAGCCCTGGTGCACGAGGCCAAGGAATCGGGCGTCGACGGCGTCATTTGCGGGCATATCCATTTTGCCGACATGCATGATCGCTACGGCATCCACTACATCAATACCGGCGACTGGGTGGAGAGCTGCACCGCCATCGTCGAGAATGCCGACGGCGCGTTCGAGCTGATCAAGTGGACCGAAATGGTCGCCGGCGAACCTCGCAAGTTCCGCCTGCGCCGGGCCGCGGGATAACCTTCACCTCTCCCTTTGGGGGAGAGGTCGGCGCGCAGCGCCGGGTGAGGGGGCCTTTACTGGGTGCGGAACGTGGGCAAGGCCCCCTCACCCGACCCAAAGATGGGTCGACCTCTCCCCCAGAGGGAGAGGTAAGGCCGTCACCCACCCGTCACATGTTGTTCACACCAGCGACGTGGATTCGGACGACCTTAACTGGACACTCAAACCCGTGGTGGTGTTGCCGTGTCCCATCCCCTCGACCGAAACCACTCCCGCCGCATCCTCATCGTCACCGATGCCTGGCGGCCGCAGATCAACGGCGTCGTCCGCACCCTCGAAAGCGTCGGCAAGACGCTGACGGCAGACGGGCATGAGGTGCATTACCTGACGCCCGAGAAATTCTGGACCCTGCCGGTGCCGACCTATCCGGAGATCCGGCTGTCGCTGGCGAGCGGCGGGGCCGTCGCGACGCAGATCGATGCGATCGGTGCCGACCACATCCACATCGCCACCGAAGGGCCGCTGGGCCTGCTGGCGCGGCAATATTGCCTGGACCGGCACCTGGCCTTCAC
>CBFGMY010000248.1:0-5105 GCA_965650055.1 uncultured Devosia sp.
GCGCAGGAAGATCTGCTCGCCATCCAGCGCCAGTTCGGCACCACCATCGTTTTGGTGACCCACGACATGGAAGAGGCCATTCACCTGGGCCACACCATTGCCGTGATGGACAAGGGTAAGCTGCTGCAATGCGCGAAGCCCGCCGAGATCATCGCCAATCCCGCGACACCCTTCGTGGCTGAACTGATCGGCAGCAGCGAGCGGCCGTTCCGGCTGCTGTCGCTGGCCAGGGTGGCCGACCACATCGAGGCCGGTGCAGTGGCCGGCGAGCCCATCGAGGCCAGCGCCTCGCTGCGCGATGCCTATGCCGAACTGCTGTGGTCGGGACGCCCGGCCCTGCCGGTGCGGCGTGATGGCCAGATCGTCGGCCAGGTGACGCTCAACGCTCTGAGCCGGCTGGCGGCGCGGCCACAATGACCGCGGGCAATCTCATCCGGCTGGTCGCGCTGGTCGTCCTGGTCCTGTTCCTGGCGAACCCCGAGCTATTCGCCGGCTTCTTCAGCCTGTTCACCAAGAATGGCCAGCCAGCCATCTACAACCAGGGCAGCCTGCTCGATATCACGCTCAACCACCTGGCCATCGTCCTGGCGGCAACTTTGGCCTCCACGCTGATCGCGGTGGGCCTTGCCATAACAGTGACCCGGCCGTTCGGCGCCGAATTCCTGCCGCTGTCGCGGTCCCTCGCCAATGTCGGGCAGACCTTTCCGCCGGTCGCCGTGCTGGCTTTGGCCGTGCCCATGCTGGGCTTCGGCACGGCGCCGACCCTGGTGGCGCTGTTTCTCTATGGCTTGCTGCCGATCTTCGAAAACACCCTGACCGGCCTCGGCAACCTGCCGCCTGCGGTCACTGACGCCGCCAAGGGCGTCGGCATGACCGGCTGGCAGCGCCTGATCAAGGTGGAACTGCCGCTGGCCCTGCCGGTCATCCTCGCGGGCATCCGCCTGTCGGTGGTCATCTCGCTCGCCACCGCCACGATTGGCTCGACCGTGGCCGCAAGAACCCTGGGCGAAGTGATCATCGCCGGGCTTCTTTCGAGCAACACCGCCTTCGTCCTGCAAGGCGGCCTTATCGTGGGCGTTCTGGCCGTGCTGCTCTATGATGCGCTGTCGGCGCTGGAACGCTGGCTGATGGCGCGGACCGGGCAGTTGGGGAGGGCCGCGGCGTGACTTCTCATCCGGCCGCGCAGTCGTCTCCCTCCCCCTTGTGGGGAGGGATCAAGGGTGGGGGTGAGTCACACGCTCCGCACCCAGTTCATACCCCCACCCTCATTCCCTCCCCACAAGGGGGAGGGAAGCCCGCGCAGAGTAGGTGGAGGCCATAATGTCCGATTTCGATCTCGTCCTCTCCGGCACTGTCGTTCTGCCCGATCGTATTGTCGAACGCGGCTATGTTGCCGTCCGCGATGGCAAGATAGATCACGTCGGCGAAGGCACGGCGCCCGCAGCGCGCGAGCGCCATGTGCTCGGCGATGCGTTGATCCTCCCCGGGGCCATCGATGCGCAGACCCATTCGCTGAGCCAGAAAAACCAGGAAGACTTCATCTGGTCGACCCGCTCGGCGGCGGCTGGCGGCGTCACGACCATCGTCGACATGCCCTATGACGAGGGCAACCTCGTCTGCTCGGCCGAAGCCGTGCGCATCAAGGTGGCTCACGCTGAGCCCCAGGCGCGGGTCGATTTCGCGCTCTATGGCACCATAAACCCGGAGGAGCGCGCCAGCCGTATCCTCGAGCAGGTCGAGGCCGGCGTCGCCGCCTTCAAGTTCTCCACCTTCGGCACCGACCCGATCCGCTTCCCGCGCATTCCGCCCGCTCTGCTGGAAGAGTGTTTTGCCGCCATCGCGCCCACCGGCCTCACCGCCGGCGTCCACAACGAAGACGATGAGATGGTTCGATCAGCCATGGCCAAGGTCAAGGCCGCAGGGATCACCGACTATCGCGCCCATGCTCTCAGCCGCCCGCCACTGACCGAACTGCTGGCATCGCTGCAGATCTATGAGACCGGCGCCCAGACCGGCTGCCCGGCCCATGTTGTGCACTGCTCGCTCGGTCGCGGCTATGAAATCGCGCGCAGCTATCGCGACCAGGGCTATGCCGCCACCATCGAGGCCTGCATCCATTACCTTGTTCTCGACGAGGAAAACGACGTCGCCCGCCTCGGCGGCAAGGCCAAGATCAATCCGCCGATCCGTCCGCGAGCCGAAGTTGAAAAGCTGTGGGAGCATGTGCGGCAGGGCAATGTGACCATGGTCAGCACCGATCACGTCAGTTGGTCGGAAAACCGCAAGAATTCTCCCAGCATGCTTGCCAATTCTTCCGGCGTGCCTGGCCTCGAAGTCATGGTGCCGCTGTTCCTCACCGGGGCCGCCAAGCGTGGAGTACCCCTGACCTGGGCCGCGACGTTGATGGCGGCAAACCCGGCAAAGCACTTCCGGCTGAACACCAAGGGAGCCCTCGAAACGGGGAAGGATGCAGATATCGCGGTGGTCGAACCGCGCACCTACGTCTACTTCGGCGCCGACAGTGGTCACAACGTCGTCGACTGGAGCCCGTATGATGACATGTTCCTGGACTACAAGGTGACGGGCACCTACCTGCGCGGCCAGCAGGTGTTCGATGGCGCCAATGTCGCCGAACCGGGAACCGGACGGTTCGTCAGACCGGAGGTCAGGGCTTGATTCCCAACACCCCCATCCGCCCCGATCGTATCGCCGCCGATATCGACGCACTGGCCGCCATCACCGAGCCGGGTCGGCCATACACCCGCCGCGCCTTCACCCCGATGTTTTCAGAAGGCCGCAAATGGCTGGAAAGGGCCATGCAGGACGCCGGTGCGGTAACGCGCATCGATGCTGCGGGCAACCTGGTCGGCACCATTCCGGGCAAGCGCCCCAATCTCGGCACCATCATGCTGGGCAGCCATTCCGACACCGTTCCCGATGGCGGACGGTTCGATGGCATAGCCGGGGTCGTGGCGGCGCTCGAAGTGGCGCGGGCCATGCGCGACCGCGGCATGGTGCTGGAGCACACGCTGGAAGTGGTGGATTTCCTCGCCGAAGAAGTCTCGATTTTCGGCGTCTCCTGCATCGGCAGTCGCGGCATGACCGGCACAAGGCCGGCTGAATGGCTGGCCCGCAGCAGCGACGAGCTGACGCTGGAAGCGGGCATTATCCAGGTCGGTGGTGACCCTCGGCTTCCGGCGCGTCGCGACGACATCAAGGCCTTTCTCGAGCTCCATATCGAGCAGGGGCCGGTGCTGCAGCACGAGAAACTGGATGTTGGCGTGGTAACGGCCATTGCCGGCATCACGCGCATCGAGGTGATTGTCGAGGGCAGGGCGGACCATGCCGGGACGACGCCCATGGGTTCGCGCAAGGATGCCCTGACCACCGCGGCCTGGATTGCCCTTGGCGTCGAGGAACTAGCCCGGGCCCTGGCCAGCGGCGAAGCGCATTTCGCGGCCACTGTCGGCGAGTTCGAGATGACCCCCAACGCGGCCAATGTCGTGCCGGCCAGGGTGCGGATGCTCATCGACGCCCGCGCCGAGCGGCGGGATGACATGGACCGCTTTGTCGACGAACTCGACCGGGGCGTCGCCGCTATTGCCGAGAAGACCGGCGTGACGGTCTCGGTGCCGCGCATCGTTTCCGACAACCAGCCGACGCCCTGCAATGCCGAACTGCTCGATGTGCTCGACGCCGCCTGCGAAACGGCGGGCGCCAATCATCGCCGCATGGTTTCGGGCGCCGGGCATGACACGGCGTGGATGGCCCGGATCACTCGGGCCGCCATGATCTTTGTGCCCTGTACCGATGGCCGCAGCCACGCGCCGGACGAGTTCGCCACGTCAGATGACATCGCGCTGGGCGCGGCAGTCCTGCTGGACGCTGTGCTGGCGCTCGATACCAAACTGCAAGGAAATACCTGAATGGGGCGCATCCTCACTGAAAAGGACGTTGAAGCCGCGGTGCGCGGCGGCTCGGTCTATGCCGCTGGCGGCGGCGGTTGGGCCGACCACGGCCGCATGCTGGGCACGGCGGCCGTGCGCATCGGCCAGCCCGAGCTGGTGGACATCGAGGAGCTCGATGCCGACGACTGGGTGGCCACGGCCGCCGCCATCGGCGCGCCGGCCTCGACCACGCCCTGGGAGATGCGCGGCGTCGACTACATCAAGGCCGTGCAATTGCTGCAGGATGCGCTGGGCGAAAAGCTCAGCGGCCTCATGGTCGGGCAGAACGGCAAGTCGTCCACCCTCAATGGCTGGCTGCCTTCGGCGGCGCTGGGGCTCAAGGTGGTGGATGCGGTGGGCGATATCAGGGCGCATCCGACCGGCGACATGGGCTCGATCGGCATGGCCGGATCGCCCGAGCAGATGATCCAGACCGCCGTGGGCGGCAACCGGGCGGACAACCGCTATATCGAGCTGGTGACCCGCGGCGCCACGGCGAAGGTCTCCCCCATCCTGCGCACGGCGGCAGACATGTCGGGCGGCTTCATCGCCTCCTGCCGCAATCCGCTGCGGGCGAGCTACGTGCAAAAGCATGCCGCGCTGGGCGGTATCTCGCTGGCGCTCAAATTGGGCGAGGCGATGATTGCAGCCGAGGGCAAGGGGCCTGGCTCGGTCATCGACGCCATCGTCAAGACGACCGGCGGCGCGATCCTCACCAAGGGCTACATCACCGCCATCGACGTGACCTACACCAAGGAAGCCTTCGACATCGGCAAGGTGACGATCGGCGACGGCGACAAGGCGACGACACTCCACATCATGAACGAATACATGGCCGTGGAGGATGCCGGCGGCACGCGGCTGGCGACCTTCCCCGATGTCATCACCACGCTCGACGCCGCCGGGCAGGCCCTGTCAGTCGGCCAGCTCGGGCGCGGCATGTATATCTTCGTGCTGCATGTGCCCAAGACCATCATCCCGCTGAGTTCATCGGTGCTCGATCCGGCGGTCTATCCGTTCGTCGAGGACCGCATGGGGATCGAGCTGGCGAAATACGCGCTGGATCAGGGGCGGCGCGCCAGCGACCAGATCTGAACTGCCTTACCTCTCCCTTTGGGGGAGAGGTCGGCGCGCAGCGCCGGGTGAGGGGGCCTTCCC
>CBFGMY010000249.1:0-5038 GCA_965650055.1 uncultured Devosia sp.
CTCCAATTGAGCCCCACGGCATGGGCTTCCTGCGCCATGATGGTGGAAATGGCCGTGGTCGCTTCCACATCGTCCGCTGCCGCCAGCGCCAGCGGATTGGGCACTGGCGTGCCGAAGGGCAGGCTCATGCGGCTGCCTTCGAGATCGGCGCTGACCAGCAGCGGCACTGCACTCAGCGTGCCCAGGTCACGCGCCAGCTCGATCTCGGCATCGAGATCGTCCGAATAGATGCGGGTGATGCCGCCGGGTCGGAAGGTGCGGACGCTTTCCGCCGCCTCGGCGGGAGAACCGCGCTCCAGCAGCACGAAGAGCTGGGACAGCTTGTCCCGCGGCGTGAAGGCATCACGCGTCGCAGCGACCCAGGCCATGGCCTCGTCATCGAGGTTGAACGGGGCGGCGGAAAGGTCGATCGGGGCCAAAAGGCATCCTCCTGTTTTGTGCGTTCTAGCACTCAATGGAACAAGGGGGCAAAGTCATGGCGTGTGGAGGCGCCGCCCGGCCCTAGCCCCACAGCCCGTCTAGTTGAAAACCCGGCGGCATTTGAACTGGCCGAATTCGACCCAGCCGGTGGCGAGCACTTCGCCCTTGAAGCTGACCCAACATTCCTCGAGCGAGACCGGTGAACCGGCGCCGGTCAGCAGCACCGCATTGCCGTGGCGGACGGCCGTGGCCTGTTGCGGATCGAGGCGGATCTCGGGCAGGTCGGAAAAGCCGGAGGCGACGGGCTTGAGCAGAGCGTCGCGCTCTTCCATCGGCAGGGCCTCGAGCTGGTCGATGCTCAGGGCGTCCTGATCGTGGAACGGCCCCACCGCGGCGCGATGCAGCACGCTGACATGGCCGCGCGTGCCCAGCGTCTCGGCGATGTCGCGCGCCAGCGAGCGCACATAGGTGCCCTTGCCGCAGGTGACTTCGAGCACCGACTGCTCGCTGCCATGCTCGATGAGCTCGATGGCGTCGACATCGATCTGACGCGGCTGCAATTCCACGACTTCGCCAGCCCGCGCCAGGTCATAGGCGCGTTCGCCATCGACCTTGAGGGCCGAAAAGATCGGCGGGCGCTGCCAGATGGTGCCGGTGAACTGGGGGAGAACGGCTTCGAGCGCCGCCTGGTCCGGCCGGATATCGGAGGTCGCCACGACGCTGCCCTCGGCGTCATCGGTGGTGGTGGCGCTGCCCCACTTTATGGCGAAGCGATAGATCTTGGTGCCGTCCTGCACCTGGGGCACGGCCTTGGTGGCCTCGCCCAGGGCGATCGGCAGGATACCTGTTGCCAGCGGGTCGAGCGTACCGGCATGGCCGGCCTTGGCGGCGCCAAACAGCCAGCGCACCTTGCCCACCGCCTGGGTGGAGGTCATGTCATAGGGCTTGTTGAGCACCACCCAGCCGGAAATGGGGCGCTTGATCCGCTTGGGCTTGTCGTTCACTCGGTCTCGCCGTCGTCGTCGCCCAGATCGCGCTGCACCTTGTCAGAACGCAGAATGCTGTCGATGCGGGTGGCTTCCTCGAAGGTGTCATCGACATAGAAGCGCACTTCGGGCGCGAACTTCATATTGATCTGCGGCGCCACACGGCCGCGCACGAACTTGCGGTGCCGGTTGAGGGCAGCGACGATTTCCTCGGCATGCATGCCGCCCAGGGGCATGATGTAGGCATTGGCGATCTTGAGATCGGGCGTCATGCGCACTTCGGGCACGGTGATCACCGAACCGCGCAGCGCGTCGTCCTCGATCTCGCCCCGGGCGAACATGGCGGCCAGAGCGTGGCGCACCAGTTCGCCGACGCGCAGCATACGCTGGCTGGGGCCGGTGGGTTTGTTGTCTTTGCTCATTGCGGGGAAATAGGCCCTCGCCGCGCCGCCGTCAATCGGCGAGGCTGAGCGCGGCCTGCGCCTGCAACTGCTCGGCCCGGGCCTTGAGCACCTCGGTGCTGACGGGCCAGGTTTCAGGCTTGGACGGATCGAACAGCGTCCCGCGCCACTCCTGATAGGCGATGGCGACGCCCTTTTCGGTCTTGGAGAAGGCCATGACCATGACCTCGCCCTGGCCTTCATAGCCCGCCAGCCGATCGAGATAGGCGCCACAGACATAGCCGAGCGCGGCCAGGTCGTCGCCATTGTCCTCGCCGAACTGGAAGAAGCCACTGAGCTTGGGATTGCAGGTCTGGCTATAGCCATACATGACGGCGCTGCGATAATCGGTCAGCGGCCGGCTGGCCTCGAGGGTGATGCGGGCGCCATAGAGGGTGGTCCACTGCTCTGATGTCTGTCCCTCGGGGTAGATTTCGAGCAGGGCCTGGGTCGGGTCGGAGCGGAAGCTGGTTTCGATCAGCGGCAGCACATTGCCCGAAAGGCGCTCGGCCGGCGTCAACCAATCGGGCAGCGGGAGCGTGAACTTGTGCCCGACTGAGGTGAGAACCAAGGCATTGCCTTCCTCGACGAGAGGCGCCTCGGTGACCACCTGCGCAAAAGCCGGGGCCAGACCGGCAAGAAGCAGGAAAGCTGCAAGCATGCTGCGCGCAAAAGCCATGTGTTCTTGGGCCTCCCTGCCCTGATGTTCTGCGTGGCAAAGCCACGCACCGATCGAGCCTTAGGAGGGAATGCGCGGTCCGGGCAAGTCAAATTATATCGATTGCGGTAAACGGCGGTTGGACGCTGAGCCCAATCACACACGGGGTGTCGTCCCCGTCTTGAGCGGCGCTCGCTAGGTGCGCAGCCCGCCGCGTCCGCCCTCGGGCAGCACCCGGTGGGGCGGCTGGTGGCCATCCATGAAGGCGCGGATATTGACGATGACGGTCTCGCCCATCTCGATGCGGGCCTCGAGCGTGGCCGAGGCCATGTGGGCGGTGAGCACCACCTTGTTGGCTTCGGCCAGGGCCAGCAGGCGCTGATCAATTCCGCGTTTGTTTTCAAACACATCGAGGGCGGCGCCGCTGAGGTGACCGCTTTCGATAGCGGCGACGAGCGCCGCCTCGTCGACCAATTCGGGCCTCGACACATTGACCACGAAACTGCCCGGCTTCATCCGCGCGATCCGCTCCTCGGAGAGGATGTGGAAGGTCTCGCGGGTGTGCGGGGTGTGCAGCGAAACGATGTCCACCGCCTCGATCATCGCATCCAGATCATGCCAGTAGGTGGCTTCGAGCGGATCCTCGATGCCGGGCGGCCGGCGGTTGCGCGAGAAATAGTGGATGTTGAGGCCGAAGGCCTTGGCGCGCTGGGCGACGGCGGTGCCGATGCGGCCCATGCCGACAATGCCCAGCGCCTTGCCGCGCAGCCGATGGCCGAGCATGGAGGTGGGCGACCAGCCGGCCCAGACCCCGTCGCGGACCAGCATCTGCGTGCCCTCGACGAGGCGCCTGGGCAGCGCCAGCATCAGCACCATGGCCATGTCGGCCGTGTCTTCGGTGAGGACGGAGGGGGTATTGGTCACGGTCAGGCCGGCGGCCCAAGCGGCCTCGATATCGATATTGTCGACGCCATTGCCGAACTGGGCAATCAGCCGCACGCTTTTGGGCAGGCGGGCGATGAGATCGGCATCGATGCGGTCGGTGATGGACGAGACCAGCACGTCCTGGCCCTCGAGCCCGGCAATGATGTCGTCCGATGTCAGCATCACGTCACCCTCGTTGACGTGAGTCTCGAACAGGGTCGCCATGCGCGCCTCGATGGTCTCGGGCAGGCGCCGGGTTACGAGAATATTCGGTTTCTGGCTGGTCATATGTTCCGCAGGCGGGGGCGATACGGGGTGTGGAAAACCCACCCTTCAGCGCCCATTAAGGATCATTGGCTAGTGATAGGGCAATTCATTTGTTACGCAAAGTCATGTTTGACGAGACCCCGCGCGGCCCCTTCGGTCGCATGTTCACAGCCCTCTGCCACCCCCTGCCCTGGATGATGCTGGTGCTGGCGCTGCTGGCATCGCCCGCCTTTGCCCAGTCGGCCAATCCCAGCGGCCTGCCGTTGCCGCGCTTTGCCACCACGCGCTCGGAACCCATCAATGTGCGTGTCGGCCCGGGGCAGAAATACGATATCGCCTGGACCTATCTCAAATCCGGCGTCCCGGTGGAAATCGTCCAGGAGTTCGACACCTGGCGCAAGATTCGCGATGTCGACGGCACCGAGGGCTGGATTCACCAGAACCTGCTGGCCGGCACCCGCGCCGGCTATGTGACGCCGCTGATCGCCAATGGCGAAATCCCGCTACGTGCCAGCCAGTCCGACGATTCGGGCATCCGCGCCCGGCTCGGGCCTGGGCTCAAGGTCACGATAGCGGAATGCGACGGCACGTGGTGCCAGGTGAGTGCCGCCGGCCAGGACGCGGCCGAGCGCGGCAGCAGCTATTCGGGCTATTTGCACCAGGAAGAGCTCTGGGGCGTCTATCCGGACGAAGTGTTCGACTAATCGTGCCTGTTCCTCTCCCCATCGGGGAGAGGTGGCCCGGCGCAGCCGGGTCGGTGAGGGGGAGCCCGTGGCTTGCCCGAAATCCGCAAGTAGCCACCACACCCCCTCATCCGGCGCTGCGCGCCACCTTCTCCCCGATGGGGAGAAGAATAGAAGCTGCCCTCACCCCAATTCCGCCAGCGCATTGGCTGTCTGCCGTGCCACGCGCAGATCATTGTCCTGCTTGGGACAGGTGGTGCAGTAGCGGTCGGGGTCGATCAGATAGTCCAGGCAACAGCCCTTGCGTTTGACGATGAGCAGGCGATGGCCCGCGGCCTCGACTGGCTCCAGCGTGCCCTGCCCGGTCAGGCGCAAAGCATCGAGCCACTGGGCGGCGTAGGCCTCGATCTGCTCCGGCTGCAGGTCGCGGCAGCGCTGGCCCAGCCAGACCATCAGGCTCAGCATGCGATCGGCAAGCAGCCGTCGGGCCGGCAGGGGCTTGAGCTTGACCAGCGTATTGACCTCGACCAGCATCGCCGCTGCCATGGCCTTGAGCTGGCCCGCGGCATTGTCGATCAGGGTCTCGACCGGGCCGCCGGCCTGCGGGCCCGGCAGCAGCCGATAGCCCCAGCGGCGCCACGCGTTCAGCGCGCGGGCGTC
>CBFGMY010000250.1:0-5011 GCA_965650055.1 uncultured Devosia sp.
GTGAGAGACGAAGGAAGGGAAGGGGTCTTGAGTGAGAAGGAGTGTTCACTTGGTTTTCGCGGCTCCTCGCCCGACCCTCGGTCCCTCTCCATCAAGGGGAGGGAGGCGACTGCCCGTGCTCATCGTCTCCCTTCCCCTTCTGGGGAGGGATCAAGGGTGGGGGATGTTGCCGCCGATATCGGGGCTGTCGACACCCTCTCTCGGCCGCCCTCATCGAGGGGAGGTGCCGCCGCACTCTTGGGCAAAGTCGCGGCCCCACCACTCTTATGGTCTGGCACCGGGCGAACCGGTTCAAAGCATGCTCAGCGCGGGATGGGGTAGCGGGTTTGGCCGTCTGCCCGGCCGGAGCGGACGAGGCCGCCGGCTTCCTCGGCTGCGCGTTCCTTGTCGGAGAGCGGCTCGATGCTGGCGACGCTTTTCGCCGTGTCGGCCGGGCCGGCTTTTCAGTCGAGCTCTCGGATGCGTTCGAGCACGTTGTGGAGCCCGGTCGTGGTGAAGAAGTCGTGACGCTGCGGCCCGTTAGACTAGCCCATGACCAATATGGGGTGGGTTGCGGCCTGGAGGCTTTTGGAAAAACTGCCTTCAACGCAGCCCCAAGTACTTGGTTGCAGAATTGGCGCCGCCCTGAGGTCATAGACAGTACCAAGGATTGCTAGCTAGGGCGCTAAGGCTGACGACGCAGATAGGCGGCGCTATGGCGTCAACAAGTAGAGCGTACGATCGATCGTCGCCCGATGCATCTCCTCGGCGCGTTCGATTGCTTCAAAGGTCAGTACCATTCGACCCTGACTGAAGAAGTCGATCGGCTCCCCATTAGCGACCGCCCGTACCATCTCCTCAGCAGCCCTACGCGAAAATGGTCCATCAGCAAGTTCGCCCGTTATGGGCGAAAAGACCCTCAGTATGGTAGCATTGCTGGCGAGCCTGGAGGCTTCAAAAGACGGTGTTAGAGTTGCCACCCCCCGCTCCATTGTGAGTCTTAGAGACGCAAGCCACTCGCCCTGAAAAGCCCACATCTTGTTAACGAGATTCCGTCGCTCGTGCGGGTCATTTGGCAGCGCGCTCCCAAATCGCTCCGGCGCCAACAGCCAGAAAGTCTGCTTGGTTTCTGCGTTGATGTAGCCGGTATCGCTCGTTGCCTCGGCGAGTACATCGAGCAGATACTGCTGGTCATTGGGGGAAGCTGTGACATGCTGCGCCACCGCACCCCCACAGAAAAAAGCGAACATGAATAGGAGTATGGCGGCTCTCATTTACGCCTCGATATGACCTGCGCGACCTTAGCCCGCCAAACTGATAGCGCATGCTCAAGTCAGATCAAAGTTCGCTTGCGGGACGCCGCGACGTTAATCTGAATAATAGTACAAGCTGCCGTCGACAGGCTTGATAGAGATGGGAGAGGTCCTTGCGAGTGGAACTAACCAAGGGGAGCTCTGCCTCGAAAAAGGACGTCGCCTATCTCGCACAGAAGCTTGAGACGCAGCTGCCGCCTGATCTTTTGGCATTCCTGCAACTATACGACGGCGCGGAACCCGGGCCGAATACCTTCAAGATCGGGGCAACCAACGAAGCGGGTGTGAATGGCTTCATACCGGTAAGGGATATCGCCAGAGAGGCGCAAAACATCGAGAATCTGAGCGCTGGGTCTTTCCCAATCGCTTGGGCAGAAGGCGGAAACTACATACTCATCGATCGAGCATCGGGTGGTGCCGTGTTTTTCTGGGACCACGAACTGCCTGACAGCCCTACCAAATTGGCGGACAGTTTCCGGTCTTTCCTTGACCTTCTAGAGCCGTTCGATGCCACGACTATTCAGCTGAAGCCAGGCCAATTGATTTCTGCGTCGATTGACCCAGACTTCCTGAAGAGCCTCAAGAAGTGAATCCCCAGCATCGCTATTTTCCGGCAGTCCAGACCGTCTCTGCTAACAGGGACGCCGGACGGACGTCGTGTTGACTGCAATGGGTAGGAAGCGGCATCCGCTTTAGCTATCGCCCGGATCTGGTGGGCCTCGCACCACCAATGTGCAGCGCGATCTTCGGCATGACTTCATCTAGCAGCGCCAGGCATTCTCGATAGCCGGCCAGGCCAAGTTCGTGGGGGTCGGGAATGCCACCCTGATGCTCGTTCGCAGTCACAATGTTTGCCGATGCCGGCCCATGCCGGATCGGACCATCTCAGTTTCCTCCCGACCGACACAAACAATCCATCGGTATTGACCAAGATCTAGGTCTCCGATCCAGCGGCTGACATGGCCGCTCAAGTCGATACCTCGCTCCCGCATGCATTCAACAGTGTTCTTGTTTGCCGGGCGGCCCGCCAACTCCCTGCTCACTCCGGCACTTTCTACCAGGAACGACGAGCCAAGATGCTGCTGAAGCACACTTTGCATCATCGGGCTGCGACTGATGTTACCGACGCAGACGCAAAGGATTTTTTCCATTGTCCAACCAATCTCGTAGCCCGTGCCGCTAGCCGCATCACATCCCAAGTCCGCTTCCGGGTCTAGCTACATCGCCGCTCGATGGCCGATTTGGGGTCGTGAGCGGCCGCGTGCACACAGCGATAGTGACTACCCTGCCGAAGGGCGGGTAGCCGTGTTCCACCGGCAGGTGGCGGGCAGGGGCTCAGGTTGAATTTTCGGCGCTTTGGGACTATAGACGCGCCATGGAAACCATAGCCAGCGCCCAAAGCACCGTGACTTCGCTGTCGCGGCCCCCGATGCATGTTGGAGAAACGGCCGCGCCGTTCCTGCCGATGAGCCGCGCCGAGATGGATGCGCTGGGCTGGGACGCCTGCGATATTGTGCTGGTGACGGGCGATGCCTATGTGGATCACCCCAGCTTCGGCATGGCTATTATCGGCCGGTTGCTCGAGGCGCAGGGCCTGCGCGTGGGCATCATCTCGCAGCCGGACTGGCAGTCGGCCGAGCCGTTCAAGGCCCTGGGCAAGCCGCGGCTGTTTTTCGGCGTGACCGGCGGCAACATGGATTCCATGGTCAATCGCTATACGTCCGACCACAAGCTGCGCCATGACGATGCCTATTCGCCTGGCGGCGAAGGCGGCAAGCGGCCGGATCGCTCGACCATCGTCTATACCCAGCGCTGCCGCGAGGCCTACAAGGACGTGCCGATCGTGCTTGGCGGCATCGAGGCCTCGCTGCGCCGCATCGCCCATTATGACTACTGGTCCGACAAGGTGCGCCGTTCGATCCTGGCCGATGCCAAGGCGGACCTCTTGATCTACGGCAATGCCGAGCGCGCCGTAGTCGAAGTGGCCACAAGGATGGCCGAGGGTGAGACGGTGCGCGAGCTGGACGACGTGCGCGGCGTCGGGCTGTTCCGCCCGGTGCCGGAGCATTATGCGGAGCTGCATGCCGACGACCTCGATTCCGATGATGAAGGCGCGACGCGCACCCGCGGCGACACGGTGATCCGGCTGCCGTCGTTCGAGCAGGTCGAGAACGACAAGGAAGCCTATGCCCGCGCCTCACGCGTGCTGCATCGCGAGGCCAATCCGGGCAATGCCCGCCCGCTGGTGCAGCGCCACGGCGACCGCGACCTGTGGCTCAACCCACCGCCCATTCCGCTGACTTCGGAGGAGATGGACGCGGTCTACGACCTGCCCTATGCGCGGGTGCCGCACCCGTCCTATGGCGATGCGAAGATCCCCGCCTGGGACATGATCAAGAACTCGGTCACCATCATGCGCGGCTGCTTTGGCGGCTGCACCTTCTGCTCGATCACCGAGCATGAGGGCCGCATCATCCAGAACCGCTCGGAAGCCTCGATCCTGCGCGAGGTCGAGAAGATCCGCGACAAGACGCCGGGGTTCACGGGGGTGATCTCGGACATTGGCGGGCCGACGGCCAATATGTATCGCATGGCCTGCAAGGACCCCAAGATCGAGGCGGCGTGCCGGCTGCCGTCCTGCGTGTTCCCCAATATCTGCCCCAACCTCAACACCTCGCATGACGAGCTGATCAGCCTTTATCGCAAGGTGCGCGAGACCAAGGGCATCAAGAAGGTGATGGTCGCGTCCGGCGTGCGCTACGACCTGGCAGTGACCAGCCCCGAATATGTCAAGGAACTGGTGACCCACCATGTAGGCGGCTATCTCAAGATCGCGCCGGAGCATACCGAGCGCGGGCCGCTCGACAAGATGATGAAGCCGGGCATCGGCACCTATGACAAGTTCAAGGAGATGTTCGACGCGGCGGCGGCCGAGGCGGGCAAGAAGTATTACCTGATCCCCTATTTCATCGCGGCGCATCCGGGCACGACCGACGAGGACATGATGAACCTCGCGCTCTGGCTCAAGAAGAACCGCTATCGCGCCGACCAGGTGCAGACCTTCCTGCCCTCGCCGATGGCGACGGCGACGGCCATGTATCACACCGGGGTCAACCCGCTGCGTGGTGTCAGGCGCGGCGGCAGCGACCAGGTCGATACCATTCGTGGTGCCAAGCAGCGCCGCCTGCACAAGGCGTTCCTGCGCTATCACGACCCGGACAACTGGCCGCTGCTGCGCGAAGCGCTCAAGGATATGGGCCGTGCCGACCTGATCGGGCAGCGTCCGGACCAGCTGGTGCCGAACTACCAGCCGCCCGGGACTGGCAAGGCCGCCGGCAACAAGCGCCCGATACGCCCCAACAGCCGGGCGCTGAAGTTCACGACCAAGGGCGTGCAGATGTTCAAGAAGTAGGGCTGAGGCTCTCCCTTTGGGGGAGAGGTCGGCCGATAGGCCGGGTGAGGGGCCTTCCTTGCAGACCCGCTACGTCAATCGCGGCTGTTGCGCCTCCCTCCCCCTTGAGGGGAGGGACTGAGGGAGGGGGTCGGTCGGCGATCCACTGGTGGACCCCCCCCCCCGCCCCACCCCGCAAGGGGGGGGGGGGCCGCCGGGTAGAGCGCGGCAAACACCTAGGCCGGCGCCATCCGCCGTGGCGCTAGGCGCCGACGGAGCCTTCCGCACCATCACTGCCGCAAAAAACCCGTCCGTGTCGTGCTGCGCC
>CBFGMY010000251.1:0-4972 GCA_965650055.1 uncultured Devosia sp.
CCCCCCCCCGGGCGCTCTGCTCCCCCCGGGGCCCCGCGACGCCAGATGGCCTCGCGGCGTTTCCGCATGCCCATCTCGTCCCTGCGACCACCCGCGCCTTGCCTCGGCCATGGCAGCGGTTTCATATGCCGGGCAAACGGAGCTGCGCCATGACCGAAACCACCATCAACGACGCCGAAATCGCCAAATTCACCGCGATGGCCGAAGAATGGTGGGATCCGACGGGCAAGTTCAAGCCGCTGCACAAGTTCAATCCGGTGCGGCTGGGCTATATCCGCGAACACCTGCTGGCCCATTTCGGTCGCGACGGCTCTGCCATGCGCCCCTTCGAGGGCTTGACCATTCTCGATGTCGGCTGCGGTGGCGGGCTGCTCTGCGAGCCCCTGGCCCGTCTCGGCGCTGATGTCACCGGCATCGACGCTGCCGAGCGCAACATCGCCATCGCGCGCCTCCATGCCGAAAAGTCGGGCCTTGCCGTCGACTACCAGGCCACATCGAGCGAGGCGCTGGCCGCGACGGGCAAAAAATACGACATGGTGCTCAACATGGAAGTGGTCGAGCATGTCGACAATGTTCCGCTTTACATGAAGAGCTGCGCCGATCTGGTGAAGCCGGGCGGGCTGGCGCTGACGGCCACGCTCAACCGCACCCTGCGGGCCCGCGCGCTGGCCGTGTTCGCCGCCGAAAACGTCCTGCGCTGGCTCCCCCGGGGCACCCACGACTGGAACAAGTTCCTGACGCCCGACGAGATCAAGACCCTGCTCAAGCGCAATGGCCTCAGAGTCATCGGCGAGACCGGGGTTGTATTCCACCCGCTGGCCGACGAGTGGCGCAAGTCACGCGACATGGCCATCAACTATATGATCATGGCGGAGCGCCCCGCCGACTGATTCCCCGTTACGAGCGATATTGAATGCGCTAGGGTCCCCGCGTTCAATCCCGGAGCCGCCATGCGCCTGACCGTCCTCGCTGCCGCTTTTGCCCTGCCCCTGCTCGCCGCGCCCGCCTTCGCCCAGAGCGAGGAAGATGTCATGGCGCAGATCGAGAACATCCACGGCGACTCTGTCGGCTTCGGCGAAGCCTTTGGCCGGTTGCAGGACGCGTTCCTGTTCGGCGACCCGACCACGATCGCCGATCTCGGCGCCTATCCGCTGACCGTCAACGCCAATGGCGAAGTCTATGACATTCTCGAGCCGCAGGACCTGGTCGACAATTTCGACAGCCTGCTGACCCAGGAAACCATCGATGGCCTCTCCAGCCAGGATTTCGCCGACCTGATCGTCACCAGCGAAGGCGTGGGCTTTGCCAATGGCGCGCTGTGGATGAGCAACATCTGCTACGACGACGCCTGCAACAAGACTGCCTGGGCCATCATCTCCATCAACAACTAGCGCCCGCGGCCCAGCCAGTCCGCCCGTTCCTCGGGCGGAAAGTGCTCGATGGCATAGCGCAGCATGACCCGCGGCATGGTGGCCGCGTGTCGCTCGAGGAAGGCTTCCACCCGCGCCTTGTCGTGGATCGCCACCGTGCGCAGCATGCCGCCCACCACCTTGTGGATCAAGTCCTCGGGGTCGCCGACCAGCAGTTCGGCGATATCAATCACGTCGTCGAACTGGCGCGGCTTGATGAAGGCCATGGTGGCAAACATCGCGGTCCGCCGCTCCCACAGATTGTCCGACCGCGCCAACTGGTAGAGCACGCCGCGATCCCTGTCGCGCAGCCACCGCCCCAGCACCTGCCAGGCACCCAGATCCACCAAGTCCCAATTGTTGATCCGGTCATGCCGGCGCAGGTAGAGCGCCGCCAGCGCGGCACGCCGTTCATCCGTGGTTGCTTTCCGCTCATACTGCTTGGCCATGATAGACACCGCGCCGGCCCGGGCCTCGTGGATGTCGCTCTCGAGCAGGCGCTCGATCTCGTCAGGCTCCATCGCTACATGCTGCTTGGCCAGTGCGAACACCGTGCCCATCCGCACGCCGATGAAGCGGTCGCCCGCGCCATACTCACCCGCACCGCTCTTGAAATAACGTCCGATCTTTTCGCGTTCGATATCGGACTGCTCCACCCATAGCGCGGCAATGAAACCCTCGGCGGTAACGGGCACGATCACTCCCCCGCAGTTGCGTCTTGCCCAGTCTTCGGTGCGATTGCAGTCCGAAGTCTAGGGAACGATTAATCTGGACATGAGAATAACATGGAGAAGCGAGAGTTCGTCCATGTTGGCTGCCGACAACAAAAGCGCGATGTTTCAAGACCTTGTTGCCGCCAGCGAGGCATCTCGCCTGAGGGGCGACTATCTTGAAGGCGTGCAGTGGGCCCGCCGCGCCATCGATCACGCCAAGGTGAACGGCGAGCCTGGCCGGGAGGCCGAGGCGCTGCGCCTGCTCGCCAATCAGTTGCTGCGCACTGGCGATATGGAAGAAGCCGCCGAGGCCTGTGGCCGGGCCGCTTCGCTCGATGAAACCACCGGCAACGAGACTGGCCGGGCCCAGGCGCTGACGCTCCAGGCCCTGGCCTATCTCAATCTCGGCCTGCAGGAAGAAGCGCTGCAGGTTTTGGCGATCAGCCTCGAGATCGGCCAGCGTCTGCGCGATCCGAACCTGTTGTTCTGGGCCTATAATCGCATCGGCGGCGCTCATGACAATATGGGCAATCACCTGGAATCGCGGGCCTTCATGCAGCGCGCCCTGCCACTGGCAACGGGCCTGGGCGCGGAAGCCAAGTTCTGCATCCTCAACAATCTGGCCGCCAATGGCGTCGACCTGGCCGCGGACGCCCTGGAAAAAGGCGACGCAGACCTCGCCGCCGACGCGGTCGCTGTCGGCGCGAACCACGCGCGTGACGCCATCGAACTGGCGCGCGCTGCCGACCACCCCTATCGCGAGGCCATTGGCCTGGGCAATTACGGCATGCTGCTGGCCTTTATGGGCGACGAGCAGGCTGCCAACCAGGCCACCACACGATCCCACGCCATTGCCAGCCAGAAGGGCTACGCGTCGCTCCAGCTCGATGCGGCCTTCAACCTGGCCCGCATCGCCATGCATTTCGGTCAGTACGATACGGCCATCACCCGCTTCGAGGGTGTCTTGCCCGCCCTGATCGAGCATGACGAAAAGCCCATGGTGCTCCGCGCCCACCGGCTGCTGTCGGATCTTTATCAACGCGCCGGGCGGACGCCCGAGGCCTTCGACCACTACAAGCGCTACCATGCCATCGAAAGCGCCATCCGCAGCTCGGTGGCCGACACGCGGGCCCGCATGGTCACCGGAATGGCAGAGCTCAGCGTGGCCCTGCTCGATGCCGAACGCGCCAAGCTTGAAACGCGGCTGCACCAGATGCGCCTGGCCGAACTCGAAACCGAGCGGCGCGACCTGCTCACCCGCACGCGGGACCTCGACCGTCAGGCCCATGAGGATGACCTGACCGGCCTCAAGAACCGGCGCTATGCCCTCAGCGCGCTGGGCGAACGGCTTGCCGACTGTCCGCACAATGCGGCAATTCCCGTCGCCATCGTCGATGCCGACCATTTCAAGAAGGTCAATGACAGCTTCGGTCATTCGACCGGCGACGCCGTGCTGCGCCGGCTGGCCGAGTTGCTGTCTTCCGGCATGGACGGGCAGGGCTTCGTCGCGCGGCTGGGTGGCGAGGAGTTCCTGCTGGTCTTCGACGCCCGGGACATCGTCACCGCGCTGACCGACTGCCAGCGCATTCGCACCGCCGTGGCCGCCGAGTCTTGGACCAACCTGGCGCCGGACCTGGCCATGACCGTCAGCGTCGGCATCACCTGCGCCGGTCGCGCTGAGGACGTGGCCAAGGTTCTCGCCCGCGCCGATGCGGCGCTCTATCGCTCCAAGAGCGGCGGCCGCAACCGGGTGACGGCCAACCTGCTGGATTGACGGCGCGCCGCGGCGGTCGCCTAGGGCGCTACCGGCACCCAGAGCTCGATCTGGGCATTGCGCTGCGCCGGCGAAAATCCCGGCGGAAACACCAGCAGGTCCGGCGCATCGGCAGCGACAAGGCCGGCCTCGGCCAGCTTCACCTGGTAGATCAGCGCATGCGCGGCGCTGACATCGGTCGCCTGCCCGGTCAGGGTGAAGATGGCATAGGCGCTGGCCGACAAGTCGATCGTCGAGAAGGCTTCGGGCTAGTTTTCCGCCGGCCCGCTCAGCACCTGCCCGGCAAAATACTCAAAGCCGGCTTCCCCGGCATTGAAACAGACGCCCGTGCGGGCATTGGACTCTTCGTTGATGATCCATTGATTGCGCTGCTCGAACCGCGTCCACAGCACGTCGATCTGCATATCGGCGGTCGGTCCGGACACCGGCTCCTCCAGCCCCGCCAGCAGCAGCGCGCCCCTCTGCTCCAAACGCGGTTCGGACAGCGCGAAGCCTATGCTGGCGGGGACAGGGTCAGACCCATAGATACTCCCGCAGCCGGTCAATTCCGCCGCCATGGCCGGCGCCACCGTCAGGCCCAGCAGCCCGACAAGCAGATACTGTTTCATGATGCACTCCTGTTGTCGGGATACACTACCGCACCGCACGGCACCGGCTTGATCCATCTTGCTCACGTACCGTACGGTACGGTACGCATTTCTGTTGCTGCCTCGCTGGAATGGGTCTAAACAGGAGCCCAAGAACGCGGCCCGTTCGGCCGCCAGACCAGTTCGTCGAGGATATCGCCATGCCAGCCTATCGTTCCCGCACCACCACCCATGGCCGCAACATGGCCGGCGCGCGTGGCCTCTGGCGCGCCACCGGCATGAAGGACAGCGATTTCGGCAAGCCCATCATCGCCGTGGTCAACAGCTTCACCCAGTTCGTGCCCGGCCACGTCCATCTGAAGGATCTCGGCCAGCTGGTGGCCCGCGAGATCGAGGCCGCCGGCGGCGTCGCCAAGGAATTCAACACCATCGCGGTCGATGACGGCATCGCCATGGGCCATGACGGCATGCTCTACAGCCTGCCGTCGC